>JBBIQA010000111.1:0-5513 GCA_037442565.1 Rhodospirillales bacterium
CCGCTCCCGCCACCGGGCTCACCTACACCGCCACCAGCGCCAGCACGGGCATGCTGACACTGCTCAACGGCGGCACGGCTCTCACCACGCTCGCCCTCAGTGGCAGCTATGCGCCCGGCAACTTCGCATTCGGCCCGACGGCTGCCGGTGCCACCAGCATTCATCTGCAGAAACTTGTCAAAGGCCCGACGGCTTCGGATTTCTTCTCCGATGGCCGCTCAGGCGTCGTTTGGCAGAACGACAACGGCATGGGCGTGATCTGGGAGATGAACGGCACCAGCCTGGTCGGCGGCGGCGCCTTCGCCAACCCGGGCCCGGGCTGGATCATCAAGGGCAACGGCGACTTCAACGGCGACGGCAAGACCGACATCCTCTGGCAGAACAACGACGGCACGGTGGTGATCTGGGAGATGAACGGCACCGCGCTGATCGGCGGCGGGGTAGTCGGGAACAACGGGCCGGCCTGGCATGTCTCGGCGACGGGGGATTTCTACGGCACCGGCAAATCCGGCATTCTCTGGCAGAACGACAATGGCGCGGTGGCCATCTGGGAGATGAACGGCACCCAGTTGGTCGGCGGCGGCCTGGTCGGCAATAACGGGCCAAGCTGGCATGTCCGCGCTACCGGGGACTTCAACGGCGATGGCCTGTCGGACATCGTCTGGCAGAACGACAACGGCGCGGTGGCGATCTGGGAGATGAACGGCGTTACGCTGATCGGCGGCGGGCTGGTCGGCAACAACGGGCCGAGTTGGCATGTCCGGGGCGCCGCCGATTTCTACGGCGACGGCCACACCGACCTGCTCTGGCAGAACGACAATGGCGCGGTGGTCATCTGGGAGATGAACGGCACCCAGCTGATCGGCGGCGGGCTGGTCGGCAACAACGGGCCGGGCTGGCACGTGAAGGGCACGGGGGACTATTACGGCACTGGCCGCGCCGATATCCTCTGGCAGAACGACGACGGCACGGTGGCCATCTGGGAAATGAACGGCACCCGGCTGATCGGCGGCGGTGCCATCGGCAGCTTCGGGTCAAGCTGGCATACCATCGGCAGTGACGGCATGCGCTTCATCAGCGGCGCTACGGGCAATGGCACCCTGACGGCCCTGGCGGCGCAGGACGAAATGTTCGTGTTCACCAGCTATGCCGCCGGCGCGCATGCGATCAGCGGCTTCAATCCGGCGCGCGACCTGATCGAATTCGCCGCTGCGAAATTCACCGGATTCGGCGACATCCAGGCGCACAGCACCGCTTCCGCTGGCGGCACGCTGATCACGCTGGACAGCAGCGCCTCGCTGCTGATCCAGGGCGTCCTGCCCGCATCGCTGACCGCAAACGATTTTCTGTTCGTTTGAAACGGCCGCCCGTTACGAGGGCAACTTGACGGCCGGAACCTTGGCCTCTCCGGGGGCTTGACGCTTGCCGGCATTGCCGTGCTGCGGGTCGGCCAGGGCGTGGTAAACCTCCTCCTCCTGGGCGAAATGCAGACGGGAGATAGCCTCCAGCCCATAAAGGACCCGGCGGAAATCATCGATCGCCGCCTGGCCTGGCCCTTCCGGCGGCAAGTCGCTGACCATCCCCTGCATTGTCCGGCCAAGCTGCTGGATGGCACGGTGGGCGTGGTGCAGGGAGGGGATCGGATCGTCGCCGCCGAGCGCCCGCTCGATGCGCGGATAGATGACCTGGTCGTCCTCGCGTTCATGCTCGAGCAGTCGTTCGCGCAGCAGCTTCTCGACATCGCGCAGCGCCGCGATCGCATCGGCCGGAGCCAGGGTCGAGAGTTGCTCGGCGGTGGCGCGGACCGAATTCAGTACTCCTTCCAATTCCTGGTGCTCGCTGTGCAGCCGCAGGATCTCCGCATCCGTCACGCCAAACGCCGCCCGCCCGGGGATGCGGACGCGCAGCACGCGCAGGGCGTTGACGATGGCGGCCACGTCGATCGCTTCCTGCAGCAGCGCCCCGGCCACCGGCGGCAGCAGCCCCATCGCGGCCGCCGCCATCGCCAGCAGCGACAGGCCCATGCCGATCGCCACGGTCTGGATCGCGATCCGCCGCGCCCCGCGTGCGATCGCCAGCGCCTCCGCCAGCCGGTCCAGCCGATCGGCCAGCAGCACGATGTCGGCGGCCTCGGAGGTTGCGCCGGAACCGCGCGCGCCCATGGCAACGCCGACATCCGCCGCCGCCAGCGCCGGCGCATCGTTGACGCCATCGCCGACCATCACCGCCACACCGGACGCGCGGGCGCCGGTGATCGCCGCCAGCTTGTCCTCGGGGCGTTGTTCCGCCTCCACCGCATCGACCCCGAGCACCAGCCCGACGGTCTCCGCCACGTCCCGCCGGTCGCCGGTGAGCATGACGATCCGCTCGATCCCGGCGCGGCGCAGCAGACGCAGCGCGCGGGGGGTGTCGGCGCGGATCTCGTCGTTCAGCAGCAGCGCGCCGAGCACCTCGCCGTCGGCGGCGACGAAAGCGGATGTGCCCGCCTCACGCGCGGTCCGATGCAGGAAGCCCGCCGCCCAGGGCGGCGCCGGCGCATGACCCAGCACATAGGCATAGCTGCCGACGGCGACGCGGCGGCCGGCCACGCGCCCGGTCAGCCCGGCGCCTGGCGCTTCCTCCACGTCGACCGGGGTCTCCAGCACGAGGCCGCGGTCATGCGCGGCATCGACGATCGCCTCGGCGGTCACGTGCCGGGAGACCTGTTCCAGGCTGGCGGCCAGGCACAGCAACGCCTCGGCAGACACATCCGGGGCGGTCTGGATGTCCGCGAGTCGCGCGCGACCGCGGGTCAGAGTGCCGGTCTTGTCCAGGAACAGCGTCTGCGCCCGCGCAAGCCGCTCCAGCACGCCGCCGCCCTTCACCAGCACGCCGCGGCCGGCGCAGCGCGACAGGCCGGAGACGATCGCCACCGGAACCCCCAGTATGAGCGGGCATGGCGTCGCCACGACCAGCACCGCCAGGCCCCGCACCGGATCGCCGCTCCACCACCACGCCGCCGCCGCCAATGCCATGGCGAGCGGCGTGAACACGATGGCGGTGCGGTCGGCCAGGCGCACCGAGGGGGCCTTCGCCTCCTGCGCGGCCTTTACCAGACGGACGATGCCGGCGAAGGTGCTGGCGGCGGCGTTCGCCGTCGCCAGCATCTCGAACGGCGCGCCGGCGTTCACCGAGCCGCTGCGCAACGGCTCGCCGGTCTGGCGGGTGACGGGCAGCGGCTCGCCGGTCAGCGCGGCTTCGTCCAGCACGGCGGCGTCGCTTGCCACACGCCCGTCGACCGGGATCGTCTCGCCGCTCGCCACCAGCAGCCGATCGCCGGGCTGCACCGCATCCAGCGGCACGGAAACGATCTGCCCGTCCTCGTAGCGCCTGGCCGTGCGCGGAACATGGCTCAGCAGTGCGGAGATTTCCCGCTGCGCGCGTGCCTCGGCATAGTTCTCGAGCGCCCGCCCGCCCGACAGCATGACGCCGATCACTGCGGCGACCACGAACTCGCGCAAGGCGAAGGCGCCGCCGACGGAGAGCAGGGCGATCAGGTCCAGGCCCAGTTCGGTCCGCCAAAGGCTGGCGATGCTGTCGATCATCACCGCCGCAAGGATCGGCACCGTGCCGGCCAGCATGAACCCGTCCGACCAATCCGCGCGCCCGGCCAAGCGGCTCAGCAGCCCGCCCGCCAGCCCCATTATTGCGAAGGCCAACAATGCCAGGTTGAGAATGCGACGCTGCTTGCCTGTCATGCGCCCCCGCGAGAATTACGCCCGTACGTCGAACATCTTTGCACCCAGCCCATCTTCGCACCCGGCCCATCTTCGCACCCGGCCACGTATCGCTGCCATAACGCCTCTGGCGGCACCTTGACCCAGATCAGCCAGGGCGGGGCTCGGCCGCGAGCCACGCCGGCGGCTTGATCTGGATCATGCCAATCCCCGCCCGGCCGGGGGATGCTGTATATGGCTCTTCCAGGCAGCCCCGCGCCTGCTGACATCGCCGCGCGCGAGCGGAACCCCGCCCTGGATCATGCGCCGCAGGAGGCAACATGACCAACCGAAACATGGCCGAGATCGTCAAGCGTCAGAACCCCGCGACCCTTCCGGCCACGGCCACGGTGCAGGAGGCTTGCCGCATCATGCGCGACCGGCGGATCGGCGCGATCCTGGTGACCGGCGCCGACGGCCGGCTGGCCGGTCTGGTGACCGGACGCGATATCGTCGGGCGTGTCGCCGCGGAGGCGCGCGATCCGGCAACCACCGAACTGGGCGCCGTGATGACCGCCAACCCCGACACGGTCGGCCCCACGGCGCGAGCGATCGACGCGCTGCGCATGATGCGCGACGGGGGCTACCGGCACGTGCCGATCCTGGACGGCACGGCGATCGTCGGCATCGTCTCCCACGGCGACTTCGAGGGGCTGGAACGCGCGCGGCTCGACACGGAAACCGGGCTATGGGAGGTATTGTGAATACGGATTTGAACGAGGCTATTTTGACGAAAAATGCCATTACATCAAATAGTTCATCCGCGGAGGATCCGGTAAAGGCAGCCACCCTGCAGATCGACCGCCGGCTGCACGCGGCGATCGCCAAGGCAACGCAGGGATTATCGCCAGCCGCCCTCGCAGGGGCCTATCTGGATTGGCTGGCGCATCTCGCGGCCTCTCCGGGGAACCAGATGTGGCTGGCGTGGAAGGGGGCCAGAAAGGCCCTGCGGTTCACGCATTACCTGGCGCAGTGCGCCCAGCACGGCGGTTCGGCCCCGCGCTGCATCGATCCGTTGCCGGGCGATCGGCGATTCGACGATCCCGCCTGGCAGATCTGGCCATTCAACGCCTACCACCAGGGCTTCCTGCTCTGGCAGCAATGGCTGCACAACGCCACGACCGGCGTTCGCGGCGTTTCCGGGCCGCATGAGAAAATCGTCTCATTCGCCTCCCGTCAGCTGCTCGACACCGTAGCGCCATCGAACTTTCTGCCCAGCAATCCGGTGGTGCTGCAACGCACGGTCGCCTCGGGCGGCAAGAACCTCGCGGAGGGACTGCGGCATTTCCTCGAGGATGCCAGGCAGGCGATGGCGAAGGCGCCCGGCACGGCCGTGCCCAATCCCGAGGTGGGCCGCAGCGTCGCCGTGACGCCCGGCAAGGTAGTGTTCCGCAACCGGCTGATCGAACTGATCCAGTACAGCCCGGCGACCTCGACCGTTGCCCCGGAACCGATCCTGATCGTACCGGCCTGGATCATGAAATACTACATCCTCGACCTCTCGGCGGCCAATTCGCTGGTCCGCTATCTGGTCGGGTGCGGCTTCACCGTGTTCATGATCTCCTGGCACAATCCCGGCCCGGCCGACCGCGACCTGGGGATGGACGACTATCTGTCGTCGGGGGTCATGGCCGCGATCGACGCGGCCTGCACCATCAGCGCCAGTGCGTCGCTGCACACCGTCGGCTATTGCCTCGGGGGTACGCTGCTGTCGATCGCGGCGGCGGCTATGGTGCGCGACGGCGACAAGCGGCTGCG
>JBBIQA010000111.1:5613-14918 GCA_037442565.1 Rhodospirillales bacterium
GATGCATGCGCAGTATCTGCGCGAGCTGTTCCTCAACAACGATCTGGCGGAGGGCCGCTATCGCGTCGGCGGCAAGCCGGTGGCGATCAACGACATCCATGTGCCCATCTTCGCGGTTGGAACCGAAACCGACCACGTGGCGCCGTGGCAGTCGGTACACAAGATCCACCTGCTGACCGATGCCGAGGTGACCTTCGTGCTGACCTCCGGCGGGCACAATGCCGGCATTGTTTCCGAACCCGGTCATCGCGGCCGGCATTTCCAGCATCACACCAGACCGCTGGAAGGTAATTATGTGGCGCCGGATGCGTGGCGCGAGATCGCGACGGAAGCGAAGGGGTCCTGGTGGCCGTTCTGGGTCAACTGGCTGACCTACCGGTCCGGTCCATGCGGGAAGCTGCCGCCGATGGGATTGCCGGAAGCCGGCTATAGGATTCTGGGGGACGCGCCGGGAACCTACGTCCGCGAGCCGTAGTACGGGTCCGACGGCTGCGCGACCCGCGGCATTTCGAACCCGCTGGATGCCTCAGGCCTGGGTGGGTGCCGCCGGGTCGTAGGTCACCATGCCGGAATAGGGCTCGATGCAGACGATCCGGTTTTCCACCCGCTGCACGCCTGGCACGCTCTCAGCCAGCACGCCCAGCGCCTCGCGCGCACGGATGTCGAACAGACAGCCGTCCAACTGCACCACGCCGTCCTTCGCGGCAACACTGACCATGTGCCCGCGCGCCCAGGGCTCGCGGTCCATCGCCTCGATGACGGCTTGCTGGAGCGACGTGTCATCGGTGGACGGCGCCGCAGCCGCCAGCATTTCGCCAAGCTGACGAACCAGGTCGGCACGGCTGACCACGCCGAGCAGCCGGCCGTCGCGCACCACCGGCAGGCGGCGCACGCGATGGCGCTGCATCAGTTCAACCGCCTCGGCCAGGGAGGTATTCTCGGTAACCGCGATCACATCGGTGGTCATCACCTCTCCGACCCGGCGACCGTGCGTGGCCACATATTTCTGCGCCGTGCGTCCGGGCAGCAGGAAACTGGCCAGCCATCCGGGCTGCTCGCCGGCGGTGCCGGTTTCCACCCTGCGCAGCAGGTCACCCTCGGTCAGGATGCCGACGACCTGGCCTTGTGGCCCGACGACCGGCAGGCCACTCACCCGGTGCTCGGTCATCAGCCGGATTGCCTGCAGCAGCGGCGCCTGCGGATCGATGGCCAGCGCCGGGTGGGTCATAATATCTGCGACGTCCATGGATTCGCTCTGGCTGAGAGGGGGATTGAACGATGGCTCCCTTGCAACCGGGTGATCCGCCAAATCCGGCCGAAAGGCAAATCATTGCAGACAGTCGGAGCCGGCGAGCGCGAGGGCATGGGGGTTCTGGATGGCGACCCGCGTCCGCTCGACGGCGATCGTGCCCTGGCGGCGCAACTCGGTCAGTCCACGGCAGACGGTCTCGATGGTCAGTCCGAGATAATCGGCCATGTCCGCCCGGCTCATCGGCAGTTCGATGACCGCTTCGCCGGCGAACTCGAGCCGCTGGAACATCTCGAGCAGGAAGCTGGCGATGCGCTCAGACGCGGTCTTGCGGCCCAGCAGCACGAGCCGGCTACGGGCAATGCGCACCTGATCGGCGGTGTAGCGGCGCAACTGCTGGGCGAACCGGCGATCCTCGTCCGCCCGTTCCTCAATGGTGCTAAGGCGAAGCCGGCGCAGTGTCACCGGCGTGACCGCCTCGGCGGCGAACTCGTGCTCGCCCACCGCATCCCACCCGAACACGTCGCCGGCGAGCAGGAATTCACCCACCTGGCGCCGCCCGTCCTCGAGCAGCCGGACGGTGCGCACGCAGCCGCTGACGATCTGGAAACAGTGTTCGGCCCGCGCACCCTGCGCTATGATCTCGGCGTCGCGGTCGAAATGCAGGGCCGTGGCAACCACAGCCAACGGACCAAGCCAATCGTCAGCCAAATTTTCCGCCGCCATTCCAGACACCGCGAAGCGTCCAGGCTCTGCCAATCGGCTGGGTACCGCGAAGCGTCCGGCCAATCCGGCATCTGGTGCGACTGGCGCCCGATTGAACGGAACAGACACCTTGTCCACCGCGACATCAGGATAAATGGAGAACATGGCTGCGAGTCCCCTCGGAATATTTTTCCTGCCATGAGGACTACAAAACCTCCCCAACTGGCGAAATTCGCTTCAACGCGTACGCGTGTTTACGTATGGGCCGGGCGATGGAACTGACAACGACGATCCATGTCGTCGACGATGACGAGGCGGTCCGGGAATCGCTGCGCTTCCTGCTCGAAATCGAGGGCATGACGGTGCGGACATACGAAAGCGCGACCAGATTCCTGAACACCGAGATTTCATCGTGCGGCTGCATTCTTACCGACTTCCGGATGCCGGAAATGGATGGATTGCAACTACAAGACGCTTTGTCTTCCAGAAATATTCTTCTTCCGGTAGTGGTCATGACCGGGCACGGCGATGTGCCGATGGCGGTACGCGCCATGAAGGCCGGCGCGGTCGATTTTCTGGAGAAACCGTTCGAGGACGCGCAGCTGCTCGATGCGGTCAATCGGGCGCTCGACGCGAACCGGCGCGCACTGGAGGCGGAGGCCAGCCACGCCAAGGCCGCGCAGCGGATCGCCCTGCTGACCTCGCGTGAACACGAAGTGTTGAACCTGCTGGTCGACGGCAAATCAAGCAAGGAGATCGCCAAGATCCTCGGCACCAGCCCGCGCACGATCGACGTGCACCGCGCCCGGGTGTTTCAGAAACTCGGTGCCGATACCATGCCGGACCTCGTGCGCCTCGTGCTCTCGGCGGAGCCGCCTCGCTAGAGGCAGGCCACCAGGTTTCACCCGTTGTCCTGATGGGCGGCGTTGGCGGAAACGGCTCTTGTTTGACGATCCGCCGGCACGCGTGTACCTCGAATCCTGTTGTCGAACGCTGCCGTTGTGGCTTGTCCGCGGCCCACAGGTGGAGAGCAGGTTGCCCGATCGTGGAAGACCAGACAAAAGCGGAAAAACGCCAGCTGCCGCGACTTCCCTGTTCACCGCGCCGTACGCGTCCAACAACGATGCCATCGTGGGCTGGGATCTGGGCGGCATCATCACGTCGTGGAACCAGGCCGCGGAACGGCTGTTCGGTTTCACCGCCGAGGAGATGATCGGCCGGCCCATCGTCACGATCATGCCGGCTGAACGGCGCAGGGAGGCGGCCCTCTTCCAGACGGAGGTACGTCAGGGCGGTATCCTGGCCGATTTCGAGACCGAACGCCTGACAAAGGACGGCCGGATCATCCCGGTTTCCCTGACGATTTCCCCGGTACACGCCCCCGTGGGCGAGATCGTGGGCTTTTCCAAGATTGTCCGCGACATCAGCGAGATGCAGCGGTTGAAACAGGAGTTGGAACGCCGGGAGGCCCTGCTCCGCTCGATCCTGGACACCGTTCCGGACGGCCTGGTCGTGATCGACCACCAGGGCATCGTGCAGTCGTTCAACCCCGCCGCCGAGCGCATGTTCGGCTACGCCGCGGCGGAGATCGTCGGCCAGAATGTCGGCCTGCTGATGCCAGGCCAGGAAGCCAGCGTGCATGACGGCTATATCCAGCGTTACCTGTCGACCGGGGAACACCGCATCATCGGCATTGGCCGTATCGTCGTCGCGCGGCGCAAGGACGGCTCGACCTTCCCGATGGAACTACAGATCGGCGAGGTGAAAATTCCCGGTGCCCTGCTGTTCACCGGCTTCGTGCGCGACCTTACCGAACGCCAGGACCAGGACCGCCGCCTCGCGGAGCTGCAATCGGAGCTGATCCACGTGTCGCGGCTGAGCGAACTCGGGCAGATGGTCTCGGCGCTGGCGCATGAGGTGAACCAGCCGCTGACAGCGATTTCCAACTATATCAGCGGCATCCGCCGGCTGCTGCCTGCGGACAGCCCGCCGGCGCTGCGTCCGGCGATCGAGAAGATCGGGGAACAGAACGACCGCGCCCGGCAGATCGTCCAGGGCCTGCGCGGATTGGTGAAGAAGGACACGAGGGCGCGCCAGGTGGAGAACCTGGAGACGATGATCCAGGAAACCAGCGCGCTGGCCCTGGTGGGCACCGGCCGCTTCGTCACCCTGGACCTGCGGATATCCCGCGATGCCCGGTTTGCCACCGTCGAGAAGGTGCAGATCCAGCAGGTGCTGCTCAATCTGATGCGCAACGCGGTCGAGGCCATGCGGGACTCGAGCAACCGAAAGCTGACGGTGGCCACCGCGCGGCGCGGCGACCGGATCGAAATCCAGGTTTCCGATACCGGCCCGGGGATTCCCGACACGGTGATGGAGCGGCTGTTCCAGCCCTTCGTGACCACCAAGGCCGACGGGCTCGGCGTGGGACTGTCGATCTGCCAGACGATCGTCGACGCGCATGGCGGCAGGCTGGAAGCCGTGGGCGGGGCCGGCACCGGCGCGGTGTTCCGCTTCACGGTACCCGGGCCGGCGAACGGTGAAACACGCGCCAAGACTGCCGCGGCGTCGGACTGACCCGCGACATTCGGCCCGGATCAACTGACTTGGATCAACAGATCATCCAACATCGCGTGCTACCAGCATGGACGGGTCGGGCCCGCTTCGATGCCCGGTAGTTCGCCGCAGAGTTTTGCAACATCAGCTTGGGCTTGGACACAGATGGCTCGAACCAAGTCTCGTGAGGTGGCCGTCGTGGACGACGATGCCGCTGTACTGGAGTCCTTCCGGTTCATGCTGGAACTGGCCGGGTATCCGGTCGCGACCTACCCGTCCGCCATCGACTACCTTGAGCGCAAGCCGGGTCCGCCGCGCTGCCTGATCCTGGATCAGCACATGCCCATGATGACCGGGCTGGAGCTGACCGCGAGGCTCCGCGCCCAGGGCATCGATGCGCCGGTACTGCTGATCACCTCCTTCCCATCGCCGGCCATCATCGCCCGCGCGGCAGAGATCGGTATCGTGCGCGTGCTGGAAAAGCCACCGGTCGAGGAAGACCTGATCGGCTTCGTCTCGTCCTGTAGCTGAGCGGCTGCGGGCCGTGCGTTTTGCAGATGGGGAGGGTTCATCATGCGCGTCATGCGACTGCGAAAACCCGGCATGCCGCTGCAGTGCGAAATGCTGCCCGATCCACTTGCGGGCCCGGGGCAGTTGCTCCTGCGGGTTTGCGCCTGCGGCGTGTGCCGCACCGATCTGCACGTTGTCGATGGCGAGTTGCCCGATCTCGGCCGTCCCGTCATTCCCGGGCACGAGATCGTCGGGCGGGTGGTGTCGGGCGGGTCGCAGGACGGGCGCTTCAAGCCAGGTGACCGGGTTGGCGTTCCCTGGCTCGGCTGGACCTGCGGGGCCTGTTTCTATTGCCGGTCCGGCCAGGAGAATTTGTGCGAACGCGCGCGCTTCACGGGTTACCAGATCGATGGCGGCTATGCCGATTATGCCGTCGCCGACGTGCGCTACTGCTTTCCAATTCCCGGCGCCTACAGCGATGAACAGGCGGCGCCGCTGCTTTGTGCCGGCCTGATCGGCTATCGCGCCCTGCGCATGGCGGGCGAGGCGAGGACAATCGGCATCTACGGCTTCGGCGCGGCGGCGCATATCCTGGCCCAGGTGGCCCGCCACCAGGGCCGGACGGTGTTCGCGTTCACCCGCGACGGCGATGCTGCGGCGCAGGATTTCGCCCGCCGAATGGGTGCCGCCTGGGCCGGCGGTTCCGGCGAAATGCCGCCCGAATGGCTGGATGCGGCAATCCTGTTCGCCCCGGTCGGCGCGCTGGTGCCGGCGGCGCTGCGTGCCGTCCGCCCCGGCGGGACGGTGGTGTGCGGCGGCATTCACATGAGCGACATTCCCGCCTTCCCCTACGAATTGCTGTGGAAAGAGCGCGTGATCCGCTCGGTCGCCAATCTGACCCGGCGAGACGCGGAGGAGTTCCTGGCCCTGGCCCCTCTGGTCCCAGTGGTGACAGAGACGCACGGCTTTCCTCTGGACCGCGCCAACGAGGCGTTGGCGGCGTTGCGGTCCGGGGCACTGACCGGCGCGGCGGTGCTTTTGCCGGGGTGGGAGAGCGGCTGACCTTGTCGCGCCCTGAAGGCAAAGCAGCGGCCGTGTTGGAAGCGCCCGGCACGGCGGCACGGTTGAGGAGGGCCGCTCAATACAGAACCTTGTCGGGTTTGCGTGCCCAGGCCTCGAACGCCGCTCGGCCTTCCTCGGGCAACAGGTTCAGCGTCGGGATGCTGCGCTCGGCAAGCGCTGTCGGGTGTTTGGTGGCGGTGACCTGATTGTGGCCCTCGGCGATGATTTTTCCATCATGCACGATCACCGCGCCGAACGGCCACCTGACCGGCGCGGAGTGGAACTGGCTGACCGTCCACAAGCCGTTCCTGTTGGCGATCGCGGCGGGCAGCGGGCCGGCGGGGATCGGTGGCGCGTTCCTGTCGCTCCGCTACCCCGGCAGTTGGAACGAGGGCCTATCGTCGGGACAAGGGCCGATGGCCATGGCGCTGGCGGCATTCTCGCATTGGAATAACCGGCCACCTGCGGCACCATGCCCGGGGAACGGTCTGTCCGGGAGACGTCATCATGCAGTTGAACGCCGATCTCATGCGTCCGGCGGTCGCCGACAGCGCATCGCTCGCCTGGATTGCCTCGCCGATGGCGGGGGTGGAGCGGCGCATGCTCGAGCGCGATGGCGACGAAGTGGCACGTGCGACATCCCTGGTGCGCTATGCGCCAGGTTCATCCTTCGCTCCCCACACCCATGGTGCCGGCGAGGAGTTCCTGGTGCTGGACGGCGTGTTTTCCGACGAGACCGGGGATTTCCCGGCGGGCTTCTACGTGCGCAACCCACCGGGATCGCGCCACACGCCGTCGAGTGCTCCGGGCGCCGTCATACTCGTCAAACTCCGCCAGATGCCGCCGGAGGAAACCGGATTGCTCCGGCTCGACACCCGCGATCCCGCGATCTGGCAGGATCTTGCCGATGGAACGAGGGAAGCGGTGCTGTTCGATGCCGCCTGGGAGCGTGTGGCGATGCTGCGTCTGCCGCCGCACCATCAGGGCCGCCGGGAGCATTGGCCGCGCGGTGTCGAGTTCTTCGTGGTGGAGGGCGATATCCGCGTCGACGGAGCGGAATACCGCGCCGGCGCCTGGCTGCGCCTGCCGCCCGGCAGCGACGTGACGCTGGCGAGCCTGGGCGGCGCGTTGCTCTACCGCAAGACCGGACATCTCGGCTGATACCGCATGTATGATTTGATCGTGGTCGGCGCCGGTCTCGCCGGGCTGGCGGTCGCGCGGGGGGCGGTGGAACGCGGCGCCAGGGTCATCGTGCTGGAAGCCCGTTCACGGGTTGGGGGGCGGGTGCTGAGTCACCGCACCGCAGCCGGCGCCTATGATCTTGGACCCGGATGGATCTGGCCCCGGATGCAGAATCGGATTGCGCAAGCGGTGCGGGCGGCGGGTCTTGCCCTCTACGAACAGGCGGAAGCCGGCGGCTTTGTGTTTCAGGACCAAACCGGCCAGCAGATCGAGCGCCTGCCGCACGGTTTCGCGCAGGAGCCGCCGAGCATGCGAATCGCCGGCGGGATCGGGGCATTGGTCGCCGCCTTTGCCGCCGGTCTGGACCCGGCGGCGATCCGTCTCGATCATCGGGTCCGTCGCGTCGCATGGACCGAAGACGGCATCGCCGTGGAGGCGGATCGTGCGAACGGCGCGGTGACGCTGCGCGGCGCGAAGGTCGTGCTGGCTCTGCCGCCAAGGCTGATCGGCAATATCGACTTCGTGCCGGCTTTGCCGCCGGGGCCGCGGTCGGAGTTGGCCGCCGTGCCCGGCTGGATGGCCGGCCAGGCCAAGGCGCTCGCGTTGTACGATCGGCCGTTCTGGCGTGCGGCAGGCCTGTCCGGCAGTGCGTTCAGCCGGTCCGGCCCATTGGCCGAGATCCACGACGCGAGCCTGCCCGGCACTTCCGAGGGCGCCCTGTTCGGTTTCTTCGGGTGGCCCGCGTCACGGCGGGCGGCCGAGGGCGCGGATTTGCCGGCGTCGGTCGCCCGCCAGCTCGGTGCCTTGTTCGGCCCCGAGGCGGCCGCGCCACGTGAGCTGGTCGTGCAGGACTGGGCAACCGAGCCCTTCACCGCGACGCCGGCGGACCAGGCAGCCGGCCATGCCCATCCGGAATACCGCCCGATCGATCTGCCCGCACCGTGGAACCAGCGGATCACGCTCGCGGGCGCCGAAGTCGCCCCGGAGTTCGGCGGCTATCTCGAGGGCGCCCTTGCCGCCGCGGAAGCCGCCGGTCTGTGGATGGGCGCCGACCGGCACCCCATTCCCGTGCCGCGGGGTCATTGAAGCGTGCCTCGAACGTCGGCTAACCTATTGTCGGACCTGTGGAGCGGCCGATCACCGGGACCCTGTTGGCCCGATCGATCCGCTGTGAAGAGCACCCCGGTCTGAACGCCGTTTGAGAAGGCAGCCAGCCGCATGTCCCCACAGCCTATGGCAACCATGGAACATATCACCGTCGAGCACGATGAGGCGGTCGCGATCCTGACGTTCAACCGCCCGCATGTGCTCAACGCCTTCAACAACGAGCTGATGCACGAGACCCTGGCGGCCATGGCCGTTCTGGATGCCGACCCTTCGGTGCGCGCCATCCTCGTGCACGGTGCCGGCAGGGCGTTCTCGGCCGGTTTCGACCTGAAGGCCTCGGCTGAGCGGGTGATGGCGGACGTGGCGGACTGGGAGCGCCAGATGAAGCTGCAGTTCGACTTCATCATGCAGTTCTGGCACAGCCCGAAGCCGACGATCGCCGTCGCGCACGGCTTCTGTCTGGCCGGGGCCTTCGAACTGATGCTGGCCTGCGACGTGACCGTGGCCGCCGAGGCCACCCGGTTCGGCGAGCCGGAAGTGCGTTTCGGTACCGGCATCGTCGCCATGCTGTTGCCCTGGATCACCGGCCCGAAACAGGCAAAGGAACTGCTGCTGACCGGCGACGACCGGATCGATGCGGCCGACGCGCTGCGCATGGGCATTGTCAACCACGTGGTGCCGGCGGATGCCGCCTTCGCCAAGGGCATGGCGATCGCCCGCACCATGTCCCGCGCCGCCGAGCGTTCCGTGCGCATGACCAAGCGGGCGATCAATGCGCAGTACGAGGCCATGGGGCTGACCGGCGGACTGGGCGCGGCGCTGGACATGGACGTGCTGCTCAACGCCGGATCGAGCCCGGAGAAGAAGGAATTCGCCCGTATCCGCGCCGAACAGGGCGTCAAGGCGGCCCTGGCCTGGCGCGACGCGCGCTTCA
>JBBIQA010000112.1:0-14906 GCA_037442565.1 Rhodospirillales bacterium
TACGCGATCAGCCAACGTCGCCGCAAGCGCATCGAGGAGCCATTCGGCTGGATCAAGGCAGCCGCCGGGTTACGCAAGACACGGCATCGCGGCCTGGCCCGGGTCGGCTGGATGGTCACGCTGACGGCTGCCGCGTGCAATCTTGTGCGCCTGCCCAAGCTGTTGGCGAACGCCGCATGACGGAGCGGCCTGCATCCGAGGTGCTGGGACGCTGGCGGATCGTCGAGATCGAGGGCTGGGATACCGATTACGTCGACATGCTCGGGCCCGGTCACATCCAGTTCGACCCGGACGGCGGTCACATTGAGTTCGGCGCCGTCCAGATCGGTCTCGACTGCTGGTACAGCAGAACTGGCGCACACTTCACCTTTCAAGGCAGCGACGAAGGCACCGAGGTCTCAGGTGATGGTGATGCAGACATCGCCGAAGACGGCTCCCTCACCGGCGAAATCCGCTTCCATCACGGCGACGACATGCCATTCATCGCACGGCGTCGGTGAATTTCCGCAGTCTGCTAAATCGGCGAACGAGCGCACGACAATCGGATCGGCGGATCCGCTCGATTACATCCCGCCCGGATAAACCGGTCCGCCGCCGCCTTCCGGTGTCACCCAATTGATATTCTGGGTGGGGTCCTTGATGTCGCAGGTTTTGCAATGCACGCAGTTCTGCGCGTTGATCTGCAGCTTCGGCGCGCCTTCATCGGCACCGACGATCTCATATACACCGGCGGGACAGTAGCGGGTTTCCGGGCTGCGATAGCGCTGCCAGTTCACGTCGATCGCCACCGCCGGATCGCGCAATTGCAGATGCACCGGCTGGTTTTCCTCGTGGTTGGTATTGCTGATGAACACCGAGGAATTGCGGTCGAAGGTCAGAACGCCGTCCGGCTTCGGATAGGCGATCTGCGGCGCCGCAGCGGCGTCGAGCAGCGACTCGTTATCGGGGTGCGGCTGGTGCAGCGTCCAGGGTGCCTTGCCGCGGAACACGTAGGTGTCGATCGCGGCGTTGATCAGCCCGCCCCAGCGGCCGAACTTGGCGAAGCCCGGTCGGATGTTGCGCACCGCGGACAACTCCTCCCAAACCCAGCTGTGGCGGATCAGGTCGGCATAGGTATCCGGCTCCGGCTTGCGGCCATCGGCCAGGGCGGCGGCCACGGCTTCTGCCGCCAGCATGCCGGACTTCATCGCGGTATGGCTGCCCTTGATCTTGGCCACGTTCAGGAAGCCGGCCGCGCAGCCGATCAGCGCGCCGCCGGGAAACGTCAGATGCGGGATCGATTGCAGCCCACCCTCGTTCAGCGCGCGCGCACCATAGGCAATGCGGCGACCGCCCTCGAAATGCTTGCGCATGTCCGGATGGGTCTTGAAGCGCTGCATCTCCTCGAAGGGCGACAGCCAGGGATTGCGGTAGTCGAGGCCGATGACGTAGCCGTATGAAACCAGATTCTCTCCGAAATGATATACGAACGCGCCGCCATAGGTGGAACTGTCCAGCGGCCAGCCCATCGCATGCTCGATCAGGCCCGGCTGGTGGTTCTCGGCGGGGATTTCCCAAACCTCCTTGATGCCGATCGCATAGGTCTGCGGATCGACGCCTTCGCGAAGATTGTAGCGCTGCATGAGCTGTTTCGACAGCGAGCCGCGGCAGCCCTCGGCGAACAGCGTGTAGGTGGCGCGCAGTTCCATGCCGCGGGCGAAATTCTCGGTGGGCTTGCCGTCGCGGCCGACGCCCATGTCGCCGGTCGCGATACCCACCACTCGGCCATCTTCCTCCAGCACCTCGGCGGCGGCGAAGCCGGGGTAGATCTCCACCCCCAGCTCCTCGGCCTGTGTCGCCAGCCAGCGGCAGACATTGCCGAGCGAAACGATATAGTTGCCGTGATTATGCATCTGCGGTGGTGTCGGCATACGGATCGACCGGGTTTCGGTCATGAACAGGAACTTGTCCTCCCCGGCCGGCGTGTTCAGCGGCGCGCCGCGTTCTGCCCAGTCCGGGATCAGCTCATTCAGCGCGCGCGGCTCCAGCACCGCGCCGGACAGGATATGGGCGCCGACCTCGCCGCCCTTCTCCACCACGCAGACCGTGGCGTCCGGCGCCAACTGTTTCAACCGGATCGCGGCGGCGAGGCCGGAAGGACCGGCGCCGACCACCACGACGTCGAATTCCATCGCCTCCCGGGGGGATGCCTGGAGATCTTCCTGATGAGCGTCGTCCACCATGGTCCGTTCCTTCGCAGCTACCTGTTCTTCCTTAGGATGTAATCGTGGTGTTGCGCAAAATCCATCTTGGCGCCAGGAGTGACGGGTATGGAACCGCCGATCATGGAGATAGCCGGCCCGGAACTGCTCGCCGCCCTGCGTTTGCAGATCGAATGGGGGGCGGACGAGGCTCTGGAAGATGCGCCGGTGAACCGGTTGCGAGCGGAAACGCCGGCATTCGGCCGTCCGGCGGGCGTGCCGAGCGCGATTGCCGCGGCTGTCCCACCGGCGACGCTCCCGGCAGCGACCCCGGTGGCGTCCGGGCTGACACCGGTCTCCCTTGCCGTGGCCCGGGCCCAACAGGCGGCTCTGGCGGCGAACGACCTGGCGGCCTTGCGTGCCGCCATCGCCGATTTTGACGGCTGTGCATTGCGCGACACGGCGACCAGCCTGGTTTTCGCCGAGGGCGACGCCTCGGCGGGGCTGCTGCTGGTCGGCGACGCGCCCGGCATGGACGAAGACCGCTCCGGGCAGCCCTTTGCCGGCGCCGCCGGAGCCTGGCTGGACCGCATGCTGGCGAGCATCGGGCTTTCCCGCAGCCAGGCCCTGCTGAGCCCGCTGATCCCCTGGCGCCCGCCCGGCGACCGGCCTCCCAGCGCCGCAGAACTGGCGGTTTGCCTGCCGTTTCTATGGCGGCTGATCGCGCTGACCCGCCCGCGCCATATCGTGCTGTTCAGTTCTCTCGCGGCCAGGGTGCTGCCGCCGGCGGGGCCGCGCCGGCGGCCGCGTGGGGCCTGGGTGGAACTGCCGGTTACCGGTCTGGCGGAGCCGATCCCGACCTTGGCGAGCGTCAGCCTGGCGGCGGTGATGCAAACGCCGGCCCGGCGGCGGGAGGCATGGGCCGATTTGCGTCGCCTGAGCCGTGTCCTGCACCCCTCGGGGCCACCCTAGGCATCGGTTTCGGACGGATATCTGCCATGCGGATAGGCCTAATCAATTGATTTCAGCAAGGTCAGTAGTTATTTTGAGACCAGTCTCATGGATCGCGGTTGCGCCGGGCCTGGGTTGATGGTTTATCTGCGCCTACTATGCGAGGGATCGGACATACGCTCTCCCGCCTTCCCGCTACCCGGGCTTTCATAGCCGGGGCCGCGCTGCTTGCCGGAGCCATGGCTTCGGTGGCGCAAGCACAACCAGTCGAATCGGGAAATGGCGACGAATCCGCGATGGCATTGCCACGCTACGCCACGCGTTCCGGAAACGGCGTCAGTTTGCCTCACCCGCTGGCGCCGAGCGATGCGATCCTGATCCGCCGGGTATTCACCCTGCAGGATCGAGGCTACATCGCCGAGGCGATCCGCGAGACCGACCGGATCAAGGACAACCCGTTGCTCGGGCATATCCTGAGCCAGCGCTATCTTGGGCAGTACCACCGCTCCTCCGTGGCGGAACTGACCGATTGGCTGGCGCGTTACACCGATTATCCCGACGCCCCGGCGATCCGCGAGCTTCTGGCGCTGCGCCTGCCGAGGGGCGCGCAGCAGAAGGCCGTGTCGGCAGCCGCGGCGCCGGACGGTTCCGCCCTGCTCAATCAGGCCCTGACCGATCCGGTGCCGGAAGACACCGATCCGACGGACCGTCGTATTCCCCGCAACGCAGCGCTGGATCGCTCGGTGAGCGATCGGGCGAGAGACGGCAATGCCGGGGCCGCGCTGCGCCTGATCGCCCGCACGCCGGGCCTATCAGCGGTCTACGCCATGCAGTTGCGGGCCGAGGTGGCGCAGATCCTGTTTACCCAGAACCAGGATGAGCAGGCGCTGGATACCGCCGTCGCGGCCATGCGCCGCGGCAACGCCGATGAACAGGTGGCTCTGGCCGGCTACGTGGCCGGGCTGGCCGCGTGGCGTCTCGGCGAGGCCGAGGCCGCGCGGGTCTATTTCGAGCGCTCGGCCAACGCCCCGGTCGCCACGTCGGCGCAACGTGCCGCCGCCGCCTTCTGGGCCGCGCGGGCGCATGTGCGTACCGGCGATCCCGCCGGCTACCGGCCCTGGCTGCGCCGAGCTGCCCGGGAAAAGCGGACGTTTCATGGCCTGCTGGCGCGCAGCACGCTGGGCCTGCCCTATGGATTTTCCCCAAGCCGGGACGTGCTTGGCGAGGCGGACGTGGATGCGATCGCCGCCACCGCGCAGGGTATGCGGGCTTTCGCCTTGCTGCAGGTCGGCCAACCCGACCGAGCCGAGGCGGAATTGCGCAGCCTGTGGCCCTCCATCCAGGGCAGCCCGGGGTTGCAGCGATCCCTGATGCTGGTGGCCAAGGCTGCGAGGCTGACCGATCTGACCGCCCAATTGGCCGCCATGGTGCAGGTGGCCGATGGCCAACAGCGTGATGAACTGCGGTTTCCGGTGCCGAAGCTCCGGCCGCGGGGCGGTTTCAGGGTCGATCCGGCCATCGTCTATGCGTTGACCCGGCTCGAATCCAATTTCGACACCACGGCCATCTCGCCGGTGGGCGCTCGCGGACTGATGCAGATCATGCCGGTAACCGCGAAATACATGGCCGGCCGGGAATGGGCCGACGATGCCATGGGCGGCAGCAATCGCCTGCACGACCCCGCGCTCAATCTGGAACTCGGCCAGCGCTACGTTGCCTATCTCGCCGAGCAGGACGGCATCAACGGCGACCTGATCCGTCTTCTGGCCAGCTACAATTCCGGGCCCGGCAATCTTGCACGCTGGAACCAGACGATCCGACATGGCGGCGACCCGCTGCTGTTTATCGAGGCGATACCGAACGCGGAAACGCGGCGCTTCGTTCAGCACGCCCTGGCGTATACATGGATCTACGCGGCGCGGCTGGAACTGCCGGCACCGAGCCTGGTGGAGCTTGCGGCCGGTTCGTTCCCGCGGTTCTACGCCAATTCGAAAATGGCCGCCGAGAAGGCCGGATATGGGCGCCTGAACTGACCCCTGGGTTTGGATCATCCCGTGTTCCGCGCTAAACTATCCGGCACCGCGATCGAACCGACAGGAGCGAGCCATGCCCGGGATTGACGAAAGCCGCAAATTCATCCCAGTCCATATCGCCGTGCTGACGGTTTCCGATACCCGCACGCTTGAAACCGATACGTCCGGCTCCCTCCTCGCCGAGCGTATCGCCAGGGCCGGCCATATCGTTGCCGAGCGCATGATCGAAAAGGACGATGCCGGGCTGATCGAGGCGCATCTGCGCAGATGGATGGTGGATGAAACCATCGACGTGGTGATTACCACCGGCGGCACCGGCATTACCGGCCGAGACGTAACGCCGGAGGCCTTTGATCGCGTGCTGGACAAGAAGATCGAGGGTTTCGGCGAGTTGTTCCGCATGTTGAGCTACCAGAAGATCGGCACCTCCACGATCCAGTCCCGCGCCATCGGCGGGGTTGCCGGCGGCACCTATCTGTTCGCCCTGCCGGGCAGTTCGGGGGCGGTGAAGGATGGCTGGGACGACATACTCGTGCATCAGCTGGATAATCGTTTCCGGCCCTGCAATCTGGTGGAATTGATGCCTCGCCTGTTGGAGCATCTCACGAAGGCGGCGGAGTAGGCGGCGCCGGAATCGAGTATCCAGGGAAACAGTATCCATCACATGAGTTTCGACGGTTGGGCGTGGGGCGGCCCCGAGGTGATTTTCGGGCTTACGCCGCGCTTACCGCAACGGCAACCGGTTGGCGTTGGCGCATGTGCCAGCGATGGAAATCGTCCGCGGTGTCGATATCGTTCAATGGGCGCAGCAGCGCCACCCGGTGGTTGCGGAAATTGCGCATTGTGTCCGACAGGGCGTCGGGGCTCGACCATCGCACCGTGCCGAACGGCCGCGACGGGCGGCGTGGCGACATGGCCGCCAGCCAGTAGCCGCCATCCTCCGACGGACCAAAGGCGGCATCCGTCCGGCCGACGGCCAGCAGGGCCGCATGCAGGTCGGCACTGCGAAGTTCCGGAATGTCGCAACCGACCAGCGCGACGCGGGATTTTGGGAAGCGCGCAAACGCGCGCTGCATGCGCTGGCCGAGATCGCCGCCACCCTGGGGAATTCGCTGAACACGGAAGGGCAGACGCATCCGCGCGCGATCGGGGGTCAATGCAACCACCGTGCGGAACCGGCGGTTCCGCGCGAAACCGCGCAACAGGCCAGCGAGTACGGCGGCATGAAACCGCAATGCCGCACGGTCGCCTATGCCTCGGGCCAAACGACGCTTGACCGTGCCAAGCCGAGGCACCCGCGCAAAGACAATAACCACGTCCTTCATCCGTAGAGCCTCAGGATCAGGCCTGGCGGCACGCCCAGATAGTACAGGCCGAGGCAGAGAAGGTTCCGGAACGAACGAGCCAACCAGCCATCACGTTCCCATTTCTGCGCTGAGGTAATGGCCGGGACATCGAGGCCCACTAGGCGGACGCGGCCGAGGCGCTTGATCAGATCAACATCCTCCATCAGCGGCAATGGTCGCATGCCGCCGACCTGCTCCAGCAGGCGGCGATGGATCAGCAGGCCCTGGTCGCCGTAGGGCAAGCCGAATTGCCGGCAGCGCCACGCCACCAGGCGTTCCAGCCGCCGCGCGCGGGGATCTTCGCTGGCGAGCGCGAAGCGGAAGTAGGCGGCATGCCGCTCGGTCGTTCCGGTATGCGCGGCGACCGCCTCGCGCCAGCCCTCGCCGAGCCTGGTGTCGGCGTGCAGCAACAGCAGCCAGTCCTGCCGCGCCGCCTCGATCCCGGCGGTGAGTTGCCTGCCGCGGCCGCGGGGCGCCGCGATCACGCGGGCACCGACCTGCGCCGCGCAGAGCGCGCTGGCGTCAGTACTGCCGCCATCCGCCACGATGATTTCGGCCACTGGATCGCCGGCAAGGGACTGGAGCGCCGCCGGCAGCAGACGAGCTGCGTTCAGCACGGGGATCACCACGGAGAGGCGAGCGGGAGAGAGGGCTTCCGGCAGATTATGTTCCTATTTCGTTCTTGACCTCGGAGGTGTCCTTTGCCAAGCTGGCAAAGAACGGAAAGGGAACGGGACCATGCGCGATCACGCCGATCCTGACAAGGTTGCCCCCATGGCTGACAAGGCGGATCTTCAGCGCTCCGCGCCCGATGCGGAGGCCGTGTCGGCGCTCGCCGCCGCCGGTGCGGCCGAACCCGAGCCTGTGGAGCGCCATCGCTCCCTCGCCCGACGCGGCCGTGGCGCCACGATCAACCCGCCGGTGCGGTTCGACAGCCTGGCGGGCATGCCGTTCGACGATGGCTGGGGAGCGCTGGGGGACGGCGCGGGCGAAATCGAGGCCCTGCCCACCCTGGAAACCACGCTGACGCGCGATGCCAGCCGGTCGGCGATCAGCTGGAACACCTCGCCCGATATCGGCTTCGACCGGTCGGTGAACCCTTATCGCGGCTGCGAGCATGGCTGCGTCTATTGCTTCGCCCGGCCGACGCATGCCTATCTCGGCTATTCGCCCGGGCTGGATTTCGAAACCAAGCTGATATTCAAGCCCGAAATCGCCGAATTGCTGGAGAAGGAGCTGCGCAAGCCCGGCTATGCCGTTCGCAGCATGGCGCTGGGCACCAATACCGACCCCTATCAACCGGTGGAACGAACCCTGAAGCTCACGCGCTCGATCCTGGAAGTGCTGGACCGGTTCAACCATCCCGTAGGTATCGTCACGAAATCGGCTGGCGTGCTGCGGGATCTGGACATCCTGTCCTCGATGGCGCGGCGCAATCTGGCCCGGGTGTATGTGTCGGTCACCACGCTCGATCCGGTGCTGGCAAGGCGAATGGAGCCGCGCGCCGCCACGCCGGCCCGGCGGCTGGCGGCGATCGGCGAGTTGACCCGTGCCGGCGTGCCCGCGGGGGTGATGACGGCGCCGATGATCCCCGGATTGAACGACGCGGAACTGGAAAAGATCCTCGAGGCGGCATCGCGTGCCGGCGCCCGGTATGCCGGCTATGTGCTGCTGCGACTGCCGCACGAACTGCGCCAGATGTTCGAGGATTGGCTGAATACCCATTACCCCGATCGGGCCAGGCACGTGCTGAGCCTGATCCGTGAAACCCGGGCCGGCGAGCTGAACGATGCGCGCTTTCATCACCGGTTTTCCGGCCACGGGGTCTATGCGGACCTGCTGTTGAAGCGCTTCGTCCGCGCCAGCCGCAGATGGGGCCTGGATGAGGCCCGCGAGGGGTTGGACTGCACGAAATTCGCCGTCCCCAGTGATGGCAGGAAGGGCTTCGCCGAAGCCCAGCTGTCGTTGTTCTGAGACTGCGCCGCGCTTCTGCCTGGTGCCCGTCCGTCGTCGGCGGAACCGCCGGAGACGGATGAACAGAGGCGAAAACAACAGGCGGGAGTCTGTCGGGGTTGCAATGAAACCCCGACGGGCTCTAACGGCGCATCCGCGCGGCCGGGTGCTCGGCGGGCAGCCGGGCCCGGCCGGCCCCGTACAGCTTCTCGCGCAAGGCCCCCGGCGCATACTCGGTCTTGTAGACGCCGCGGCGCTGCAGTTCCGGCACCACCAGCTCGACGAAATCGGCAAAGGTTTCGGGTGTAACCGCATAGGCCAGGTTGAAGCCGTCCACGTCCGTCTCCGCCATCCACGCCTGCATCTCGTCCGCGACTTCGGCAGGCGATCCCACCACGACCGGACCGCGACCGCCGATGGCGGCATGCTGGGCGATTTCACGCACGGTCCATTTGCGGGTCGGATCGGAGATGGTGAACGCCTCCAGCGCCGAGGTCATGGAGTTGGTCTTGCCGTACTGCACCGTGTCGTCCGGGCCGAGTTTGGCGAAATCCACGCCGGTCCAGCCGGACATCAGGGCCAGAGCCCCTTCCTCGCTGACATAGCCGCGATATTCGGCGAGCTTGTCGCGAGCGGCCTTGGTGGTCGGCGCGGTGATGACCGTCATCATGGTGAAGATCTGGATCTCCGCCGGGTTGCGCCCGGCCGCCGCGGCGCGGGCGCGGATATCGGCGACGATTGGGGCGATGATCTGTTTCGACGGACCGTTGATGAACACGCACTCGGCGTGGCGCGCGGCGAAGGCCCGGCCGCGGGTGGAGGCGCCGGCCTGATACAGCAGCGGCGTGCGTTGCGGCGAGGGCTCGCAAAGGTGGATGGCATCCATCTGGAAATACGGTCCGTCGTGATGCACGCGATGGATCTTGCTCGCATCCGCGAAGCGGCGGGCGGCGCGGTCGCGCAACACGGCGCCGTCCTCCCAGCTGCCTTCCCACAGCTTGTAGACCACATCCATGTAGTCCTCGGCGATCTCGTAGCGGGTGTCGTGATCGGGCTGGGCGGTCTGGCCCATCCCCTTGGCGGCGCTTTCGAGGTAGCCGGTGACGATGTTCCAGCCGATCCGCCCGTTGGTCAGGTGGTCGAGCGTCGACATGCGCCGGGCGAACGGATACGGGTGCTCGTAAGACAGCGAGCAGGTCACGCCGAAGCCAAGGTGCTTCGTGGCATAGGCCATCGCCGGCACGACCATCAGCGGGTCGTTGACCGGCACCTGTACCGCCTGTTCCAGCGCCATCTCCGGTCCGCCGGCATAGACGTCGTAGATGCCCAGCACGTCGGCGAGGAACAGCGCGTCGAACTTGCCGCGCTCCAGCAATTGCGCCAGCCCGACCCAGTAATCGAGGCTGTTATACGTATCGGCGCGGTCGCGCGGATGGGTCCACAGCCCCGGAGACTGGTGGGCGACGCAGTTCATGTCGAACGCGTTCAGGCGTATCTGTCTGGATGGCGTCTGGGACATCGGGCGCATTGTTCCATTGCCGGCGTCGGATCGCGCCGAAGCTACTGTGGAGCCGACGCGGGGTCGACCAGGGACGCGCGAACCCTATTTTTGGGCGCCGAAGCCGAGGAAGCCGGCATTGGGAATCGGGGTGCCGCCGTCATCGGCGAACAGCTTCGGCTTGGCTGGCGCGGCCGGCGGGGCTTCCCGCGCCGCCCGTGCCGCCTTGGCGGGCTTCGGCTCGGCCTTGGCCGCCGCCTGCAGCACCGTCTTGGCGCTTTTGCCCGATCCCGGGCCGGACGGCCCATTGTACTCGCCGCCTTCCGCTCCGCGCAGCGACAGCAGCAGGAAGGTGATGTCGGTGCGGCCTAGATCGACGGACAGGTCGAGCGGCGTCAGGCCCAGGATGTTGCGCGCATTCAATTCCGCGCCGCGGCTGATCGCGTCCTTCACATAGGCCATGTCGCCACGATTGATGCCGTCGAACAGTGCCGCGTTCGGGGCCATGTCGCTGGCCAGACGCTCGGCCGGGGCGGCTTCGGGTTTCTCGGTGCGGGTGCCGGGCAGGGCGGATGGCCGGCGCGGCGCCGGCTTGCCGTTCTGCTGAGAACCCCCACCAACGCCACCGCCGGCGCCGGCAGTGGCGCTGCCGGGGCCGAGGACGCCTCCGGTGATATCGCTTTGAGCCTGCGCCGGGGTGGCCAAAAGCCCGATTGAAAGGGCTCCGGCCAGAAGGCCAGGGAACACGGACAGGCTGGCGCGACGGAGGCTGGCCGGCCAACGGAAGGGAATTTCATAGCGTGTCATAGGGGGTAGTTTACCTCACCCGCGGTTCAGCCACCAGAAGCCTGCGTTCACGTAGGTCGCGTAGGCGCTCCAGGCAAGATACGGCAGCAGCAAAGCGGCGGCGGGCCGGTCGATCCTGGCGAAGTCGCGAAGTGTCAGAACGATCAGCAGCAGGAGAACCAGGATCGCCAGCAAGGCCGTGCCGGGAGCATGCAGGCCGAAGAATATCGCCGGCCATAGTGCGTTCACGGCCAGTTGCCAGCCCCAGAGCATAAGTGCGTCATAGACCTGCTTGCGTTCCGCGACGTTGGCGGCGTGGCGCCAGACCAGCCAGGCAGCGCTGCCCATTGCCACGTACAGCGCCGTCCAGACCGGGGCGAAAACCCAGTCGGCAGGCGCGCCGGGCGGGCGGGCCAGGGTGCGGTACCAGGAAGCCAGGTTGCCAGCCGTCACCGCGCCGGCCGCCGCGCCGGTCAGCAGGCAAAGCCCGACCAGCCCGACGAGCATCAGCGCCGAGGTTGTGCGTCCCGGCGGGACGGAATTGGGTGGCCCGGGCGGCACGCGGGGCGGAAATCCGGGGCCTTTGGGTGGCGGCTGGCGGAAGACACGTTCCTTTCGGGAAAGCCGGGTCTTTCAAAAAAGGCCGGGCCTTTAGGGATAGTCTGGAGGCTGTTCGGCCGGCCTGAGCCAGCTTCACATGGATCATGCACCTTCCCGGCGCCAGGCTGCCAGCAGCAGTCCCAGCATCATCGGCAAGGCCAGCCAGGCGGGCAACAGGGCAAGCCCGGCAATGCCCGTCACGATGTGGTCATGGCGGGCCGCCAGTCCGATCCAGGCGCTGCCCGCGGCGGAGCGGCCGGCCTCGACGCGGCGCAATTCGGGAACCGCCGGCGCGGCACGGGGCCCGCCGGCGCCAAGCCAGTGGATCCCGCCGCCAGAGGCCCGGGCGAGCGGCGACAGGATGCTGGCGGTGGCGCGCAGATCCGCAAGCTCGGGCGGATTGGCGGCGCCGGAGGCGGCATAGGCGGTGCGCACCCCGTCACTGACCTGCCACACGCCGGGCAGGGTGGCGGGCAGAGCGGCGGAAGCGCGGCCCGGGCCGTCCGCGCGCAGGGGGAGGCTGGCCTGCTTGCCGTCAGGGTCGGTGACGGTGACCGTCTCCGGCGCGGCCGGGTCCGTGGTGCGCCGCTCGATATGCAGGCTGCCATCGGCCACCCGCGCGGTCAGCGCGTTCTCCTCCAGTTCCGGTTCCTGCATCAGCCAGTGCGCGACCCGGCGCAGCAATTCCGCCTGCGGGCCGCCGCCCTGGTGTCCGCGCGACCACAGCCAGATCTGGTCCGACAGCAGTAATGCCGACCGGCCCTTGCCGTAGCGTCCGGTGATCAGCAGCGGCGAGCCGTCGGGCGCGCTCATCAGCACGTCGCCGCGCACGGAAGCGGGTTCGATGCGGCGGTACCAGGATCCCCACGCCGGGGGTTTGCCGGCCGTGTTGGCGCCGGCCAGTCCCTGGGTGACCGGATGGCGGGCGCCGAGTTCCGTCACCTCCGGGCGGAACGGGCCGTTGACCACGGCGTGCGTCGGCGCCGGCCGGGCCGGCAGCACCGAGCCGAGCGGTGTCGCCGCCAGGCTCGTCGCGCCGGCGAATTCCGGCCCGACGGACAGCAGCAGCGCGCCGCCTTCGCGGACATGGTCGGCGATGTAGCCGAGATACGGCATCGGCAGCAGGCCGCGGTTCTGGAAACGGTCGAGCACGATCAGGTCGAAGCTGTCGAGCTTGTCGAGAAACAGCTCGCGCACCGGGAAGGCGATCAGCGCCAGTTCGTTCAGCGGCGTCTGATCGTCTTTTTCCGGCGGGCGCAGAATGGTGAAATGCACCAGGTCCACGGCGGGGTCGGCCTTCAGCAGACGGCGCCAGGTGCGTTCGCCGGAATGCGGCTCACCGGAAATCAGCAGCACGCGCAGCCGGTCGCGCACGCCGTTGATCTCGATCACCGCGCGGTTGTTCACGCTGGAGATCTCCCCCGGCAGCTGGTCCGCCGACAGCTCGATCACCGTCGGGCCGGCGCGGGTGATCGGGATGTCGATGTCCTGCGCGACGCCCACCGGCACGCTGCGGACCCAGGCCGGCTCGCCGTCGCGGCGGATGGTCAGGCGGGCCGATCCGGCGGGATGGGCGACGCCGAGGTCCTCGACGACGGCCCGCAGCGTGACCGGCTTGCCGACCAGGCCGTACGAAGGCGCCTCGATCAGCCGCACCCGGCGGTCGGTTTCCTCGCCGGCGGCAGGGATCAGGACATTCAGCGGGGTGTTGTCGAGGGATTTCGCTGCCTGTTCGGCGGTCGGCGCGTCGTGCACCTCGCCGTCGGTGATCAGGATCGTGCCGGCGAAGCGGCTGCGGGGAATGTCGGCCAGGGCGTGGGCAATGGCGGCGAACAGGTTGGTGCCGGTGTCGCCGCTTTCCGGCACGGTCACGGTGCGCAGCTCGAGGCCGGGAATATGCCCGGCCTGGTCGGTGATGGCGGCGCGGGCGGCCTCGGCCAGGCGGGCGCGTTGGCCGATCTGCATGGAGGCGGTCTGGTCGACCACCAGCAGCCCGATATCGGGCAGGGTCTCCCGGCTTTCCTGCACCAGCATGGGGCCGGCCAGCCAAAGCAGCAGGACCGCGAAGCCGCCGGCCCGCAATGCGGCGCCGCGGGCCCGGCGCCAGAAGGCAGGGATCAGGGCAAGAACGGCCAGCGCGCCCAGCAACCCGATCAGCCAGACCGGAACCAGCGGGGAAAACCGCAGCGCGGCGATGGCCAGTTCTATTGGGGCCAGTTCCATGGGGGCCTGTTCCATAGGCATCAGCCGGCCCCGCTCATTGTCCGAGCCGCTGCAGGATCTGCGGCACGTGCACCTGGTCGCCCTTGTAGTTGCCTGTCAGCGCATACATCACGAGGTTCACGCCGAAGCGATAGGCCAGCAGCCGCTGGCGGGAGGGGCTCGGGCCGCCATTCGAGCCGGGATCGTTGGGAAGCGTCGCATAGGGGTTGTGCCCGGCGCCATCCACGGCCCAGGCGGCGGCCCAGCCGTTGGCGCCGATGATCACCGGGCTGACGCTGTCATTGGCGCGGTCCTGGTCGCGCTGCACCCAGATGGTGTCGCCGTTGAAGCGGCCGGGGAATTCCGACAGCAGGTAGAACGCCCTCGCCAGAACATGGTCGGAAGTCAGCGGCGTGAGCGGCGGGATGGAAAGGCCGGTGCCGGCGCGCCGTAGCGCCGCCTCCACGCCTGGCGCGAAGCCGGCGCCGCTGCCAGCGCTGCCTGCCGACCCGCCATTGGTGTCGATCAGAATGATGCCGCCGCGCGCCATGTAGTCGTTCAGGGCCGCCACGGCAGCAGGCGCCAGCGCCTCGGCGTCGGGGGTGATCGGCCAGTACAGCAGCGGGTAGAAGCTCAGATCGTCCCGGCCGGGCACAACCGCGTCAGGCGGGGCAAGGCTGGCCGCGGTGCGGCGGTTGACGAAGGCCGACAGCCCCGCGAGACCGGACTGCGCCAGGCGATCGGTGGCTTCGTTGCCGGTTACGATCGCGGCGAGGCGGGTGGCCAGCGCGGGGTTGCCGGCGGGGTTGTCGGCGGAGATCTCCTGGGCCCGCGCCGGCGCATATCCGCCGGCGCCGAAAGCCAGGACCAGGGCCAGCGAGCCGGCGGCGATTTTTCCCCTCGCTCCCGGCGTCAACAGGCCGCGCAACAGCAGGCCGATGATCAGGTCGGCGATCAACAGCAGCATCGCCGCGGTCAGCAGCCACGGACCGACCGGGCGTTCGGGCAGGGCGGCGCCGATGGCCTCCTGCTGCGCGCCGGCGACCGCCGGGGCGGGCTCCGGTGGCGCCAGCATGGCGCCGAGATTGAGCGCCCGCCGCCCGTTCTCGGGTCCGTACAGACCCGGCGGATGGCGCGGCGAGGCCTGCGCGCCGGCCAGTTCGCGCCCGGTGAGGCCGGCGGCGGCCGGTGGCGGCGGGCCAAGCTGGCCGTAGCCGTCCAGCGTCTCCGCCGGCGGCAGCAGGGCATCGCTCGCGGTGTCGGCGACACCCGACGACAGCTGGACCAGCCTGCGCAGCATGTCCACGAACAGGCCGGACAGCGGCAGGTTCGACCAGTCGGCATTGGCGGTGACGTG
>JBBIQA010000113.1:0-14826 GCA_037442565.1 Rhodospirillales bacterium
CCCTGCTACGACAAATGCGATAGCCCTGCCCTCGTGGGGAGGGCCGGGGTGGGGGGCAACCGCCCCAACCGCCCCAACCAGCCCAACCTCCTCCGCCACAAGCCCCTCCCGCATCATCCCCACCACTGCATGCTCCGCCCACTCCGCCCGGCTCGCCGCCTCCGGGTCCTTCTCCAACGCCCGCCGCTCCGCCTGCGCCTTCAGCAGCAGCCGCCAGGCGCTCTTCGCCTCCCGCATGAAACTCAACGCCTGCGCCTTGCACTTCAGCGCGATGCCCATCTCCCGCCGCCGCTCCCCCGCCAGCCGCAGGCAATCCGCCGCCCACGCCTCCGCCAGCACGAACTGCGCCGCCAACTGCCCCTCGGCCGCATTCTCCGGCCGCAACGAAGCCACCGCCGCCATCGCCGCCCGATCCTGCCGCCCCCCATCCTCCGGAGCGTCATCCTCCGGCAACGGCAGCGAGCCGCGCAGCACCCGGATCACCTCCCGAAAAGCCTCCCGAGGCAGCAACAGCGCCCAATCGGGTTGCGCATCAGCCGATAAATTCTGAACAGGTTCCATCCCGCCAGACTACAGTTGTTCATACTAACGCTTCAAGTTAAAAAAACCACCGTAGGGCTGGTGCAACCCGCCAACGCAAGCCCACCGCCCCTCGGTCCCCAACCCCCGATCCCCAACCCCCGAATCACCGGAGCTTCGCCCCAAACGGGGTATAGAAAAAAAGAAAATTGGTAACTCTGAGTCAAACGATGCAGCGCTGGGGGTCTGTTACCTCTGCCTAAGGCGCCGTCCCCGGCAAGAACTTGAACGCCACCGCATCCTTGAAACTATCGTTCACCTCGCCCGAGAACACCTCGCCGTTCTGGATCGTCAGCTTCCGCACCGGCGCCCCCGGCTTCAGATTGAGCTTCTGCAGCGAAACCCAGAACGTGTCGGGACGCGTCGCGGAATCGAAATAATAGATCAGGTTCCGCTGGTCCGACACCGTCCGCCAGATCGTCGAGGAGATATTCGGCTGGTCTGGCGTCGTGATGCCCAGCGGCACGCTCACCGCGCGCTGCACGCTCATCACGCTCGCCACCGCCTGATAGGCGAAGGATTGGAACGGCACGCCCTTGATGTAGTTCGGATCCACCTTGCGCGGAATCGCCCCCAGCAGGAACGAAGCGCGCGCGAACCGGTCCGAGGCCCGGTTGGTCCCTGGCAGGAAAACTAGCCCGCCGATGTCCTTCCAATAGGCGTTCAGCGCCAGTTGCTGGTCGTACACCGGGGAATTCGTCATCACCACGTATTGCTTGCCGTGATGGATCACCAGCTTGCCGTCCACATACTCGAAGATGGCGGAATCGCCGGTCGCATCGGAAATCGACAGATGCAGCGCCGCATCCGAACCGTCCGGCAACGCCGGCGCCAGCATGTTGAACGGCTCGGCCCGCAAGGCCGTTACCGCTTCGTCCACCGTGGCGTAGTTGTCCAGCACATACTGCGCCCACGCCGCGATCGACAGGAACGGCCGCCCCTCCACCGGCTTCGGATACTGCGATTCCGCCAGATACAGCAGATTGGCCACCAGCCCCTTCTCGTTCAGCCCGTCCGTCGTGCCCGCCTCATAGCCGGACACGATCACGCTGCCGAATTTCGATGTCCATTGGATGGATGCCGGTCCGCCCGCCCCGTCGCGCTTCATGCCGGCGGGAAAGACCCATAAATTGGAGGCCATGTCCTCCTTCCAATCCATGTTCCGCCCGGTGATCACGGTATTTTTATCGCCGACGTAAAGCGTGCGGGTGCAGGCGATCGCGGGTTCGATGGTCGCGGCCGCCAAAATGACGGCTGAAAGTGCCAAACGAGCCAGCTTCGATGGGCGATGCTTCATCCCCGGGGGTTCCTTGCCTGAACACGCCTCGCTGGCGGAGCATGCACTTTAGCACGGAAAATATACTGGGCGCATGCCTGTGATGGCTGCCAGCTACTGGTCAGCCTGCCCGACACCCCCCTTTTGACAGCCCCACCCCCCTCAGCCGATCCTGCTTCCGCCCTAACCGGCCAGGGAGCCAGCCAATGAACGTCATCGCCAGCACGCCGCCGGCCGCCGCCCCAACGCGGCCCGAAACAGCCATGCGCTTCGGCCTCTTCGGCAGCGCCCAGGCAAAGCGCGGCCCCAGCATCGACAGCGCTGCCGGCTTTCACGAATTCGTCGACTACACCGTCGAATCCGAAGCCCTCGGCTATCACAGCTCCTTCATCGTCGAGCACCATTTCACCGGCTTCGGCCAGGTCTCCGCCAGCCTCAACCTGCTCACCTGGGTCGCCGCCCGCACCACCACGCTGCGCCTCGGCACCGCCGTGCTCGTGCTGCCCTGGCACAACCCCGTCCTGCTCGCCGAGCAGGCCGCCACCATCGACCTGCTCTCCGGCGGCCGCCTCGATTTCGGCATCGGCCGCGGCTACCGCCACAACGAATTCGCCGGCTTCTGCATCCCCATGGAGGAAGCCGAAGCCCGCTACGAGGAAGCCTTGGCCGTCATTACCCGCGCCTGGACCTCGGACGCCCCGTTCAGCCATCACGGCAAGTACTGGCGGTTCGAGAACATCGTGGTCGAACCCCCCACCGCGCAGAAGCCCCACCCGCCCTTCTGGACTGGCGCCGGCAGCCGGGCCTCCATCCGCCGCTGCGCCGAGCGCGGCCACAATTTGCTGATCGACCAGTTCTGCTCCTTCGAACAGGTGGAGGAACGCCTGACCTGGTTCCGCGAAGCCCTCGCCGAGGCCGGCCGCGCCTGGGACCCCATGCAGGTCGCCGTCGCCCGCGCCGTCCACGTCACCAACGACCAAGCCGACAAGCAGGCCGCGCTCGATCGGCGCCTCGCCGGCCAGGCCCGCACCCACGACCTCGCCCAAACCCCCGGCGGCGATAACCGGGCCAGCATCATGAGCTACGACGACACGCGCGAAGCCAACGAAGCCGCCACCCTGTTCGGCGCCCCCGACGAGATCGCGGCCAAACTCGAACGCCTGCGCGCCATGGGTGTGCGCTACCTCCTGCTCAACGGCGGCGCCACCACGCGGGAAAACATCCGCCGCTTCGCCGCCGACGTCATGCCGGCATTCTCCAGCTAAGGCACCGAAATGACCGGTCTCACCCGCCAACTCGCCCGCTTCGCCACGGCAACAACCCTCGCCGAAATCCCCGCCACGGTGCAGCGGGAAGGCGTGCGCGCCTTCCACAACTGGCTCGGCTGCGCGCTGGGTGGCGCCCGCGAGCTTCCCGTCCTCACCGCGCTCGACGCCATCCGCGAACAGCAGATGCCGGCCCAGGCCAGCGTGCTCGGCCATGATCTGCGCGTCGACCTGCAGAACGCCGCGCTGCTGAACTGCATGGCCTCCAACCTGACCGCCTTCGACGACACCCATCTGGCCAGCGTCACCCACCCCACCTGCAGCGTGGCTGCCGCCATGCTCGCCCTGTCGGAACGCCACAGAACCACCGGCGCCGATTTTCTCCTCGCGCTGATCCTCGGTATCGAGATCGAATGCCGCATCGCCAACGTGCTCACCGCGCCTCCCGCCCGCGGCAATGTCGGCCTCTACATGACCAGCCTGGTCGGCGGCATCGGCGCCGCCATCGGCTGCGGCCGGCTGCTCGGCCTCACCGAGGACCAGATGCTCCACGCCATCGGCCTCGCCGCCTCCATGTCCTCGGGCTTCCGCGAAGCCCATCCCACCATGAGCCTCGGCTTCGTCCCCGGCCACGCGTCCCGCTCCGGCCTCTTCGCCGCCCAGCTCGCCGCCAAAGGTTTCACCAACAGCGAAACTTCCCTGGAGGGCACGAAGGGCTTTGCCCATGTCTACGCCGATCCCCCCAACCTCGAAGCCGGCACCGCCGGCCTCGGCACCGATTTCGAGATCCTGCGCAACGCCTACAAACCCTATCCCTGCGGCATCGTCATCCACCCGCAGATCGACGCCTGCCTGGAAATCGCCGCCACCCCGGGCTTCGACCCGCACGCCATCGAGCGCGTCGAACTCACCGTCAACCCGCTCACCCTCACCCTCTGTGACCGCCCGGACCCACGGGACTCCATGCAGGCCGCCGTCAGCCTCTACCACTGGACCGCCTGTGCCCTGCTGCTGCGCCGCGCCGGCCTCGAAGAAGGCACCAACGCCATGGTCCGAGACCCGGACATTTCAGCGCTCCGCCGCCGCATCAAAGCCATCCCGGACGCCACGCTGGACCGCGCCGAGGCCAGGGCCGCCATCCACATGAAAGACGCCAGGCGCCTCACCGCCCACGTCACCCAATGCCGCGGCAGCCTGGCCCGACCGATGACCGAGGCCGAGCTGCAGGAAAAATTCATCTCCCAGGTCTCCCGCAACCTGCCCGCCGCGAAGGCCGAAGCCCTCGCTGCCCTCTGCTGGAACCTGCCCGCCCTGTCCGACACCGGCGCCGAAATCCGCGCCGCGCTCGCCTGAGGAAGCCACCGGAATGAACACGGAACTCGCCTACCTCGCCAACATCGCCAAACTCCAGGCCAACAACTGGCCGCCCGGCCTGACGAAAACCCCCTACACACCCTTCGGCGACGCCTCCCTCGGCGACCACCTCCGCCGCTGGGCCGCCCGCCAGCCGGACAAGCCGGCCATCGTCTATTACGGCCGCACCATCACCTACGCCGAGCTGAACACCCTCAGCGACCGCTTCGCCGCCATGCTCGCCTCCGAGGGCATCGGCAAGGGTGATCCCGTCGCCGTCTATTTGCAGAACTGCCCGCAATTCCACATCGTCTTCTTCGGCCTGCTGAAGCTCGGCGCCATCCACGTGCCGGTCAACCCGATGTTCAAACAGAACGAACTCGCCTACGAACTGCAGGACAGCGGCGCGGTGGCGATCGTCGCGTTGGACCAGCTGTTCCCCATGGTCCAGGAAGTTCTCGCTGAAACCAGGCTGCGCAGGCTCTACACCACCAGCCTGCGCGACTTTCTCCCGGCTGAGCCCAGCTTGCCGCTGCCGGCCATGCTGACCGAGCCCGCCCAGCCCTGCCCAGGCGCCACCGACCTGCTGGCCGCGCTCAACGCCGTCACCGCCCCGCCGCCTTCCGTCACGATCGACCTCGATGCCCCCGCCGCGCTGAACTATACCGGCGGCACCACCGGCATGCCCAAGGGCTGCGTCCACACCCAGCGCGACATGCTCTACACCTCCGCCACCGCCCTGCCGATCGCCGTCAGCATCGGCCAGAATGACGTCACCATCTGCTTCATCCCGCTGTTCTGGATCGCCGGCGAGGACATGGGCCTGATCTTCCCGATCTACGCCGGCGCCACCGTGGTCCTGCTCAGCCGCTGGGATCCCGACGCCTGGCTCCAGGCCGTCCAGCTCTACAAGGTCAGCCACACCTACCTGCTGGTGGACAACGCCATGCAGGTGCTGGACCACCCCAAAGCCGCCACCACGAACCTCACCTCGCTGCGCACCACCAAGGTCACCTCGTTCGTCAAGAAACTGAACCTCGACTTCCGCAAGGCCTGGCGCGTCCTCACCGGCACCACCGCGCACGAGGTTTCCTGGGGCATGACCGAGACCCACACCTTCGACACCTTCACCACCGGCATGGACAAGGACGATTTCGACCTGAAGCAGCTCCCCGTCTTCGTCGGCCTGCCGGTCCCCGGCACCGAGTTCAAGATCTGCGACTTCGAGACCCACGCTTTGCTCCCGCTCGGCGAGCACGGCGAGATCTGCGTGCGCACGCCCTCCTTGCTGAAATCCTACTGGAACAAGCCCGACACCACCGCCGACACGCTGCGCGACGGCTGGCTGCACACCGGCGACATCGGCGTCATAGACGAAGCCGGCTACCTGCACTTCCTCGGCCGGCGCAAGGAAATGCTGAAGGTCCGCGGCATGTCCGTCTTCCCCGGCGAGGTCGAAACCCTGCTTGCCCGCCACCCGGGGGTGCAAGGCTCCGGCATCGTCGGCCGCCCGGACGACGAAAAGGGCGAGGTCCCCGTCGCCTTCGTCGAGCTGAAACCCGGCGCATCCCTCACCGAGCTGGATCTCGCCGCCTGGTGCCGCGACAACATGGCCGGCTACAAGGTGCCGGAAATCCGCTTCATCCACCCGCTGCCCCTCACCGCCACCGGCAAGGTCGCCAAGGAAGAGCTGAAGAAGCTCCTCTGAACCCCGTTCCAATCGAAAGTATTTCCCTGATGAAATCCCTGCTGATCGCCAATCGTGGTGAGATTGCGATCCGGATCGCCCGCGCCGCCGCCGAGCTCGGCATTCGCACCGTCGCTGTCTATTCCACCGAGGACCAGCACTCCCTGCATGTCCGCAAGGCCGACGAAGCCGTCCCGCTCAACGCCGCCGGCCCCGCCGCCTATCTCGATATTTCCGGTATTATCGCCGCCGCGGTCGCCACCGGCTGCGACGCCATCCACCCCGGCTACGGCTTCCTCAGCGAGAACGCCGGCCTCGCGCGCGCCTGCGCCGATGCCGGGATCATCTTCGTCGGCCCGACCCCGGACATCCTCGACCTGTTCGGCGACAAGACCGCCGCCCGAAACCTGGCGGTCAATTGCGGCGTGCCGGTCGCCGCCGGCACGCAAGGGCCGGCGCGCATAGACCAGCTTCATGCCTTCTTCGCCTCGTTACCCCCGGGCGACGGCATGATGATCAAGGCCGTCGCCGGCGGCGGTGGCCGCGGCATGCGCGCGGTCACCGATCCCTCCCAGATCGCCGACGCCTACGCCCGCTGCCAGTCGGAGGCAAAAGCCTTCTTCGGCAACGACGCGCTGTATGCCGAGCGCCTGCTGCGCCACCCCCGCCATATTGAAGTGCAGATCATCGGCGACGGCACCGGCGCGGTGACGCATCTGTGGGAACGCGAATGCACCCTGCAGCGCCGCAGCCAGAAGATCGTCGAAATCGCCCCCAGCCCCAGCCTGTCCTCCGGCCTGCGCGGCCGCATCATCGACGCCGCAATGCGCATGGCACGCGAACTGCGCTATCTCAGCCTCGGCACCTTCGAGTTCCTGGTCAGCGGCGAGGCGTTCATCTTCATCGAATGCAATCCGCGCCTGCAGGTCGAGCACACGGTCACCGAGGAGGTTACCGGCATCGACCTCGTCGCCGCCCAGCTGCGCGTCGCCGCCGGCGGCTTGCTCGCCGCCCTGCGCCTGACCCAGGACCGCATCCCCGCGCCCTACGGCCACGCCATCCAGCTGCGCATCAACATGGAAACCATGCTGCCCGGCGGCCAAACCCAACCCACCGGCGGCACGCTGCGCGTGTTCGAGCCACCTTCCGGCCGCGGCATCCGGGTTGATCATTTCGGCTATGCCGGCTACGCCACCACCGCCAGCTTCGACAGCCTGCTGGCCAAGCTGATCGTGCACAGCGAGGCCCGCAACTTCTCCGACGCGGTTGCCAAAACCTACCGCGCCCTTTGCGAATTCCGCATCGAGGGCGTGGCCACCAACGCCGGTTTCCTGCGCAACCTCCTGCGCCATCCGGACGTCGCCGCCAATGAAGTTTTTACGACTTTCGTCGAGGAACACATCGGCGAACTTCTCACTCCCGCCACGGAACACCGTGATCTGTTCTTCGCCGATGCCGGTCCGGTCCTACCGGTAACCACCCGGTCCATCGCCCACGCCGCCCCACCCGGCACGATCGCCACCCCCGCGCCGATGTCCGGCCGCATCGTCAGCATCGACGTCCAGCCCGGAGACCCCATCCGCGCCGGCCAACAGGTCGCGGTGATCGAGGCGATGAAATCCGAACTCGTCGTCACCGCCGCCACCACCGGCATCGTTCACGCCATCCCCTGCGCGCCCGGCGAACAGATCCTCGCCGACCACCCGCTGCTGTTCATCGAACCCGCCGACCTCGCCGATACCGGCCCCGAGGCAACCGCCGAGGCCGACCTCGACCACATCCGCCCCGATCTCGCCGAAGTCCTGCACCGCCATAGCGTCCTGCTGGATGAAGCCCGCCCCGAAGCCGTCGCCCGCCGCCGCAGGCAGAACAGCCGCACCGCGCGGGAGAACATCGCCGACCTCACCGATCCCGGCAGTTTTACGGAGTACGGCGGCCTGACCCTGGCGATGCAGCGCTCGCGGCGAAGCGTCGAGGAACTGATCCGCATGAGCCCCGCGGACGGCTTCGTCGCCGGCATCGGCACCGTGAACGGCCAGGATTTTGGTGCCGAAAGATCTCGCTGCATGGTGCTGGCCTACGACTACACGGTCTTCGCCGGCACCCAGGGCTTCATGGCGCATCGCAAGAAAGACCGGATGTTCGAGCTCGCGCACAAGCTGCGCATCCCGCTCATCCTGTTCAGCGAGGGCGGCGGCGGCCGCCCCGGCGATACCGATTATGTCGGCGCCGGCGGCCTGGAACTGCGCAGCTTCTGGCATTTTTCCCGCCTGTCCGGCCTGATCCCGATGATCGGCATCAACTCCGGCCGCTGCTTCGCCGGCAATGCGGCCCTGCTCGGCTGCTGCGACGTCGTCATCGCCACCCGCAATTCCACCATCGGCATGGCCGGCCCGGCGATGATCGAGGGCGGCGGCCTCGGCGTCTTCACGCCCGAGCAGGTCGGCCCGGTCAGTGTCCAGGAACCCAACGGCGTCATCGACATCCTGGTGGAGGACGAAGCCGAGGCGGTCGCCGTCGCCAAACAATACCTCTCCTACTTCCAGGGCCCCGTCGCCGGCTGGACCTGCCCGGACCAGCGCAAGCTGCGCCCCCTGGTGCCGGAAAACCGCCTGCGCGCCTACGACGTCCGCGCCGTGATCCACACCCTCGCCGATACCGGATCGGTGCTGGAAATTCGAAAAAACTTCGGCGTCGGCATTCTCACCGCCTTCGCCCGGATCGAGGGTCGCCCGATCGGTATCATCGCCAACAATCCCATGCATCTCGGCGGCGCCGTCGATGCCCCCGGCGCCGACAAGGCCGCCCGCTTCATGCAGCTTTGCGATGCCTTCGACATCCCGATCCTGGTGCTCTGCGACACCCCCGGCTTCATGGTCGGCCCCGAGATCGAAAAGACCGCCACCGTCCGCCACTTCTCCCGCATGTTCGTCACCGCCGGCAGCCTGGACGTGCCGTTCTTCACCGTGATCCTGCGCAAGGCCTACGGCCTCGGCGCCCAGGCCATGACCGGCGGCTACCTCAATATCGGTAACTTCTCCGTGTCCTGGCCCACGGGGGAGGTGGGTCCGATGGGCCTGGAGGGTGCCGTCCGCCTTGCCTACCGCCGCGAACTGGCCGAGATCGAAGACCCCGACACGCGCCAGCTTCGCTACCAGGAACTGGTCGATGAACTCTACACCCAGGGCAAGGCCCTGAATGCGGCCGGATTCGTCGAAATCGATGACGTGATCGACCCCGCCGACACCCGCCTATGGATCAGCCAGGGCTTGCGCAATGCCCCCACGCCGCCGCCGCGCACAGGCAAGAAGCGGCCGATGGTGGATACGTGGTGACCTGGACACGCGCCGCATAACCGGGCGTAATCGTCAAAACACACAAGAAACCAAGGGATGGCCCCAATGAGCGTAGCCGCCACCGGCCCGTACACCGTGCAGGCCTACAACATGTCCTGGGACTCCGAGAACAAGATCCATGACGACGCGGTCGCCAAGCGCTTCGGCTTCAGCGGCGGCCTGGTTCCCGGTGTCGACGTCTACGGCTACATGACGCACCCGGCGGTCGCCCGCTGGGGCCGTGCCTGGCTGGCGCACGGCACCGCCGATTGCCGCTTCATCAAGCCGGTCTATGACGGCAAGATCGCCACCGTGATCGGGGCGGAAACCGCCGACGGCCTGGACATCCAGGTCTCGTCCGAAGGCGTGCTCTGCGCCACCGGCAGCGCGGCACTGCCGCCACCCGTCGCGCCGCCGGCCTTGGATGGCTTTGTTGCGGTGGATGTCCGCGCAACACGGCCGCCGGCCAGTCCCGCGTCGCTGGCCGAAGGCACCTGGCTCGGCATCGCGCCCTATCCCGTCACCCCGGAATACGCCGCGCAATACCTGAAGGATTTGCGCGAGACCGACACGCTCTATGCGAACGAGGGCCTGGTCCATCCCGGCATCATCCTGCGCGCCTGCAACTGGGCGCTGTCGCACAACGTCGTCCTCGGTCCCTGGATCCATGTCGGCAGCCAGGTGCAGAACTTCGCCGTCGCCCATGTCGGCGACACGCTTACCATCCGTTCCCGTATCGTTCGCAACTACGAACATAAGGGACATTTGTTCGTCGACCTGGACGTGCTCGTGCTAACACGCGATACCAAGCCGGTCGCGCGTGTCGCCCACACCGCGATCTACCGTCCACGCCAAGTTGTCGAAGGCTAACCCCTCCTATGATCCAACCGGAATTCCTGCACATCGACATCGCCGATCACATCGCCGTGGTCACGATGGACGCCCCGCCCGTCAACGCGCAAAGCCGGCAGTTGCAGGATGAGATTTCCGCGACCTTCGACTATCTGTCCGATGATGATGACGTCCGCGCCATCGTCTTCACCGGCGCCGGAAAAGTGTTCTCCGCCGGCGCCGACATCAAATCGCGCGGCTCCATGCCGAAAACCGGCGGCACCCAGCGCCAGCATCTGCGCAGCGCACGCGAAAGTTACCACTCGATCGTGGAATGCAGGAAGCCGGTGATCTGCGCCATCAACGGCGCCGCCCTCGGCGCCGGCCTCGCGCTGGTCGCGTCCTGTGACATCCTGGTCGCCTCCGAGAATGCCTCCCTCGGCCTGCCCGAGGTCACCATCGGCCTGATGGGCGGTGGCCGCCACGCCCAGCGCCTGTTCGGCCATTCCCGCCTGCGCCGGATGATGCTCACCGGCTACCGCGTCTCCGGCGCCGAACTCTACCGCCTCGGCGTGGTGGAAGCCTGCGTGCCCCCGGACCAGCTGATGGAAACCGCCATGGGCTTCGCGCGCGAAATCGCCGCCCTCAGCCCGGTTTCCACCCAATTGGCAAAACATTCGTTGAACGTGATCGAGGAAATGAGCCTGCGCGACGGCTACCGCTTCGAACAGGACATGACCATGCAGATCGGCAAGACCGAGGACGCCAAGGAAGCCATGAAGGCCTTCGTGGAAAAGCGCAAGCCGGTCTTCGTCGGCCGGTAATCGCCATACTTCACCGGGCGCTCGAATTCCGGTATCTACTGGCGGGTATGTTTCGCCCAAAGCCGGTAGGCCATTGCCTGTAGGAGAGCGCCCGTGAAGCTGATGTGGTTCCATCTGATGCCCTACACCGAGCTGCCGGAAGATTTCCGCACGCAGCACCCGTCCGTGTGGGTCGACATCGACGCCAAGCTGTTCGACGCCAAGCGCGCCCACCACATGTACAACGATTTTCTCGACGAGCTCGAATACGCCGCCGAGATGGGCTTCGACGCCATTTGCGTCAACGAGCACCACTCCAACGGCTACGGCCTGATGCCCTCGCCGAACCTAATGGCCTCCGCCCTGGCCCGGCGCACCACCGACACGGCGATCTGCGTCATGGGCAACTCGCTGGCGCTGTACAACCCGCCCACCCGCGTGGCGGAGGAATTCGCCATGATCGACTGCATCTCCGGCGGCCGCCTGATCGCCGGCTTCCCGGTCGGCACGCCGATGGACACCTGCTACGCCTACGGCCAGAACCCCTCGATGCTGCGCGAGCGCTACATGGAAGCGCACGACCTCGTCGTCCGCGCCTGGACCGACAAGAACACGTTCGCCTTCAACGGCCGCTACAACCAGCAGCGCTACGTCAATATCTGGCCGCGCCCGATACAGGATCCGCACCCGCCGATCTGGGTGCCCGGCGGCGGCTCGGTGGAAACCTGGCACTGGTGTGCGGAGATGGACTACGTCTACTGCTACCTGTCCTACTACGGCTACAAGGCCGGCCAGGCGACGATGCAGGGCTTCTGGGACGAAATGGCCCGCCTCGGCAAGGACCGGAATCCGTACCGCGCCGGCTTCCTGCAATTCGTCGGCGTCGGCGAAAGCCGCCAGCACGCCTTCGACCTATATTCAGAAGCCGCCGAATATTTCTATGGCCGCTGCCTGCACGTGGACCCTGCCTGGGCCACCCCGCCCGGCTATACCACCGAAGCCAGCATGCGCGCCGGCCTGGAAAGCCAGGTACGTAAGGCCGCCGACTCCGCCGTGCGCGGCAAGTCCACCGGCGAACGCTTCGCCTCCACCGCGCGCGACATGCAGGGCATCGTCGACAACGGCTACGTCATCATCGGCTCGCCGGACGAAGTGGCCGAGCAACTGCGCGAGGTTGCCACCAACCTGAACGTCGGCCACCTCATGCTGCTGCTGCAATACGGCAACATGAGCAAGGAACTGACCCGCTACAACACCAGGCTGTTCGCCGAACAGGTGAAGCCGAAAATCCAGGGCATGTTCCCGGAATGGGAAGACAGATGGTGGCCCAACCCCATGGCCCGCGCGCAGCAGGCCACCCCGTCCCCCCTCAGCCCACGCATGGCCGCCGAGTAGGCGGCTTCGGGGGGATGTGAAGGGGAAAGCAAGGCCAGGGGGCTCTGCCCCTGGACCCCGCCAAAGGCTCGCCTTTGGAAACCTTCCATTGTTTGGATGTGGCAAGGGGCGCTACCCGGACCGCTCAAGGTCCGGGTAGCGCCCCTTGCCACATCCAAACCAGTATGGGGTTCTAAGGGCTTGCCCTTAGCGGGGTCCAGGGGCAGAGCCCCTGGCCTTTCTTCCCTTCACGTCCCCCGAAACCCGCCTTCACGGCAGGCCCAGGGTGCGGCCCGGGTAGCCGGCGGTGTCGAAGTAGCGGGTTTTGCCGGTGACCTGATACCTCAGCACCGTCACGTGGCCGGCTTCGTCGGGTTTGGAGCGCATTGTACCCGACAGGGTCAGCGGCATTCCGCCGTTCGGCATGGCCTCGCTCAGCACGCGGCCGATCAGCTTGCCGTGATCGGCGAAGCGCAGGTCGAGCAGCCGGGCGATGGTCTTGCCCAGGTCGGCGTTGCTGGCCGGCGCGGGATCGGTGAATTTCTCGCGGAAGCTCGGCCCGGCCGCGGCCATGATGTTGCGGGTATCGGCGCGCGAGAAGCTGCCATGCATGCCCTGGCCCTGCTGCAATCCGGTATCCGCCACTTCCACGCCGCAGGTGGTGGGATCGGCGCACCCGGTGGAGAACGAGCGGAAATTGACCGCAATGGCGGGCATCGGCGTGATCGCCGAGCCATGCAGCGAGATCGCCGACAGCGGCAGCGTGCCGGGGATCGGTCCCAGCGCATCATCCACGAACAGCCCGCTGACGTAGTCCTGCGCCGAGAGGATCTTGACCACCTTCGCCGCCAGCGCCTTGTCGCCGTTCGGAATATACACGAGGTCCGAACCGCCGTTCGCCGCCACCACCACGTCCGGCTTGGCCGGGTCCGGCCCGATCAGGCCATTGGCACGAAACGGGAAGGCGCCGGCCGGAACACCGATGCTTTTTCCATCGGGGTCGAACAGCGGCAACGCCAGCCCGTGCGCGATATCGATGGCGACGAAGCCCGGCGGCAGCTGCTTCTCTGTCACGCCCTTGTAGGTTTGCGTCGCCGCGAAGCTGGTCCCGCTTTCCTTGGAGATGGTGGAGAAGCCGTGATCGGAGGTGAGGATCACGTCGGTATCCTTGTCCAGCCCCTGCGTGCGCAGCGCCTCCAGCAGCTTGGCCAGGTTGTTGTCGGCGTTGCGGATGGCGGCCAGCGACGTCGGCCCGTTGATGCCCGGCACCAGCCGCCCCAGGCTGTCGCCCTGGTTATGCTGGGTGCCGTCCGGGTCGCGCGACCAATAGACCATCACGAACGTCTTGCCCCGTGCCTTGAACATCGGCAGCACGACCTGGGTGGCGACCGAGGTGAACCAGTCCTGCTGCCCGACATTCGCGGCCAGGGTGCCGGGCGCGGCGTTGTTGCCGGCGGCGCCGTTCGGCCCCCGTGTCGGCGCCTCCGCCGGCAGTTTCGCCGCGGCCAGGCCCTGCTTCACCTCGTCCGACAGCGGAATGCCGCCGGAGCGGCCGGTGCTGTCGTCGACGATGATGGTCTTCTGCCCGCTGCGTTCCGTATGGTCGAAGATCAGCGCCGGGCCGAGCTTGCCGATGCTGGCGGTGGAATAGGCCTTCGCCCGCGCCGCCGCCAGGATGGTGGTCTCGTTCAGGTAGTCGCCGGCGAAATGCTCGTCCACGTCACCCAGCACCGGATCGCTTTCCAGGAACGGCGTCACGCTGTCCCCGGCGCCGGGAACCTGGAAGCCGGTGTAGATGGTGTTGGAGAAGTCGCCGGTGTCGCCCAGCATATGCCCGGTCGCCATGCCGGAGGCATTGGCGGTGGTGAAGGTGGGGAACAGCGAATGGGAGTTGGTGAACCGCACGCCGCGGTTCATCAGCGCTTGCATGGTCGGCGCGGTTTCCGCGTTCACCATTCCGGGGCGCAGGCCGTCGGCCACGAACAGGATCACGTTATGCGGCTTATGCGCCTCGGGCATCGGCTTTTGCTGGGCCTGGGCGGGGCCGGCCGCCAGGGCCAGGGCGGCGAGGAAGAAGGCGGGAAGTAGGTCGCGCTGCATGAGGGTCTCCTGTCTGGTACCCGCCGGCTAACCCGACTTGGCCGGCAGGTCATGTGACAATCTGAAGAAAGATTGCCGCCGATCTACCGCCACCGGGCTATCGCGGCCGGCCCGCCGCCAGGAAACGCCGTCCGGCCGGCGTCAGCTCTACCCGCAATTCCCGATCCGCCCCGCGCCTCGGGATCACCCATCCCCGGTCGACCGCGTCCTCCCAGACCGTCAG
>JBBIQA010000114.1:0-1153 GCA_037442565.1 Rhodospirillales bacterium
CCCCGCGCCTCGGGATCACCCATCCCCGGTCGACCGCGTCCTCCCAGACCGTCAGGCGCGGGCAGGAGGTGCGCCAGATGTCCATCGCCTCTGCATAGGACCGCGGCCGTGCGGCGGTCCATTCCAGGAAATCCAGGATCAGGGGAGTGAGCGTGTCCGACATGCAGGTCCTCCTCCGGTCATAACATGCAGCAGCGCGTCAGGACTTGGCGGAAACGATCCAGATGGCGCCGGAAAGAATGATGCCGTCCGGCCCATCATGCCGGCGATATTCGGCCTCCAGCGCCTCGCGCACCGCGGTTCGCAGGGCCTCGGGGGCGCCGATCAGCGCCCGCGCGGCGGGGCCGAGCTGGATGGAAAACGCGGCGGCCTCCGCGGCTCCGCCCGGGCCGGCCATGCGCATCGCCGGATCGTGCCTTGCCAGCTCGATATCGTGGAACCCCGCCGCGGTCAGGATCCGCCGCACCCGGTCCGGATCGGCGAAGGCGAACTGCCCGGGCTCCTCCGGCCCAGGCGGCGGGGTCGGCGGCAGCAGGTGCTTCGTCGCCGCGAACGGCACCGTGACCCAGAGATTCTCCGCCGGCGCCCGGAAGCAGGCGAACACCAGCCGGCCCGAGGGCTTGAGCGCCCGGCGCAGATTGGCGAAGGCCGCCGGCGGATCGTCGAAGAACATCACCCCGAATCGCGAGAACGCGAGGTCGAAATCCCCCGGCGCGAATGCGTGTGTGGCCATGTCGGCCCGGGTCAGTGTGGCCTGCGCCAATCCGGCTTCCGCCGCCCGCTCGCGGGCCACGGCCAGCATCGGCGCCGAGATGTCGACGCCGAGCACATGCCCGCCCGGACCCACGCGCCGGGCCAGTTCCAGAACGGTCGCGCCGCAGCCGCAGCCGATATCGATCGCGCGTTCCCCCGGCCGGGGCGCGGCATGCTCGATGGCCACCTCGGTGAGCGGGGCGAACAGCCGGTCCAGCCGCGCCTGCAGCGCGACCCAGGTCTGCCCCGCGACATGGTTCCAGTAATCCGCCTGTTGGGCGTTGGGCGTGGTCGGCGCGCTCGTCATGCTCTATCTCCCGGGGAACCGCCGGATTGCCGGTTTCCGGCGGAGACTAGGTCCTATTCCGAATGTCCGGCAACGGCGGCCCGACCCATGCCA
>JBBIQA010000114.1:1253-8481 GCA_037442565.1 Rhodospirillales bacterium
ACCGGCTTCGACCCGCATCCGCACAAGGAGATGGAGATCGTCACCTATGTCCGCACCGGGGCCATCACCCACCGCGACAGCCTGGGCAACGAGGGCCGCACCGAAGCCGGCGACGTGCAGGTGATGCACGCCGGCACCGGCATCGTGCATGCGGAACTGAACAAGGAGAGCATCGATACCACCCTGTTCCAGATCTGGATCCTGCCCGACCGCGCCGCCGCCGCCCCAGGCTGGGCCGCCCGCGAGTTCCCCCGCAAGGACGGCCTCAGCGTCCTCGCCAGCGGCCGCGAGCAGGATAGCGGCTCCGGCGCCCTGCCGTTGAACGCCGACGCCGCGATCATCGCGGGCACGCTGGCCAAGGGTGAAACCGCGCATATCCCGCTCCGCCCCGGCCGCGCCGCCTATCTGGTGCCGGCCAAGGGCTCCGTCACGGTCAATGGCGTCACGGTCAACACCCGCGACGGTGCGGCCATCGTGGATGAGCCGGATCTTGCCATCGTCGCCTCCGGGGATGCCGAACTGGTCGTCGTGGAGGTTGCCGCGTAACATCCTCCGACCAAGCACGGGGGAAGAAGAAATGACCACGCTGGCTCAATCGCCGCTCGCGACCTATATCGGCCACCTCGAAAAGGGAGAACTCGGCTACCAATACTCCCCGGCGGCCAGCCAGGCGATCTTCTACCCCCGGGTGATCTGCCCCATTACCGGCAGCCAAAACCTCGAATGGCGGGTCAGCGCCGGCCTCGGCACCGTCCACGCCACCACCGTCGTGCATCCGCAGCAGGGGGCGCCGTTCAACGTCGCGCTGATCGACGTCGATGAAGGATTTCGGCTGATGAGCCGGGTCGAGGACATCGATCCGATGGACGTGAGGATCGGCATGCGGGTGAAATTCCGTGTCCATCCTGCCGAGGGCGAGGAGCCGCCCTATCCCGTCTTCACCCCGGCGGGAGACGCGAAATGAACGGCCTGACACGCGGCAGCGCGGCCATCGTCGGCGTGGCTGAATCCGATCTCGGCGCCGTCGCCGCGCTGATGAACCCGCTCGATCTCATGGCGCAGGGCATCGCCCGCGCGCTGGATGATTGCGGCCTGACCCTGAAGGACGTGGACGGGCTGTTCTGCGCCACCACCCAGGCCCGCACCTCGGCCATGTCGCTCGCCGAATACCTCCGCCTGCCCGACGCCTACACCGACAGCACCATCGTCGGCGGCTCGTCGTTCGAGGTGCATGTCGCCCACGCGCAGGCCGCCATCGCCGCCGGTCTGTGCTCGGTCGCCGTCGTCACCTACGGCAGCACCCAGCGCACCGTCGGGCGCCGCGCCGCTTCGGCGCGCGAGTACAACGCCTACGAAACCCCGTTCAAGCCCTTCCTGCCCGCCAGCGCCTACGCCATGGCCGCGTCCCGCCACATGCACGAGTTCGGCACCACGCGCGAACACCTCGCCGAGGTCGCCGTCGCCGCGCGGCAATGGGCGCAGCTGAACCCGGCCGCCTGGGAGAAGAAGCCGCTCACGGTCGCGGACGTGCTCGGCGCGCGCATGGTCAGCTACCCGCTCACGGTGCGCGATTGCTGCCTGGTCACCGATGGCGGCGGCGCCGTCATCGTCACCTCTGCCGAGCGCGCCAAATCGCTGAGGAAGCCGCCGGTGTATGTGCTCGGCTGCGGCCAGTCGATCACCCATGCCAGCATCAGCTCGATGCCCGATCTGACCCACACCGGCGCCATCCGCTCCGGCGCCGAGGCATACAGTATGGCCGGCCTGGCGGCGAAGGACATCGACGTGCTGGCGCTTTATGACGCCTTCACCATCAACACGATCCTGTTTCTGGAAGACCTTGGCTTCTGTGCGAAAGGGGAGGGGGGTCCTTTCGTTTCAGGTGGTCGGATCGCCCCCGGTGGCTCACTCGCCGTCAACACCAACGGCGGCGGCCTGTCCTATTGCCACCCCGGCATGTACGGCCTGTTCCTGCTGATCGAGGCGACCCGCCAGCTGCGCGGCGAATGCGGCGATCGGCAGGTGAAAGGCGCCGCCACCGCCCTCGCACACGGCAATGGCGGCGTGCTGTCGGCCCAGGCCACGGTCATCCTCGGCACCGCGGCCACGCTGTAGCGCAAAAAAAAGCGGGCCGGGGTTTCCCCCGGCCCGCATCTCTCACGGAGCCTGAGAAGGTCAGGCCCGGCGGCGGCGGATGGCGATCAGGCCGAGGAGGCCGATGCCGAACACGCCGAACGTGGCCGGCTCCGGCACGGCCAGCTGGCCGCTCGGGGTGAGCGCCAGGCCGGACGCGGTGGCGGCGAGGCCGCTCGGAGCGCCGCCGTACACGCTCTCCAGGTAGTTCAGAATGTCGAAGTGGTTCACGTAGTTGTTGTTCTGGCCCGTCTGCAGCAGGCTCGGCGCGCCGTTGACGATCAGCGCCACGTTGTTGGCGCCGGTGGTGTAGTTGTTCTCGTCCCACACCGTGATCAGCAGCGAGTTATGCGTCACCGCCCACTGGCGATAGGCGTCGATGTTCTGCTTCGCCCAGTTGTCGCCGCCCTGGATCGTGGTGTCGGGGTTGACCGGATTGCCGTGGATGTCGACGCCGTTGCCGTAGGGCGCGGCGCCGCCGACGGCATACAGCCCATCCTTGCTGACCGTGTCGTGCATGTCGTGCGCTTCACCGGGCACCACCATGGAAACGGTGGAAAGGCCCGAGAAGTCATTGGCGGCGGCCATGGCGCTGAACGGCGTCAGCGACTGGTTGACGCTGGTCGGAACGTTGGACCATTGCGCCCACGGATTGTGCTTGCGCACGTAGGAACGCAGGCCCTGCGAGCCAGGCGCGCTGTCGCCGTTGAACCCGACGCTCGGCAGGTCCTCGGAGTAGCCGGTGAAGGTTTTGCCGACGGCGGTCAGCGAGGTGTACAGGTTCGGCGTGGTGAACGGCGTGTTGTTGCGGTTGTCGCTGTTGTTCAGCGCGCTGATCACCGCCGGGTCGGTCGGGGTCTCGATGTTGATGCTGGGGTTGTAGTGCTGCGTCAGCACACCGCCGTTGGCGGCCTGGCTGACACTCTGGTTGCCCGGATTGGCGCCGGCGAACAACTCCAGGTAGTTCGGCTGGCTGTCGTGGTCGCTACCATGGGCGTTGGTGTAGAGGAGCCCGGTCGAGGCCAGCATGTTGAAATACGGCGCGTTGGAGCTGCCCAGGATGGCCGAGTTCAGTTGGTTTTCCTCGATCAGCACCACGATGTGGTCGGGCGCGACGCCGGCGGCCGCGGCCGGCAGGGCGACGGAGGCGAGCAGCGCCGCCTGAAGGCAAGTTTTGAAGCGAAACATGAATTTTTCCTGCGTTGATAAGGAATCGTCCCGGACGATGAGACCGCGCAGGTATAATTCGGAGCTTTGTTGCCTCCGATGTCACGGCGATGACGGCTCGTTGGCGCTTCCGTGAACTTTATGTGGCGCCCGATGTGGCGCCCGATGCGACACCCGGTCCGCGGATGGCGATCACGGCGCCAGCAGCCGATACAGCACCACGTGCCGCACGGTCCGGTCCTCCAGTTCCAGGCTGGTGGCCACCTTGTAGTCGGCGAAACGTTCCAGCCCCTCGCGCGGCAGGTAGGCCCGGCCCGGATCGGCCACCCAAACCTCCGCCCGTGCCGCCATCGCCTCCAGCCAGGGCAGGATGTGCAGCGTCATCGGCGCCTCGTAGCAAACGTCCCCGCACAGGATCAGGTCCCACCGGCAATCGGCGCCGACCACGTCCTCGCTGAGCGCCGTCACGCGCACGCCGTTCTTCGCCGCGTTCAGCCGGATCGCCGCGACCGCGAGCGAATCGATCTCGGCCGCCTCCACCGACGCGGCACCGGCCATCGCGCAGGCGATCGCCGCGATTCCGCCGCCGGCGGCGAAATCCAGCACCCGCTTGCCGGCGACAAGCCCGGGGTGATCCAGCACATGCCGCGCCAGCGCCTGCCCGCCGGGCCAGGCGAAGGCCCAGAACGGCGGCTCGATGTTCTTCTCGCGCAGCCAGTCCTCGCTCGCCAGCCAGATCGGCGTGATCTCGCTGGCCAGGTACAGCGCGATCTCGGGCACCAGTGGTGCGCGCTCCAGGCGCGTGTGTCCCCGCAGGAAGGCTTCCGGATCCCGCAAAGCCGGAGGGTCCGTCAAAGCCGCCCGATCAGCAGCGCCAGCCCGACCGCCAGCCCGACCTCGCGGTTGGCGCGGAACAGCCGCAGGCAAAGCCCGGGATCATGAATGTCGAGCGCGCGCACCTGCCAGGCCAGCAGCCCGGCCGGCAGAGCCAGCGCCGGGTAGAACCAGCCGGACATGCCGGCCAGCCAGCCGGCCAGCGCCAGCAGCGCCACCGTGCCGGCATAGCAGGCGGCCAGGAAGGGCCGCGTGTTCTCGTTAAACAGCCGCGCGGTGGATTTCACCCCCACCAGCGCGTCGTCCTCGCGGTCCTGGTGCGCGTACACCGTGTCGAACCCCAGGTCCCACAGGATCGCCGCGCCATAGATCGCCGCCCCTGCCCAGTCGGTCGTCCAGCCGATCGTCCCGCCGGCGGCGACGTATCCCATCGGCGCGCCGAAGCCGAAGGTGAAGCCCATGACAAGCTGCGGCCACCACGTCACCCGCTTGGCCAGCGGATACAGCCCCACCAGCAGCAGCGACGCCACGCCCAGCGCCTGAGCGGGCCGGTTCAGTTGCAGCAGCACCGCCAGCCCGGCCGCCAGCAGCAGCACCAGGAACGCCAGCGCATGCCGCGGCCGCAGCGCGCCGGAGGCCAGCGGCCGGCCGGCGGTGCGTGCCACCATCCGGTCGATGTCGCGGTCCCACAGATCGTTCACCACGCAGCCGGCGGCGCGCATCACCAGGCTGCCGATGGCGAACAGCGCCACCAGCCAGGCCGATCGCCCGGCCGGCGCCCCCGCCAGCAGGATCCCCCACAGCCCCGGCAGGAACAGCAGCCAGACGCCGATCGGCCGGTCCAGCCGCGCCAGCAGCGCATAGGGCCGCCAGCCCGCCGGCAGGCGGGCGATCCAGCCGGTGGCGACGATATCGGTATGGGCGGTTTCGGCAGGAAAGGGCATCGCTGCTACTCTCACCCGCATGCACCCCTCGTCAACCGATCCCGCCGCACCCGACACCTCGCTGCGCCTGTTCACCGAGGCCGATCTCGCGCCCGGCGCGGAGATCGCCGCCAGCCCGGCCCAGGCGCATTACCTCGGCACCGTCATGCGCCGCGGCCCCGGTGCCGCGCTGCGCCTGTTCAACGGCCGCGACGGCGAGTGGCGCGCGCGGATCGCCGCCATCCGCAAGGACCGCGCCACCCTGGCGGTCGAGGCCAAGCTGCGCCCGCAATCGCCGGAGCCCGATCTGTGGCTGGTTTTCGCCCCGCTCAAGCGCGACCCCACCGACATGCTGGTGCAGAAGGCCACCGAACTCGGCGCCTCGGCCCTGCTGCCGGTGCTGACCGAACGCACCAACACCGAGCGCGTCAACCTCGCCCGCCTCGCCGCCATCGCCATGGAGGCCGCCGAGCAGAGCGAGCGTCTGACGATCCCCGCCCTGCAGCCGCCCCGCCGCCTGCCGGACGTACTGGCCGATTGGCCGGTCGGCCGGCCCCTGGTTGCCGCCATCGAACGCTCGGACGCGCCGCCCCCCCCCAGGGGGCTCGGCAAGGCCGCCCTGCTGATCGGCCCCGAGGGCGGCTTCTCCCCGGCCGAGATCGCCCTGCTGCGCTCCCGCCCGTTCCTGGTCCCGGCCAGCCTCGGCCCCCGCGTGCTGCGGGCCGAGACCGCGGCCATCGCCGGGCTGGCGCTGTTGCTCGCGCCCGCTTGCGGGTAGAAGTTTTCGCGAGCAAGGGCGAACCCGCCCAAAGACCCCCAAAGATTGCCCGGAGCGACATGTCCAATCCTGGAGATACCGACGACACGCTGATCACCTCGATGTCGCAGCTGGCCGATTTCATCGCCGCCGGGTGCAAGCCGAAGGCTGAATGGCGCATCGGCACCGAGCACGAGAAGTTCGGCTTCCATCGGGACGATCTGCGCGTTCCCGCCTACGACACCCAGGCGGGCAGGGGCGGCATCCGCGCCATCCTGGAGGGCCTGCTGGAATTCGGCGGCGAGGCGATCCTCGACCGCGGCAACCCGATCGGCATCAAGCTCGGCGGCGGCGCCTCGGTGTCCCTCGAACCCGCCGGACAGCTCGAGCTGTCCGGCGGCCCGCTGGTCAGCCTGCACGAGACCAAGGCCGAATTTGAAAAGCACTTCGCCGAAATCCGCGCGGTGGCGGGAAAGCTCGGCATCGGCTTCGCCCCGCTCGGCTTCCATCCCTTCGCCACCCGCGAGGACATGCAGTGGATGCCGAAGGGCCGCTACGCGATCATGCGGCGCTACATGCAGATCGTCGGCTCCCGGGGCCTCGACATGATGACCCGCACCTGCACCGTGCAGGTCAACCTCGACTACGGCTCGGAAACCGAGATGCTGCGCCGCATGCGCGTCTCGCTCGCGCTGCAGCCGCTGGCCACCGCCCTGTTCGCCAATTCGCCCTTCCTGGAAGGCAGGCCGAACGGCCTGCTGTCCAACCGCGCCCATGCCTGGCTCGACACCGACAACGACCGCTCCGGCATCCCCGCGGTGATGTTCGATCCCGGCTTCGGCTTCGAACGCTACGCGCGCTGGCTGGTCGACGAGTTGCCGATGTATTTCGTCTACCGCGACGGCAAGTACATCGACGTCGCCGGCCAGTCCTTCCGTGCCTTCATGGAGGGGAAGCTGCCCGGACTGCCGGGTGAGGTGGCGACGATGGGCGATTTCGCCGACCACATGACCACCGCCTTCACCGATGTCCGCCTGAAGCGCTTCATCGAGATGCGCGGCGCCGACGCCGGCACGCCGGAGATGATGCTGGCCCAGTCGGCCCTCTGGGTCGGCCTGCTGTATGACGACGCAGCCCTGACCGCCGCCGAGCGGCGCATCACCGGCCCCGCTGGCCCGCACGCCGATTGGGCGGACGCGGTGGCCCTGCGTGAGGCGGTGCCCCGCCTCGGCCTCGATGCCCCGTTCCGCGGCGCAAAACTGCGTGAACTCGCCCGCGACATCGTCGCCATTGCCCGCGAAGGCCTGCGCGCCCGGGCCCTGCGCGACGCGTCGGGCCAGGACGAATCGGCCTATCTGGCGCCGCTGGAGGCCATCGCCGCCGGTGCGCCGACCCAGGCGGAGCACTGGCTCGA
>JBBIQA010000114.1:8581-14795 GCA_037442565.1 Rhodospirillales bacterium
GCCGGCAAAGGAGACCACGCCCCGCATGCCGTCCGGCCCGCTCATCACCCGGCTCGACCGCTATATCTTCCGCCAGCTCGCGGTCGCGCTGATCGCGGTCTCCGGCGGCCTCGCCGTGCTGATCTGGCTGGTGCAGAGCCTGCGCTTCGTGGAGCTGGTGGTGAACCGCGGCCTGTCCTTCGGCGTGTTCCTGCAACTCACCGGCCTCCTGCTGCCGAGCTTCGTCGCCGTCATCCTGCCGATCACCAGCTTCGTCGTCGTGCAGTTCGTCTACCAGCGCCTGGCCGGCGACCGCGAACTGACCGTCATGCGCGCCGCCGGCCTGTCGCCGCTCGCCCTGGCCCGTCCGGCGCTGTTCCTGGCCGTTCTGGTGATGATCGCCGGCTACCTGCTCAATCTCTGGCTGGTGCCGGCCAGCCTCAGCGCGTTTCGCGAATTCCAGTGGGAAATCCGCAACCGCGTCGCCGCCTTCCTGCTGCAGGAAGGCGTGTTCACCCAGATATCGGACGATCTGACGGTCTATATCCGTTCGCGCGACCCCGACGGCACGCTGCGCGGCATCCTGGTCGATGACGCGCGCCAGCCCGGCGCCCATGCCACGATCCTCGCCGAGCGTGGCCGCCTGGTGGAGGGGCCGAACGGCCCGCGCGTGCTGCTGATCAACGGCAACCGGCAGGAACTGGATCGCACGACCGGGCGGCTGAACATCCTGACCTTCAGCGAGAATGCCATCGACCTCGCTCAGGCCTCCCGCACCGAAGCGGCGCGCCCGCTCGACATGACCGAGGTGGGGCTGCATCAGTTGCTCGATCCGCATCCCTCCAACGTTCAGGACATCCCGAAATGGCGGGCCGAGGCGCATAAGCGGCTGGCCTCGCCGCTGACCGGCGTCTCCTTCTCCCTGGTTGCCCTGCTCTCGGTGCTAACCGGCACGTTCCGACGGCATGGCGGCATCCTGCGCCCGCTGATCGCCATCGCCGGGATCGTCGTCCTGCTGGCCAGCGGTCTGGCGATCGGCAACCTGGCCGCGCGCGACAACCGCCTGATACCGCTGGTCTGGGTGCACGCGGTGCTGCCCGGCATCGTCTGCTTCTGGCTGCTGATCGGCCCGCAGCTGATGTCCTCCCGCCTTGTCACCCGCCGGGCAGCCCGCTCGGCGCGGACCGCGTGAACGCGCCGATGAAGCTCCCGCTCACCCTTTCGCTTTATATTTCGCGCCAGTTCCTGTTGTCGTCGTTCAGCATGCTGCTGGCGTTGTCCGGCCTGGTCGCGATGTTCGACTTCATCGAGTTGCTGCGCCGCTCCGCCAGCAAGGCGGAAGCGACCTTCGGCCTCGTCAGCCAGATCGCGGCGCTGCGCCTGCCCTACATCATGATCCAGATCCTGCCCTTCGCGGTCCTGCTGGGCGGCATCCTTGCCTTCTGGAAGCTCACCCGCTCCTCGGAGCTGATCGTCGCGCGCGCCGCCGGCGTGTCCGCCTGGGTCTTCCTCGCGCTGCCGATGCTGTGCGCCATGTTGCTCGGCGCCTTCGCCTCCGGCGCGCTCAGCCCGCTCTCCTCGGCGATGCTGGCCCGCGCGGAAGTGCTGGACAACACCTACCTGCGCGCCGGGGGCGGCCCGCTGGCGCTGACCGGCGGCCAGCTCTGGCTGCGCCAGTCCGACCATGAAATCAGCGCCCCCGGCCCCTCGGCGGCGAGCGGCGCCGCCCCGATCGTTCCCGGCGTCGCCATCATTCACGCCCACGGCGTGCAGCTCCGCGGCGAGACCCTCACCACGCAGGACGTCAGCGTGTTCCGCATCGACGCCACCGACCACCTGCTGGCCCGGATCGAGGCCACCGGTGCCAAGCTGAAGCAGGGCGCCTGGGAACTGACCAACGCCCGCGTCATCCTGCCCGACCATCTGCCCGACCAGCCCCGCACCCTGCTGTTGCCCACCGACCTCACCGTCGCCCGGGTGCAGGACAGCTTCGCCTCCCCCGACACGCTGTCGCTCTGGGCCCTGCCGGGCTTCATCTCCCTGCTGGAGCGGTCCGGCTTTTCCTCGCTGCGCCACCGGCTGCACTTCCAGTCGCTCCTTGCCCTGCCGCTGCTCGCGGCGACGATGGCGCTGGTATCCGCCGGCTTCTCGATGCGCCCGGCCCGGCGCGGCGGCGTCGCCCGGATGATCGGCAGCGGGGTGGCGGCCGGGTTCCTGCTGTTCGTCATTTCCAAAGTCGCCGAGGAGTTCGGCCAGTCCGGCGCACTGCCGGTCACCCTGGCGGCCTGGGCCCCCGCGGTCGCCGGCATGCTGCTGGCGGTCGCGCTGCTGCTGCACACCGAAGATGGATAAGATGCGGATCCCTCCCGGCCATCTCTCCCGCCTGCTGCTGCTTGCCGCCACCCTGACGCTGTCGGGGATGACGGCGGAGCCCGCGCGCTCGCAACCGCTCATCGCCCCCGGCGACGTGGCGCCGGTCGACCGCAACAAGCCGGTCACCTTCATCGCCGACAAAGTGGAATACGACCGCGAGGCCGGCATCGTCACCGCCACCGGCCATGTCGAGGCCTGGCAGGGCGACCACGTGCTGCGCGCCGACAAGGTCACCTACGACCGTAACACCAACGTCGCCGCCGCCATCGGCCACGTGGTGCTGTTCGAGCCGAACGAGACGCTGTTCTCCGACTACGCCGAACTGACCGAGGGGATGCGCGACGGCGTGCTGCGGGCGATGCGCACGCGGCTGGCGGAAAATGGCCGCCTCGCCGCCAACGGCGCGCGCCGCACCGGCGGCGTGATCAACGAGCTGAGCCGCGTCGTCTACACCACCTGCAACCTCTGCGCCGACGACCCCACCAAGCCGCCGCTGTGGCAGATCCGCGCGCGGGCGGCGGTGCAGGACACCGAGCACAAGAAGATCGAGTACTACGACGCCGTGATGGAGATGTACGGCGTGCCGATCGCGTATTTTCCGTATTTCTGGCACCCCGACCCGTCGGTCAAGCGCGCGTCAGGCCTGCTGTTGCCGTCCTTCGGCTCGTCCAAGCATCTCGGCGCGTTCTTCGCCCAGCCCTATTACTGGGTGATCGACGACCAGTCGGACCTTACCCTGACGCCGATGGTCACCACCCAGTCCGGCGTCCAGCTCAGCGCCGACTACCGCTATCGCTTCAACGCCGGCCTGCTGTCGATCTTCGCCTCCGGCGCCGATGTCAACGGCGACCCGCAGGGCTCGATCTATGCCAAGGGCCGCTTCAACTATGACGACACCTGGCGCTACGGCTTCGACCTCAACCGCGCCTCGTCCTCCACCTATGTGCGCAATTTCAGCCTGAGCAGCTACCTGGCCGGCAACGCCAACATCCTGACCAGCCAGGCCTATGTCGAGGGCTTCGGCCAGGGCGCCTACACCCGGCTGGACGCCCGGGCGTATCAGGGCCTGTCCAGCACCATCGTCGACAGCACCTTGCCGGTGGTGATGCCGCGCTATTCCTATAACTATTTCGGCAAGCCCGACGATCTCGGCGGCCGGCTGTCGCTGAACGCCGGCGCTTTCAACATCCTGCGCACCGCCGGCACCAACACCCAGCGCGCCAACCTGACGCTGGACTGGGAACGCCCGGTCACCGGCCCGCTCGGCGATCTCTGGAAGATCACCCTGCACGGCGACGCCGCCGCCTACAACGCGAACCACTTGAACGAGCAGCCGAACTACTCGACCCAGTCCACCAGCTCCGTCGCCCGCGCCCTGCCGCAGGCCGCTCTCGATTTCCGTTGGCCGTTCGTGCGCGACAGCGGCGACTGGGGCACCCAGGTGATCGAGCCGCGGGTGCAGCTTGTCGTCGCGCCCCGCGCCGGCGATAGCCAGCTTACCCAGATCCCGAATGAGGACAGCCTCGACCTCGAATTCACCGACCAGAACCTGTTCGGCTTCAACCGCTTCCCCGGCATCGACCGGCTGGAGGGCGGCACCCGCCTTAACGCGGCGCTCCAGGGCACCTGGTATCTCGGCGGCACCACCTTCGACGCCTTTATCGGCCAGTCCTACCAGACCGCAACAGACAACATGATGCCGACAACCTCCGGCCTGCGCGACACCGTCTCGGATATCGTTGCCCGCGCCAGCTTCGCGCCCACCACCTGGCTGAACCTGACCTACCGCACCCGCCTCGACAAGAACTCCGGCGTCACCCGCTTCGCCGATGCGCTGGCCACCGTCGGCGGCCCGGCGCTGCAGGTCAGCGGCGGCTACATCTACACCACCTACGACCCCTACAATTTCTACAACCAGCCGCCGCCGCCGCCGGCCTCGTCCGGCTACGGCACGCCGCGCAATGAGGTCACGCTGGGCATGAGCAGCCGTTACGACGCCTATCGCGTCGGCGGCTATGTGCGGCGCAACCTCTCCACCAACCAGTTCGTCACCGTCGGCGCCAATGTCGCCTATGAAGACGAGTGCTATATCCTGCAGGCGATCCTGTATCGGCGGTACACCTCGTTCAACGGCGACAACGGATCCACCACCGTGCTGTTCCAGATGACCTTCAAAACCATTGGCCAGTTCGGCTACCGTGCCCTTTGACAGCCGGCCACCGTTGCCCCACAGCTTCCCCGGCCAAAAACATGGACGCGGCGCCGTGAACGGCGGGTCAAATCCCCGGGCCGCCGGTGCCATCGAGTTCCGCGGCCTTCGAGACACGGTCCGCCATCACGGCGGACATCGCGGCGGCAACCGCGCCGTGAATTCAGGAATACTGCATATGTCTGCTTCGCTTCGCCCGCTCTTTCGCCCGCTCCTTCGCAGGGTCCTCGCCGTGCCGGCCACCTGCCTGCTGCTCGCAGCCCTGTCGGCCGCGTCCCAGGCTGCATCCCAGGCGGCGCCTCCGGCAGCAACCCCTGGCCAGGCCGCTCCCGGGGCCAAACACCCTGCCGGGGGACCGCCGGGCGCCGCCATGAAAATCGTCGCGGTGGTCAACGGCGACGTCATCACCAACGCGGATGTCTCCAGCCGCGGCCGCTTGTTCGCCCTCTCCACCGGCATGCCGCTCACCCCCGAGGTCCTGGACCGGCTGCGCCCGCAGATCACCCGTCAGCTGATCGAGGAGCGCCTGCGCCTGCAGGAAATGGAGCGCCGCAAGATCGTCGTGCACGACAAGGAAATCGCCACCGCCATCCGGGAGATCGAAACCCGCAACAACATGCCCGCTGGTGCGCTGGAGCACCGCCTGGCCTCGGACGGCACCGGCATGCGCACCCTGATCGACCAGATCCGCACCCAGCTCGGCTGGACCCAGGTACTGCGCCAGCAGATAGGCGACAAACTCCAGATACCGCCGAACGAGATCGAGGAGCGCCAGAAGCTGCAGGACAAGCAGACCGGCCAAACCGAATATCGCATCCTCGAGATCTTCATCCCCGTCGATAACCCCGACCACGCCGCCGAGGCCCAGCGCTTCGCCGATACCGTCGTCAACCAGCTGCGCGCCGGCGCGCCGTTCCAGATCGTCGCCGCCCAGTTCAGCCAAAGCCAGACCGCCCTGCAGGGCGGCGACCTCGGCTGGCTGCAGGAAAACCGGCTCGACCCGGAAGTGCTGCGCGTGGCCAAGGAAATGCCCGTCGGCGCCATCAGCAACGCCCTGAAGGTCCCCGGCGGCTTCTCCATCATCCGCCTGGTCGCGCGCCGCCAGCTCGGCAACGAAGTCGCCACCATGCTCTCGCTGCGGCAGGTGTTCCTGCCCTTCAGCACTCCGCTCAATCCCACCCAGCCAACCGAGCAACAACGCCAGACCCTCGAAAAAGCCAAAGCGCTCAGCGCCAGCATCCATAGCTGCGACGCCATGGAAGCCGCCGCGAAGGCCAACAACTCGCCCCGCCCGGCCAATCCCGGCGACGTCCGCCTCGACCAGGTCACGCCGCCACAGTTCAAGGAAGTGCTGACTAACCTGCCGCTCGACCGCGCCACCCAGCCCCTCGTCGCCGCCGACGGCATCGCCGTGATCATCGTCTGCTCGCGTGAGCAAAAGAACATCGCCCATCAGAGCAAGGAAGAAATCCAGGCCCAGCTGGTCAACGAGCGCATCGAACTCCTCTCCCGCCAAATGCTCCGCGACCTCCACCGCCGCGCCACCATCGAAATGCGCAACGGCGCCGCGTGATGCGTCGGGGCTGGGGACGGGAGGCAGGAAGCAAGGCCAGGGGCTCTGCCCCTGGACCCCGCCAAAGGGCTCGCCCTTTG
>JBBIQA010000115.1:0-1073 GCA_037442565.1 Rhodospirillales bacterium
CCGCCCATGCCCTTGACCATCTTGCCCGGGATCATCCAGTTGGCGAGGTCGCCGTTCTCCGCCACCTGCAGCGCGCCCAGGATGGAGATGTTGATGTGCCCCCCGCGCACCATGGCGAAGCTGGCGGCGCTGTCGACGAAGCTGGTGGACGGCAGCGCGGTGACGGTCTGCTTGCCGGCATTGATCAGGTCGGGGTCCTCGTCGCCCTCGAACGGGAACGGGCCGATGCCGAGCATGCCGTTCTCGCTGTGCAGCTGCACGTCGATCCCCGGGGGGATGTGGTTGGCCACCAGCGTCGGGATGCCGATGCCGAGATTGACGTAGAAGCCGTCTTCGATTTCGCGGGCCGCGCGGGCGGCCATCTGATCGCGTGTCCAGGGCATTTCTACTTCTCCTGATTAAGCCGCTTCGCGCTTGCGCACGGTGCGCTGCTCGATGCGCTTTTCCACGTGGTCCAGCTTGACGATCCGCTTCACGAAGATGCCGGGGGTCACGATGTGATCGCCATCCAGCGCCCCCATCGGCACCAGTTCCTCGACCTCCGCCACCGTCATCTTCGCGGCCGTCGCCATGATCGGGTTAAAATTCCGGGCGGTCTTGTTATAGACCAGATTGCCCTCCGGATCGGCCTTCCAGGCATGGACGATCGCCAGATCGGCGAACAGCCCGGTTTCCAGAACATAGGTGCGGCCGTTGAAGACCTTGGTCTCCTTGCCCTCGGCGATGGCGGTGCCGACGCCGGTGGCGGTGTAGAACCCCGGGACCCCCGCCCCGCCGGCGCGGATGCGTTCGGCCAGCGTGCCCTGCGGATTGAACTCGATCTCCAGTTCGCCGGCCAGGTACTGCTTGGCGAAGGTGGCGTTCTCGCCGACATAGGAACTGATCATCTTGCGGATCTGGCGGGTCTGCAGCAGCACGCCCAGGCCGGCATCGTCGATCCCGGCATTGTTGGAGATGCAGGTAAGGTCCTTCACGCCGGACAGCTTGATCGCCTCGATCAGCGCCGCGGGAATGCCGCACAGGCCGAACCCGCCGGCCATGATGGTCATGCCGTCCCGCAGCACGCCGGCCAG
>JBBIQA010000115.1:1173-3990 GCA_037442565.1 Rhodospirillales bacterium
GGGCCAGCGCCCGCCAGACCACTTCCGGCGTCGCGGGCATATCGAGCTGCGTTATCCCGCTATCGGCCAGCGCATCCAGCAGCGCGTTCATCAGCGCCGGCGGGCTGCCGACCGCGCCGGCCTCCCCCGCCCCCTTCACGCCCAGCGGGTTGGTGCCGCAGGGCACCTCAATAAGCTCCACCTCGATATCCGGCAGGTCGTCGGCACGGGGCAGCTGGTAGTCCATGAAGCTGCCCGACAGCAACTGGCCGGAGGAGGGGTCGAAGGCCGTGCGCTCCATCATCGCCTGGCCGATTCCCTGCGCCACGCCGCCATGCACCTGGCCGGCGACGATCATCGGGTTGACGGCCTTGCCCACATCGTCGGTCACGCTGTAGCGCAGAATGTCGATATGCCCGGTTTCCGGATCGACCTCGATTTCGGCGATGTGGCAGCCGTTGGGGAAGGTGTGGTGGTCGATATTGGCGATCTCCGCCGCGTCCAGGGTGGTCACGTCTTCCCCGGCCGTGGCCTTCTTCCGCTGGATGGTGGCCAGGGTCAGAATATCCATGCCGCGATCCGTGCCGACGATGGAGAAGCGTCCGTCCTCGAACACGATGTCGGCCGGAGCGGCTTCCAGTGCCTCGGAGGCGGCTTTCTTGCCCTTTTCGATGACCGTGGACGCCGTCAGCAGGATCGCCTGGCCCTCGGAATACAGGCTGCGTGCGCCGCCTGTGCCGCCGCCGACGGGGATGGTGTCGGTGTCGCCCTGGCGCACCCGTATCTTTTCGCCGTCGATGCCGAGCCGGTCGGAAGTGAGCTGCACATAGGCGGTCTCGTGGCCCTGGCCGGTGGACTGGGTGCCGACATAGACATCGACGAACCCGTCATCGGCGAAGCGGATTTCCGCCCGTTCCGTGGCATCGCCGCCGGTGGCCTCCAGGTAGTAGGCCAAGCCGATGCCGCGCTTCTTGCCCTTCGCCGCGGAAGCGGCCCGGCGGGAAGGGAAGCCGGCGAAATCGGTATGTTTCAGCGCTGCGTCCAGCACATGAGCAAATTCGCCGCTGTCATAGGTCTTGCCCACCGGCGTGCTGTGCGGCATCGCCGAGGCGGGTACCATATTGCGCCGGCGCAGCTCGATCCGGTCGATCTGCATCTCCCGCGCCGCCGCGTCGATCAGCCGTTCGACCAGATAGTTCGCCTCCGGCCGGCCGGCGCCGCGATAGGCGTCCACCGGCGGGGTGTTGGTGAACACGCCGATGACGTTGGCGTAGATCGCCTTGAAACCGTAGATGCTGGCCAGCACGCTGGTGCCGGCGAAGGTCGGGATATACGGCGCGAAGGTCGAGAGATAGGCGCCCATGTTCGCCAGATTGCGGGTGCGCAGGGCGAGGAATTTCCCCTGCGCGTCCATGGCGATCTCGCCGATGGTCAAATTGTCGCGGCCCTGGGTGTCGCACAGGAAGGCCTCGCTGCGCTCGGCGGCCCATTTCACCGGCTGGCCCAGCTTGCGCGCGGCGTAGCAGGTCAGCACGTGCTCGGCGTACAGGAACAGCTTCATACCGAAACCGCCGCCGACGTCGGGGGTGATGATGCGGAATTTCTCCGCGTCGGTCTTGAACACGGCCGAGGAAAGCAGACCCTTCAGCAGCCAGCCGCCCTGGGTGTTGGTGTACAGCGTCCAGCGCTCGCCGTCATAATCGGCGATGGCCGCGCGCGCTTCCATGGACGAGACGACGATGCGGTTGTTGACCACGCGCAGCCTGGTGACGTGCGCCGCCCTGGCGAACTCGGCCTCGGTCGCGGCCTTGTCGCCGATTTCCCAGTCGAACGCGGTGTTGCCCGCCACGTCCGGCCAGACCCGGGGGGTGGCGGGGTCGGTCGCGATGGCCAGGTCGGTGGCGGAGGCCAGGATGTCGTACTCGACGCCGATCGCCTCGGCGGCATCGCGTGCCTGCTTGGCGGTGGCGGCGACGACGAAGGCCACGGGATCGCCGACATGGCGCACCGCGCCGTCGGCCAGCACCGGATGCGGCGGCATCGCGCCGGCGGATCCGTCGCGGTTCTGCATCGGCACGGCGCAGGGCAGCCCGCCGATGCCGTCCGCGTTCAGATCGGCGCTGGTGTAGACCGCCTTCACGCCGGGCATGGCCCGGGCCGCCGCAGTGTCGATGCCGGAGATGGTCGCCGCGGCATGCGGACTGCGCAGCACGACGCCGAACAGCATGCCCGGCAGCACGATGTCATCGGTGTAGCGCCCGTTGCCTTTCAGCAGACGCGGGTCCTCGACGCGGCGGACGGGCTGGGCGAGACCGAATTGGCTCATGCTGGGCTCCGGAATGAACGCTGACGGCGCGCAGCATGCACCGACTGCGCCCGGAAGGCCAAGGGCAATGGCCGCGGGTCAATGCCCGCGGGTCAATGTCTGCGGCGGTTGCGCTGCCGCTGCTCGAACCGCGCCTTCGCGGCTTCCCGGACGCTCTGGAAGATCGTGTACAGCATCGGGATCAGGAAGATGCCGATCGTGCTGGCCACGATCATGCCGGCGAATACCGCCGTGCCCACCGCGCGCCGGCTCAGCATCGCCGTGCCATGCGCCCAGACCAGCGGGATCAGGCCGAGGATGAAGGCGATGGAGGTCATCATCACCGCGCGGAACCGCATCTTCGCCCCCGCGGCGGCCGCCTCGCGGATCGGCAATCCGGCCTCGCGCTGCTCCTTGGCGAACTCCACGATCAGGATGCCGTTCTTCGCCGCCAGCGCGATCAGCACCACCAGGCCGATCTGGCCATAGAGATCGAGCGGCAGTCCGGCGAGCAGGATGCCGGCGAACGCGCC
>JBBIQA010000115.1:4090-14760 GCA_037442565.1 Rhodospirillales bacterium
GTACGGCCGAACAGGTTGAAGTCGTTGACGTAGATCCCGCCCAGCGTGGCCTGCAGGGCGTTGAACACGTCCAGCACCGACAGGCCGAGCGCCTGCGCCTTCTCCCGGTCGATGTCCAGATAGACCGACGGATTGGTCGGGCTGAAGGTGGAGAAGACCCGCGCCAGGCGCGGATCGGCGTTGGCCGCGGCGACCAGCCCGGCGGCAGTGCTGCCCATCGCGGCCGGGTCCTGGCCTTCCAGGTTCTGCAACTGGAACTCGAACCCGCCGGAGGTGGACAGGCCGATGATCGGCGGCAGGTTGAACGGGAACACCGAGGCCGAACGGATCTGCTGCGCCGCGCCGAATACGCGCCCGATGATCGACTGCACGTTGTCGGCCACGGCCGGACGGTCGGCGAAGGGCTTCAGCTTGGCGACCACGAAGGCCGAGTTCGGCTGGTTGGCGCCATCGAGCAGCGAGAAGCCGACGATGGCCAGCACCCGGTCCACCTGCGGCAATGGACGCAGGATGCCCTCCACCTGCTGCACCACCGCGCGGGTGCGCGAGACCGAGGCGCCGTCGGGCAGCTGCACCGAAACGAAGAACACCCCCTGGTCCTCTTCCGGCAGGAAGCCGGTCGGCGTGATCCTGCCCAGACCGTAGATGCCGGCGCCGCAGGCGGCGATCACCACGATGGCCAGCACGGCCACGCGCAGCAGGCGCTGCACCACCCGCGCGTAGCCGTCGCGCACGCCGGTGATGCCGCGCAGCACATAGCCCATGAAGCCGCGCTTGACGCCCTCATGGCGCAGGAACATGCCGCACAGCGCCGGCGACAGCGTCAGCGCATTGAAGGCGGAGATCACGGTGGCGACCGAAATCGTCACCGCGAACTGCCGGAACAGCTGGCCGGAGATGCCGGGGATGAAGCCGATCGGCACGAACACCGACAGCAGCACCAGGGTGATGGCGATGACCGGGCCGGTGATCTGCGCCATCGCCTTCTTGGTGGCGTCCTTCGGCGGCAGGTCGGGCTCCTCCTCCATCACCCGCTCGACGTTCTCCACCACCACGATCGCGTCATCCACCACGATGCCGATCGCCAGCACGAGCGCGAGCAGGGAGATCGTGTTGGCGGAATAGCCGAGCGCCAGCAGGACCGCGAAGGTGGTGATCAGGCTGACCGGCACCGCGATCGTCGGGATCAGGGTGGCGCGGAAATTGCCCATGAACAGATAGACCACCAGCACGACCAGCAGGAAGGCCTCGCCCAGCGTCTTCAGCACGGTGTCGATCGTGTCGGAAACGAAGGTGGAGCTGTCGTAGAACACCTGCGCCTTCAGCCCGGACGGAAAGCGCTTGCCGAGTTCGTCCAGCGTCTGGTGAACCTTGGCCGACGTCGCCACCGCGTTCGCGTCGGGCGACAGATAGATGCCGATGGAGACCGCCGGATTGCCGTTCAGCCGGCTTTCCGCGTCCATGCTCGCCGCACCCAGCTCCACCCGGGCCACGTCGCGCACCCGCAGCACCGAGCCGTCCGGGTTGGCGCGCACGACGATGTCGCCGAACTGCTCGGGCGTGGACAGCCGGCCCTGGGTCTGCACGTTCAGCTGGAACTGCGTCGTGTCCGGGGTGGGCCGCGCGCCGATGCGCCCGACCGGGGCCTGCACGTTCTGCTGCTGGATCGCCTGGATGATGTCGGACGGCACCAGGCTGAGGGCGTTCAGCCGGTCGATGTCGAACCAGATACGCATCGAGTAATCGAGCTTGCCGAACAGCAGCGCCTGGCCGACGCCGGGCGTGCGCGACAGCCGGTCCAGCACGTTCAGGGTGACGTAGTTGCTGATGAACAGCGGATCGAACTTGTTGTTCTCGGCGTAGAACTGCACGAAGGCGAGGATGGCGGAGGAGCGTTTCTGCACCGTCACGCCGCTGCGCTGCACCTCGGCCGGCAGCTTGGCCAGCGCGGTCTGCACCCGGTTGTTGACGTTGACGGTGTTGATGTCGGGGTCGGTGCCGATGTCGAAGGACACGGTCAGCCCATAGCTGCCGTCGTTGCCGCTGTTGGACTTCATGTAGATCATGCGGTCCACGCCGACGACCGCGGCTTCCAGCACCTGCGCGACGGTGCTTTCCACGACGGTCGCGGACGCGCCCGGATAGGTGGTGCTGACCTGCACCTGCGGCGGCACGATCGGCGGGAACTGCGCGACCGGTATGCGCGAGAGCGAAAGCGCGCCCGCCAGCGTCATGATCACGGCGATCACGATCGCCAGACGCGGGCGGTCGACGAAGACCGAGGAGATCATGGCTGCGAACCCACCCGCTATTTCTTCCCGGCCGCCGGCGGCGCCGGCGTCCAGCCCGGGGCGGGGCCGGCCGGGCCCGGGGTGACGGGCGCGCCCGGGCGCACGCGCTGGATGCCGTCGAGCACGACCATCTCGCCCTCCGTCAGGCCGGAGGCGACGACGGCGAGTTCGGGGGTCGACTGGCCCAGCACGATCCGGCGCTGTTCGGCCTTGTTGTCCTTGCCGATCACGTAGACATAGTTGCCCTGCTGGTCCGACAGCACCGCCGCGCGCGGCACCGCCAGCGCCTGGATCGGCTCGATTCCGGCCACGGTGACGTTGACGAACTCGCCGTCGGTCAGTGTGCGCTGCGTCGGCCCGCCGGGCATCGTCGCGCGCGGCGGGTTGGCGATCCTGGCGCGCAGCGTGATCGTGTCGGTGCTGGTGGCCACGGAAATGTCGGTGAAGTCGATCTTCCCGGCCTGGTCGTAGAGGCTGCCGTCGGGCAGGCGCAACTGGACGCTGACCGCCGCCAGGCCGCCGCGGTCGGCATAGCGCTTGTTCAGCGCGATCACGCTGCGCACCGCCATCGGGAACAGCACGTTCATCGGGTCCTGGCTGACGATGCGCGCCAGCGGCCCGGAGGAGGGCGAAACCACGTTGCCGACGCTGTAGGCGGAAAGCCCGATCTTGCCGTCGATCGGGGCGCGGATCTCGGTGTAGTCCAGGTTGATCTGCGCATTGCGCACCTGCGCCTGAGCCGAGGCGACCTGGGCCGCCAGCGATGCCTGCTGCGCCTTCGCGTCATCCACGTTGGAGCGCTGCCCCGCCGGCGTGCTCAGCAGCGTCGTCGCACGATTGAGCTGCAGGGTGGCATTCGCGAGCAAGGCCGAATACTGCGCCGCCGAGGCCTGCTGCTGCGCCAGGGCCGCCTCGAACGGGCCGCGCTCCAGCCGGAACAGCAGGTCGCCGGCCTTCACCTCGGCCCCTTCGGTGAACCGTTTTTCCTGCAGGAAAGCGGTGACGCGCGCCGTCAGGTCCACCCGGTTGACCGCCTGGACGCGGCCGACGAATTCCTCGGTTTCGGTGATCGCCTTCTTTTCCACCCGGATAACGCCGACCGCGGGCGGGCCGCCAGGCATCTGTGCCTGCGCCGGGACGGCCGAGACCAGGGCCGCCGCGATGAGCAGGGCCGCGCAAAACCGCGCGCCGGCGGCGGGCAGCGCAGCGCGCGCCTTCGCGGGAACGGCCATGGGCATGGGTGCCGGCAGGCAGAAAAACGGCGGGCGCGGCATCATCGTCGGATCCCTTGGGGCCAAATCCCTGCGGATTGTGCAGAGCAGCATAATTTGGGGCAAAGTCAGCCAGCGGCAATAGAGGCTCGATCTCCGGCTGGCAACTTCCGCCGCCGGGGCAGGGCAATCGGGGCCGGCTCTCTTGCGCGCCGACGCGGGGCGTTTCACTTTATGGGGACCGTGGTTTGGGCGGTATGCCAGTCGGCCCGCAACCCCATATTTTCCTGCGAGGTTCCCCCATGAGCGAACGCGTCACCATCTGCGAAGTCGGCCCGCGCGACGGACTGCAGATCGCCAAGACCCGGATGACCACCGACGACAAGATTGCCTGGATCGCCTCCATCGCCGCCGCCGGCGTGCCGGAGATCGAGGTCGGCAGCTTCGTCCCGCCCCGCGTCATCCCGCAGCTGGCCGATACGCAGGAGATCGTCGAGCGGTCGCTGGTGCTGCCGGAGGTGGTCGCGCACCGCACTATCATCCAGGCACTGATCCCGAACCTGCGGGGCGCGCAGAACGCCTACAACACCGGCGCGCACAAGGTCAGCGTCCCGGTATCGGTCAGCGAGGGTCACAGCCGCGCCAACCTGAACCGCACGCCGGCGGAATCGATCACCGAGGTCCGCGGCATCGTGGACTGGATCAAGCAGCAGGACCGGAAGATGCCGGTGATCGCCGGCTGCTCCACCGCCTTCGGCTGCTCGATCGACGGGCTGGTGCCGACCCGGGATGTGGTTCGCGTCGCCGTCGGCCTGGCCGAAGTCGGGGTGGACCAGATCATGCTGGCCGACACCGTCGGCTACGGCCATCCGGCGATGATCAAGGAGGTGGTGCGCGCGGTGCGCGCCGAGATCGGCGACAAGCTGGCCGGGCTGCACCTGCACGACACATGCGGCCTGGGCATCGCCAATGCGCTCGCGGGGCTGGAAGAAGGCGTGCGCATGTTCGACAGCTGCATCGCCGGGCTCGGCGGCTGCCCCTACGCGCCGGGCGCGTCGGGCAACGTGGTGACCGAGGACCTCGTGTTCATGCTGGAAAGCATGGGCTTCACCACCGGCATCGACCTGGAAAAGCTGTTCGAGGCGCGCCGCATCCTGCATGCCGGCCTGCCGGCCGAAGCCCTGAACGGCCAGTTGCCGAAGGCCGGCATTCCCCGCACCTTCCGCCGCGCCGCCTGAAGCTGGCCTACGCCGAGGAAACGCCCCCAAGGAAACGCCTGCAAACAACAGGAGCGACACCATGAACGTCTCCATCCAGTCCAAGCTCAGCTTCCGGCCGATCGATCCGGCCCGCCCCGATTTCGCCGGCGTTGTTTCCGGCATCGACATCGCCGCCGGCGTCTCCGCCGCCGAGGCGGCGGCGATCGAGGCGGCGATGGACAAATACGCCGTGCTGGTCTTCCACGACCAGCGCATCGACGATGACCAGCAATACGCGTTCTCCCAGCATTTCGGCCCGATGGAGACCGCGACCGGCGACCTTGGCATGCCCAAGGACCGCCGGCTGAGCATGGACATCAACGACATCTCGAATCTCGACAAGGACGGCAAGATCCTGGCGCGCGACAGCCGCCGGCGGCTGTTTTCGCTCGGCAACCGGCTGTGGCATTCCGACAGCTCGTTCAAGGCGACGCCGTCGAAATACTCGCTGCTGTCCGCCCGGATCATTCCCGGCGCCGGCGGCAACACCGAATTCGCGGACATGCGCGCCGCCTGGGATGCGCTGGACGAGGCCACGCAGAAGGAATGCTGGGACCTGGTTTGCGATCACAGCCAGATCTATTCCCGCGGCGTGCTCGGCTTCAACATCGGGGACTTCACCGACGAGGACCAGCAGCGCCTGATCCCGGTGCCGCAGCGCCTGGTGCGCCGCCATGCCGCGACCGGGCGGCTATCGCTCTATCTCGCCTCCCACGCCGGAGCCATCCATGGCTGGCCGGTGCCGGAGGCCCGCGCCTTTCTGCGCGACCTGGTCGAGCACGCCACCCAGCTTCAGTTCGTCTATGCGCATGAATGGAAGCAGTACGACCTGGTGATGTGGGACAACCGCTGCACCATGCACCGCGCCCGGCCGTTCGACGGGACCCAGGTCCGCGACATGCACCGCACGACGGTGGCCGACAGCGCACCGACGCTGGAGCAGCCGCGCTGATGGTCTCGGCCCGGCCACGCCGCAAGCCACCATGAGCGTGTCCGCGAACCGGGTCTCCATCTTGCGCCGGCGCTGATGGCGCGATCCGACGCCGCTGCCGGAAGGGACTACCGGCTGGACTTCTTCCGCGGCCTGGCACTGTTTGCCATCTTCATCGACCACATCCCCAACAATCCGCTCGGTTACTTCACCATCCGCGGGCTGGCGCTGGCGGACGCCGCCGAGGTCTTCATATTCATCTCCGGCTACACCGCCGCCATGGTCTATGGCCGCAAGATGTTGCGCGATGGCCCGCTCTTTGCCTCGGCGCTCATTCTGCGGCGGGTCTGGCAGCTCTATGTCGCCCATATCTGCCTGTTCGTGCTCTACAGCGCCGAGGTGGCCTACACCGTGCGCCGCTTCGACAATCCGTTGTTCTCGGACGAACTCGGGATCGGCGACTTCCTCGTCCGTCCCGACGAGACGATCATCCGGGTGCTGCTGCTGGAATTTCAGCCGGCGCTGCTCGACATCCTGCCCCTGTATATCGCCCTGCTGGGGGTGCTCCCCCTGTTCATGCTGGCGGTGCGCCGGCACGCGGTTGCGGCCCTGCTGTGCTCGGCCGGACTGTATGTGCTGGCGCAGGTGACGGAGCTGAACCTGCCGGGGAACACCGATGCGAACGGGTGGTTCTTCAATCCGTTCGCATGGCAGTTCCTGTTCTTCATCGCCGCCAGCCTGGGCTTCGCGCAGGCGCGCGGGCGGCCCGTGCTGCCGACCGCCGGCTGGAAGCGACAGGCGCTGCTGATCGGTTCCGCCGCCATCGCGGCGGCAGGTTTGGTCATTCAGCTGTCCTGGACCCTGCATCTGTGGAAGCCCTGGATCCCCGGCGTTCTGTTCCAGAGCCTGTTCCCGATCCACAAGTCGCTGCTTCCGCCGATACGCCTGATCTCCATCCTGGCGCTGGCCTCGCTGGTTGGCCTGTTGATCAAGCGTGAGGCGGCTTTCATGACCGGCCGGGTCGGCTGGCTGGTGATACTCTGCGGACAGAACTCGCTCTATGTTTTCTGCCTCAGCATCCTGTTGTCGCTGCTCGGCAATGCGGTGCTGACGTTTGCCGGCAGGACCGTTCCGATGTTGATCGCGGTCAACCTCGGAGGCGTGCTGCTGATGATCGGCATGGGACTGCTCGGCACCTGGTTCGATGCCGGGGGAAGGTTCCCGCCGCGCCCGGTTGCGGCGCCGGCAGGGGGAACCGCCTGATGCGTCGCATCTGGATGCCGTTTACCGCCCTGCTGTTCGCCACTTCCGTGCAGGGGGCGGAGTTGCCCTGTACGGTGCCGGACGATCTTGCGCTGCACGATCTTGTTTTGCCGGCGGTGAAGCGATCGGTGGCGGAAGGGGCATTGCCGGTGCTGGTGCTGGGCGGCGCCGCCATGGCCGGCGCCGCGGCGGGCGATGCCGCAGCAACCCTGCCGGCCCAGCTGGAGACTGATCTCGCCGCTGCGCTGCCCGGCGTGCGAGTGCGGGTTGTGAACAAGGCGGTGCCCCGCGCCACCGCGGACGCAGCCCTGCCGCGCATTCCCAAACTGATCGCCGAAACCGGTGCACGGCTGGTGATCTGGGCCACCGGCGCGCGGGAGGCGGCGACCGGCGGGGATCTCGAACCCTTCGTTTCGGCGCTGGAGGATGGCATAGAAGCTGCGCGGGCGGCCGGCGCGGACGTCATCCTGGTGGACATGCAATATGCGCCATCCCTTGCGCTGATCGCCAACTACGAACCGTTCCGTACCGCGCTGATCGACATCGCGGCGGTGCACGAGATTCCAATATTGTTGCGCTACGAGATGATGCGCGCTTGGAACGACGGCGGGATACTCGACCTCGACGTACGTGAGCCGGAGGCACGCCGGCAGGTCGCGCGCAGGCTGTATGCCTGCCTCGCGGCGGCGCTCGCGGGTCCGATCGCGGCCGCCGCGCGCTGAGAGCGGCTGGTTAGTTCAGGAAAATCTTGCCCGGGTTCAGGATGCCCTTCGGATCCAGCGTCGTCTTCAGCGAGCGCATCACCGCCAGCGCCTCCACGCCGTGTTCCTGCTCCAGGAACTCACGCTTGCCGATCCCCACGCCGTGCTCACCGCTGCACGATCCGCCCAGCGCCAAAGCGCGCGCGACGATCTTCTTGTCCAGCTCCCACGCCCGCGCCAGGCCATCCGGCTCCGGCGGCACCAGGATGACGGTGTGGAAGTTGCCGTCGCCGACATGGCCGACGATCGGCGCCGTTAGGCCAGACGCGGCGATGTCCTGCTGCGCGCCCAGGATCGCCTCGCTGAGCAGTGAAATCGGCACGATCGCGTCCGTGGCGATGCCGGAATGGCCTGGCTTCAGCGCCAGCGCCGCCCAATAGGCGTCGTGGCGCGCCTGCCACAGCTTGTTGCGCTCGGCCGGATCGGTCGCCCAGCGAAAGCCCTTGCCGTTGCAGCCGATCGCCAGTTCCTCGGCCTGCTCGGCCGCTTCCTTCACCGTGGCGTGCGTGCCGTGGAACTCGAAGAACAGCGATGGCATCGGGGCAAGCCCCTCCAGCTTGGAATAGGCGATGCAGGCCGCGGTCTGCACGTCATCCAGCAATTCCATCCGCGCGACGGGAATGGCGGACTGCATCACCGCGATCACCGTCTCCACCGCATCCGCCAAAGTGGGGAACTGGCAGGTGGCGGACGAGATCGCCTCCGGGATCGGGTGCAGGCGCAGCTGGATTTCGGTGATGATGCCGAGCGTGCCCTCCGAACCCACGAACAGCCGCGTCAGATCGTAGCCGGTGGAGGATTTGCGCACCCGCCCGCCGGTGCGGATCACTCGCCCGTCGGCCAGCGCCACCGTCAGGCCCATCACGTTTTCCCGCATCGTGCCGTAGCGCACCGCGTTGGTGCCGGAGGCGCGTGTGGCGCTCATGCCGCCGATCGTGCAGACCTGGGTGCCAGGATCGACCGGGAAGAACAGGCCCTGGTCGCGCAGATGGATGTTCAGTTGCTCCTGCGTCACGCCGGCCTGGACCCGGCAATCCATGTCCGGCTGGCTGACCGACAACACGGCGTTCATGCGCGACAGATCGATGCTGATCCCGCCGCGCACCGGCGTCACATGGCCCTCCAGCGATGTGCCGGCGCCATACGGCACCACCGGAACCCCATTGGCATGGCAGAGCTTCAGCAACTGCGCCACTTCCTCCGACGTCTCGATGAACGCCACCGCATCGGGCTGCACCGGCGGCTGGGTGTCCTGGCCGTGCGAATGGTGGTCGCGCAGGCCGGCATTCACCGTGATCCGGTCCCCCAGGAACACGCGGGCGGCTTCGATCACAGCATCGACGGGAAGCGGCATAGGAATATCCTGACTTCGTTGGACCGATTGAGTTTGGCGGAGCAATCGCCCAACCGCCCCGCTATTGCAACCGGCGGCGTCTTGCGGGCCCGCCGGGCCGCGTTGACGGCCCATGACCTGCCGCCTAGCTTGCAGCCCTCATTTACTCAGGGGGAACGCCAACCATGGCGACAAAACTCAAGCAGCGCATCACGTCCGGAAAAGCCTGCGTCAATGGCTGGCTCGCGATACCGTCGGGCTTCTCGGCCGAGGTGATGGCCCAGTGCGGCTGGGACACCGTTACGGTGGACATGCAGCACGGCGTGCAGGACTACCAGTCCATGGTGCAGTGCTTCCAGGCAATGCAGGCGCATCCCGTCACGCCGCTGGTGCGCGTGCCGTGGAACGAGCCGGGGATCATCGGCAAGGTGCTCGATGGCGGCGCGATGGGCGTGATCTGCCCGATGGTGAACAACGCCGCCGAGGCGAAGGCCCTGGCCGATGCCTGCCTGTATCCGCCGATGGGCAAGCGCTCCAACGGCCCGATCCGCGCCGCCATGTATGGCGAGGCCAGCAGCTACCAGGCCACCGCGAATGACGAGATCATGGTCATTCCGATGATCGAGACGCGCGAAGGCATCGACAACATCGACGAGATCCTGTCCGTCCCCGGCATCAGCGGCATCTATATCGGCCCGTCCGACATGGGCCTGTCGCTCGGCATGATCCCGATCCTGGACCGCGAGGAGCCGAACATCCTGGCGATCTACGAGAAGCTGCTGGCGTCCTGCAAGAAGCACGGCAAGTTCGCCGGCCTGCATAACGGCTCGGCCGCCTATGCCGCGCGGATGATCGGCATGGGCTTCCAGCTGGTAACCATCGCCAATGACAGCGGCCTGATGGCGAAGGCGGCCAAGGAAGCCGTGGCCGCCGTGCGCAGCAGCAACCATCCCGGCGCTGCTGCCTAACCCATAGCGTGCGTCTATACTGCGGCCGCGGATGCACCAGCATCCGCGGCCGTTTTGGTTTCAACGGAGTGTCCCATGTCCATTACCAACACGCCACCGGTCGTCATCCGCCTGCATCCCGATGACAGCGTGATCATCGCCCGAGCGACCCTGCTGCCGGGCACGCCCCTGGCCGACGGCGTGGTGGCGGCCGAGCGCATTCCCGCCGGCCACAAGGCATCGATCCGCCCGCACGCGGTGGGCGAGGCGATCCGCCGCTACGGCCAGATCATCGGTTTTGCGACTTCTCCGATCGAGCCAGGCCGCCATGTGCATGTGCATAATTGCGGCATGGAGGATTTCAGCCGCGATTACGCCTATGGCGAGACCGCGGTGCCGACACAGTATGCCAACACCCCCGCCACGTTCGAGGGCATCGTGCGTCCGGACGGCAAGGTGGCGACGCGCAACTACATCGGCCTCCTGACCAGCGTGAACTGCTCGGCCCACGTCGCCGGCATGGTTGCCGACCTGTTCAAGCGCAACCCGTTCTCCGATCACGATCCGCTGGCCGATTTCCCCAACGTGGACGGCGTGGTGGCGCTGACCCACAAGACCGGCTGCGGCATGACCCAGGATGAACCCCTGCGCGTGCTGCGCCGCACGCTGGCGGG
>JBBIQA010000116.1:0-14660 GCA_037442565.1 Rhodospirillales bacterium
CATGACGGTCGGCCCGGCCGGCGGCGGCACCGCGCAGGCGGCAAGCAGAACCGGGCCGACGAAGACGGGCAGCCAACGGCGGATGGGGCGCATGGGGGCAACTCCTGGGCCTGGGCGATGACGGCTGGACGAACGGTCGTCCCGCGGGCGCGCGTCAGATGCCAATGACTTCACATTGCAGTGGATATAGGGCCCGGGGATGGCGAATTCAGGGCAGTCCGTACTTCCATCGCCTGCGGCCCGATGGCCGAACCCGCACGGCGCCGCCTGCCCCAGCGCAGCACGGGCCGCTCGATGCCACGGTGCAGCCACCACGCGCAGGCGACCGGCAGCGACGTCGCGAGCGGCAGCCAGAGCAGCGTGAACAGGCCTCCGTCCCCGCCCACGAGCCGCGCCAGGGCCAGGCCGAGCAGCTTCTGCACCGGCTCGTTCACCAGGTACAGGCAATAGGAGATCGCCCCGAGCCATAGCAGCGGCCGGGTGCGCAGCAGCGCCGAGAGCGGCGCGAGCCAGGCGGAAGCTCGCGCCTGGGCGGCGAGACAGAGCGTCCAGACCAGCGGCGCCGCCAGCTTGCCGGGGCCGCCGGCCAGGCAGATGGCCAGCGTGGCGGCGAGCACCGCGCAAAACCGCGTGAGCAGTGTTCGGTTTGGTTGGCCATCGCGCAGCAGCGCCGCGCTGGCGATGCCGAGGGCGAAGAACTGCGCCTTGTTCGGCAGGAAGGCCCGGCTGAACCGCCATGGCGCCGGCGCAAAGGCCGCCCAGGCCAGTGCGGCGGCGGCGAGGGCCAGCAGCCCCCAGGCCAGACGCCACTCCCGCCCCGGCCGGGCCGCGAGCACGATCAGCGCGTAGAATTGCCACTCCGTGGACAGGCTCCAGGCGGCGCCGAGGAAGCCGAGATAGACATCCGGCCATGCCCCATCGGGAAACAGGCCGTGCGTCATGGTCAGGTGGGCAAGGATGCCGCCGGCCCAGTCCGGTGGCCATCCGTCGGCCCAGATGTGCCGCGCGGCGCTGGCGTGCCCGATCCACGGCATGGCGGCATAGTCGATCCGCAGCGGCTGGATTGCCACGGCGGCAAGGAACACGACCAGGAACACGGGGAAGATGCGCCGCGCCCGCGCGGCCAGAAAGGGACCGGCGCGAAAGCCGGCGCCTTCGAGCGACAGCAGGATGACCATGCCGCTGAGGACAAAAAACACGTCCACAGCCGCCATGCCGTGCGACAGCGGCGCCAGGAGCCATGCCGGCGCCGTGCTGAACGGCATCATGTGCGAAACCATCACATAGACCGCCAGCGCGCCGCGCAGCCCGTCCAGGGTTTGCATCCGTTTCATGGCCGCAAGATACAGCCAGGGGTAGTGGATTAACAACACTTATGGTTGCAGACGGATCGCTTGCATTTCCGCCCCCGCCGCGCTATCTGACGCTGCATCAATCTTCATTCTCCGATCGTGATACGGGGGGTGGCCTTCGCGGGCCGCCTTTTTGTGCTTTGGAAATCGACCAACCTCGTCATACCGGCCTCGAAGCCCGGATCGCCGCCGCCATCACACCGACGCTGGAAGGCCTCGGCTATGAGCTGGTGCGCGTGGCCGTGCTCGGGCGGGATGTGCCCACGGTGCAGATCATGGCGGACCGGGCGGACGGCGCATTGATCGCGGTCGAGGATTGCGAAACCATCAGCCACGCCGTCTCCGCCGTGCTGGACGTGGACGACCCCATTCCCGGCGCCTGGAACCTGGAAGTCAGCTCGGCCGGGATCGACCGGCCGCTGACCCGGATCAAGGACTGGAACCGCTACGCCGGCCATACCGCGCGGGTCGAGACGGATATGCCGGTGGATGGGCGCAAGCGCTTCCTCGGCACCGTGCTCGGCGCGGATGCCGAACACGCCCGGCTGCGCCTGGACGACGGCACGGAAGTGGCGTTGCCGCACGAACGGCTTCGCCGCGCGCGCCTGGTGCTTACCGATGCGCTGATAGCGGCGTCCGCTGCCCAAAGCGCCGCCGAAGCCGCACCCGCCGAGACCAACCCACCTCAGAGCAACTAAGAGGCCATCATGGATACCTCGATCGCCCGTCCCGAACTGCTGCTGGTCGCCGATGCCGTCGCGCGGGAGAAATCCATCGAGCGCGAGGAAGTGCTCGAGGCGATGGAGCAGGCCATCCAGAAAGCCGGCCGCGCCAAGTACGGCCACGAAAAGGACATCCGCGCCACCATCGACCGCAAGACCGGCGACGTCCGGCTGTCGCGCTGGACCGAGGCGGTGGAGGTGGTGGAGAACGAAGAGACGCAGATTCCGCTGCATATCGCGAAAAAATTCCAGCCGGACATCGAGCTCGGCGGCCACATCGTCGATCCGCTGCCGCCGATCGATTTCGGCCGCATCGCGGCGCAAACCGCGAAACAGGTGATCGTGCAGCGGGTGCGCGAGTATGAGCGCAAGAAGCAGTACGACGAGTTCAAGGACCGCGTCGGCGAGGTCATCAACGGTGTGGTCAAGCGCACCGAGTACGGCAACCTGATGGTCGAGGTCGGCCGCGCCGAGGCGCTGCTGCGCCGCGACGAGCTGATCCCGCGCGAAAGCTTCCGCAACGGCGACCGGGTGCGCGCCTATATCTACGACGTGCGGGAAGAACCGCGCGGGCCGCAGATCTTCCTGAGCCGTACCCATCCTGGGTTTTTGGCAAAGCTGTTCGCGCAGGAAGTGCCGGAGATCTACGACGGCATCATCGAGATCAAGGCGGTGTCCCGCGATCCCGGCTCGCGCGCCAAGATGGCGGTGATCTCCCGCGATGCCTCGATCGATCCCGTCGGCGCCTGCGTCGGCATGCGCGGCTCGCGCGTGCAGGCCGTGGTGCAGGAGCTGCAGGGCGAGAAGATCGACATCATTCCCTGGTCGCCGCAGGCCGCCACCTTCGTGGTGAACGCGCTGGCTCCGGCCGAGGTCACCAAGGTGGTGATCGACGAGGAGGCCGGCCGGGTCGAGGTCGTGGTGCCCGACGAGCAGCTGTCGCTCGCCATCGGCCGGCGCGGCCAGAATGTCCGCCTGGCAAGCCAGCTCACCCGCTGGGATATCGACATCCTGACCGAAGCGGAAGAGAGCGAGCGCCGGCAGGAAGAGTTTCGCCGCCGCAGCGGCCTGTTCGTCGAGGCACTGGATGTCGACGACGTCATCGCCGGCCTGTTGGTCACCGAAGGTTTTACGACTGTAGAGGAATTAGCGTACGTGGATCCTGAAGAACTCGCGGCCATCGAAGGCTTCGACGAAAATATCGCCGCCGAATTGATCCGCCGCGCCGAGCAGGCGCTGCAGGTGCGCGACAACGAACTGTCGGAAAAGCGCATCGCGCTGGGCGTGACCGACGAGGTGGCGGCGATCGAGACCTTCACCCCCGCCATGCTGGTGGCGCTGGGCGAGAAAGGCGTGAAGACGCTGGACGATCTGGCCGATCTCGCCTCCGACGAGCTGATCGAGATCGTCGGCGCCGAGCAGATGGACGAAGAGACCGCCAACGCGGTGATCATGGCCGCCCGGGCGCATTGGTTCGCGGATGACGCCCAGGTTGAGGGCGGCGGACAGCAGGAGGCCGGCCACGACTGAACCAGAGGCCTTTACGCCAGCAGCGATGCTTCCGCCTCCGGGTCCGGCGATCGCCGATCCGGAGCCGGGGGAACACGATCCCGAGGCGGAGCCGGGGGAACACGATCCCGAGGCGGAGCCCGAGACGGGTCCGTTGCGCCGCTGCATCGTGACGCGCCAGCGGCTGGCGAAGGAAAGAATGATCCGCTTCGTGCTGGGCCCGGATCGCGGGGTCGTCCCCGACCTGGCCGCAAGGCTGCCCGGGCGGGGAATCTGGTTGAGCGCGCGGGGGGATGTGTTAGAAACCGCACGCGCCCAAGGAAGTTTGGCACGCGCCTTCGCGAGGCAGGCCTCCAGGGACGCCCCGAGGGGCGATGGGTCGGACGTCCCGGCTGACGCCGGGAGCGACGCCGCGAATACCTTGGCGAAGGCCGGGCGGGGTTCGGTGACGCTGCCTCCCGATCTCAACGACCGGATCGAGGCAATGCTGCTCCGCCGGGTCGTGGAGTTGCTGGGGCTCGCGCGGCGCGCCGGGCAGGCCGTCTGTGGCTTCCAGAAGGCGCGGGAGTGGCTGACATCCAACCGCGCAGGGCTGGTTCTGCAGGCGTCGGATGGCAGCGTGGATGAACGTGCGCGGTTCTTGTCCGGTGTGAAGGCACTGGACCTGGGCGCGGACGGGGATTTGAGCGTGAACGGCGGGATGGATGCGGCGCGCCCCGGCGACGCCGCACCGGACGAAGAGGGGGCGGCGCAAGCCGTTCCCCAGGGCATTCCGACAGGAATTCCCGTGGGGGCTCCCCTGTCGGCGGCGGCACTGGGCGCGGTCTTCGGGCGTGACCATGTGGTGCATGTGGTGGTGGCTCCCGGCCGGCTGGCCGAGTTGCTGGCCAACGAGATTGCACGGCTCTCCGGCGTGACGCGCCGGGCGGAGCCGGGCCGGCCACCCGCGAAAGCGGGGCCGGGTACGAACGCCGCGAAAGCGGGACCAAAAGCTGCCGGCGGCAATGCCGGAAAGATCGAAGCCGGACGGACCGGCCAGGATCGCGATTTGAATAAGCGGGCGGGTGCATGAGCGATAGCAATGATCAGGATGCGGCCAAGGGCCGGTTGAGTCTGCGGCCTGCCGGCCGGCTGGAGCTCGGGCGCACCGAAGCCGCCGGCTCGGTGCGGCAGAGTTTCAGTCATGGCCGTTCCAAGGTGGTGCAGGTGGAGGTGCGCAAGAAGCGCGCGCCGATCACGCCGCCGGTCGCCACCCCGCCGCCCGCGCCCTCCTCGCCCGGCGCCAACCTGGTCGCGCCCCCTACGGCGACACCCGTCGCGCGCGGCGCGGCTCCGGCCGGCCGGCCGGCCGCGGGTGCCGGCAGGGCGCTGACCGCGACCGAGCTTGCCGTCCGCCAGCGCGTCGTTGCCGACGCCGCGCGCGAGACTGCAAGGCGCGACGCCGAACGGCGCGAGCAGGAAAAGATCTCCATCCTCTCCGCCGCGGAGGAAGCCCGCCGGCGCGAGGAGGAGGCCCGCAAGGCCGCCGAGGAAGAGGCTCGCCAGAAGGCGCTCGATGAAGCGCGTGCCCGTGAGGAAGCGGAGGCGCAGCGCGCCGCCGCCGAGGCGCAGGCCGCGGCACCCGCTCCGGCCGCGCCCCCCGCGGCCTCTGCCGAGGAAGCACGCCGCCGTCCGGCGGCTCCTGCCGCCCCGGCCGCGGCTCCTGCCGCCCCGGCCACCCCGTCCGAGACGCTGCGGCTGAAGCCGGCCCGCGGCGCCGAGGAAGAGGAAGACCGCGGCATGATCCGCCGCGGCACCACGCTGGTGCCGCGCAAGGCCCCCCCGGCACCGCCGAAGAAGGCGGCCGACGGCCGGCGGGCCGGCAGGATCGACGTGCAGGCCGCGATCGAGGGCGAGGACGACCGTGTCCGCAGCCTGGCATCGGTGCGCCGCCAGCGCGAACGCGAGCGCCGCCAGGCGGAACTGGAGCGGCTGCGCTCCGATCAGGTCAAAGTTGTGCGCGACGTCATTCTGCCCGACACCATCACCGTCCAGGAACTCGCCAACCGCATGGCCGCGCGCACGCCGGACGTGGTGAAGGCGCTGATGAAGCTCGGCATCATGGCCCCTCCCGGCCAGTTGATCGACGCCGATACCGCCGAACTGGTGGTCGAGGAGTTCGGCCATCGTTCCAAGCGCGTGTCCGAGAGCGACGTGGAGAGCGGCCTGGAAGGTGCGGTCGATGCCGACACGGACCTGCAGCCCCGCGCCCCGGTCGTCACGATCATGGGCCATGTCGACCACGGCAAGACCAGCCTGCTGGATGCGCTGCGCGCCACCGACGTGGCCGGCGGCGAGGCCGGCGGCATCACCCAGCATATCGGCGCCTATCAGGTGAAGCTGCCCTCCGGCGCCGCGATCACCTTCATCGACACGCCGGGCCACGAGGCGTTCACCGCCATGCGCTCGCGCGGCGCCGCGGTCACCGACATCGTGGTGCTGGTGGTTGCCGCCGACGATGGCGTGATGCCGCAGACGATCGAGGCGATCCGCCACGCCAAGGCGGCGAACGTGCCGATCATCGTCGCCATCAACAAGACCGACAAGCCTGGCGCGGACCCCTCGCGGGTGCGCACCGAGCTGCTCAGCCACGAGATCGTCGTGGAGGACATGGGCGGCGAGACGCAGGACGTGCTGGTCTCCGCGCTGAAGAAGACCGGCCTCGACAAGCTGGAAGAGGCCATCCTGCTGCAGGCCGAGCTGCTCGACCTCAAGGCCAACCCAGACCGCTCCGCCGAGGGCTCGGTGATCGAAAGCCGGCTGGATCGCGGCCGCGGCCCGGTCGCCACCGTGCTGGTGCAGAAGGGCACGCTGAAGCAGGGCGAGATCATCGTTGCCGGCGCCGAATGGGGCCGCGTGCGCGCCATGCTGGACGACAAGGGCAAGCAGCTGAAGACCGCCGGCCCCTCCACCCCGGTGGAGATCCTGGGCCTGGCCGGCGTTCCCTCGGCCGGCGAGCCGTTCGTCGTGGTGGAGAACGAGTCCCGCGCGCGGGAGATCACCGAACACCGCGAGCGCCGCCAGCGCGACAAGACCGCCGGCAGCAACCTCGCGGCGCGCGGCACGCTGGACCAGATGCTCGCCCGCATCCAGGCCGGCGAGCAGAAGGAAGTCGCCGTCGTCATCAAGGCCGACGTGCAGGGCAGCGCCGAGGCGATCGAGGCCACCGTGCTGAAGCTGTCGCACGAGGAAGTGCGCGTGCGGGTGCTGAACGCCGCGGTCGGCCAGATCACCGAAAGCGACATCCAGCTGGCGATGGCGTCCAAGGCGATGATCGTGGCCTTCAACGTCCGCGCCACCAGCCAGGCGCGCGAGCTGGCCCAGCGCGAGGGCGTGGAGATCCGCTACTACTCGATCATCTACGACGTGTCGGACGACATCGAGAAGCTGGTCAAGGGCAAGATCGCGCCGAAGGCACGGGAGAAGTTCCTGGGCTACGCCGAGGTTCGCGAGGTGTTCAACATCACCAAGGTCGGCAAGGTCGCGGGCTGCATGATCACCGACGGCCTCGTCAAGCGCGGTGCCGGCGTGCGCGTGCTGCGCGAGAACGTGGTCATCCACAACGGCGAGCTGTCGCAGCTCAAGCGCTTCAAGGACGATGTCCGCGAGGTTGCCCGCGGCTACGAATGCGGCCTGTCCTTCTCCAACTTCAACGATCTGCAGATCGGCGACGTGGTCGAGTGCTTCGAGATCGAGATGGTGCCGGGTTGAAGCGTCAGCAGCAGAAAGGCCCGACCCAGCGGCAGCTTCGCGTGGCGGAGGAAATCCGCCACGTGCTGTCGGCTATCTTCCTTCGCAACGATTTCCGCGACCCCGACCTCGCCGATGCGAAGATAACGGTGACCGAGGTGCGCATCAGCCCGGACATGAAGAACGCGACCGCCTTCGTCGCGCGTCTCGGCCGGTCGGATGTGGACCAGCTGCTCCCGGCCTTGAAGCGCGCCGCGCCCTATCTGCGCAGCCTGATCGCGCCGATGCTGAAGATGCGGGCGATTCCGGCCCTGTCGTTTCAGCCGGACGCGACGCTGGAATACGCGATGAAGATCGACGCGCTGATGCACCAGCCGGAGGTCGCGCGGGATCTTGTGAAGCCGGCGGATACCACACCGGAATCCGCACCATAATCTGGCGCCCCTCGTTTGCCCGGCCGCCCGCCCGAATCGAACTGAAAGCTGATATTTAAAAATGTCCCGCCAGAATTCCCGTTCAGGGGGCCGTCAGAACCGGCGCCCGAAGGGCCTGCCGCTTGACGGATGGCTGATCATCGACAAGCCCGCCGGCATGACCAGCACGGACGTCGTCAACCGCGTCCGACGCGGCTTCGATGCCCAGAAGGCCGGCCATGGCGGCACGCTCGATCCGCTGGCCACCGGCGTGCTGCCGATCGCTTTCGGCGCCGCCACCAAGACCGTGCCCTACGTGATGGACGGCACCAAGCTGTATCACTTCACCCTGAAATTCGGCGACGCGCGCGATACCGATGACGCGGACGGGCAGACCATCGCCACCTCCGACATCCGCCCCACCGATGCCGAGATCAACGCCGCGCTGCCCGCCTTCCGTGGCGAGATCCAGCAGATCCCGCCCGCCTATTCAGCCATCAAGGTGGCCGGCGAGCGCGCCTACGACATGGCCCGCGAGGGCCGCGCCCCGGTGCTGGAACCCCGTCCCGCCCGCGTCGACCGTTTCGAACTGGTCGAGCGCGTGGATGCCGACACCGCCATCTTCGAGGTGCAGTCCGGCAAGGGCGTCTACATGCGCAGCCTGGCGCGCGACCTCGCCGCCGCCTGCGGCAGCTGCGGGCATGTCGCAGCCCTGCGCCGCTTGCGGGTCGGCCCTTTCACGGAGGCAGGGTCCCACACGCTGGAGTCGATTTCGCTGGACAAACCGGTGCGCGCGGAGGATACCCCGCCGGCTTCCCCGGACTTTCTGCTTCCGGTCGCGACCGCGCTGGCCGACATCCCGGCGCTGGCCCTGACCGAACAGGAGGCCGCCGATCTCTCGCATGGACAGGCGATCAGCCTGGTCGCGCTGATGGGTCGGATTCCAGCCGCAGCCGATCCCGCAGGTGGATTGGCCCGCGCGATGGCGGGGGGCCGCGTGCTTGGGCTTTGCAGACTGGCCGATGGCTGGCTGAAGCCCGAACGGATGCTGTGAACAGCTTCCGTCGCGTCCGATCAACCCTTATCCGGAGTATATGAGATGTCGATTACCGCGGAGCGTCGCACGACGCTTATTGGCGAATACCAGAACGCACAGGTCGATACCGGCAGCCCGGAGGTCCAGGTGGCCCTGCTGTCCGAACGCATCGGCAACCTGACCGAGCACCTCAAGATCCACGCGAAGGACTTCCACAGCCGTCGCGGCCTGCTGATGCTGGTCGGCCGGCGCCGCCGGCTGCTCGACTACCTGAAGCGCAAGGACAAGACCCGCTACGAGACGCTGATCGGCCGCCTGGGTCTGCGTCGCTGACGTTGAAGAGCTAAAAAGATTCCCGATGGCTGCCCATATGGCAGTCATCGGAAAGATCCCCCGCATCATGGTGACGCGGGGCAATGACGGGGAAACTTCCCCGGCGCCGCGGCAAGCGGCGGACCGACAGACCGCCGATCGTCCAGCCCCGGATGGGACCAGCGACGGCGTTTCCGGCCACGTGGCCGCGGCTGCGCAGTTCCAACCGGCGCAGACCGCCTCCCCGCCGCCCGAGACGCCGTTTCCTCAAAGGGTTTCGCTCAGATCGTCCGGCTTGCCGTCCGTCCCCGGCCGTAACGGCGACGCGCATGTAAAGGACTGAACGCATGTTCAACTACTTCCGCAAGGAACTCGACTGGGGCGGCCGCAAGCTCGTCCTGGAAACCGGCAAGATCGCCCGCCAGGCGGACGGCGCCGTGCTCGTCAGCTACGGCGAGACCATCGTGCTCTGCACCGCCGTCGGCGTGCGCACCTCCAAGCCCGGGCAGGATTTCTTCCCGCTGACGGTGAACTACCAGGAGAAGACCTTCGCCGCCGGCAAGATCCCCGGCGGGTTCTTCAAGCGCGAGGGCCGTCCGACCGAGAAGGAAGTGCTGACCAGCCGCCTGATCGATCGCCCCATCCGCCCGCTGTTCCCCCAGGGCTTCCGCAACGAGGTCCAGGTCATCGCGACCGTGCTCAGCCACGACCTTGAGAACGACCCCGATGTCGTCGCCATGATCGGCTGCTCGGCGGCGCTGACGCTGTCCGGCATTCCGTTCTTCGGCCCGGTCGCCGCCGCTCGCGTCGGCTTCGCCAATGGCGAATACCTGCTGAACCCGACCTCCGAGCAGCTGCAGACCTCGAAGCTCGATCTGGTGCTCGCGGGCACCTCCGAGGGCGTGCTGATGGTGGAATCCGAGGCGCAGGAACTGTCCGAGGACGTCATGCTCGGCGCCGTCACCTTCGGCCATGCCGCATTCCAGCCGGTGATCCAGGCGATCATCGACCTGGCCGAACACGCCGCCAAGGAGCCCTGGCCGCTGAGCGAGGTCTCCGACGAGCAGAAGGCGCTGGCCGCCCGCGTCGATGCGCTGGCTCGCGCGCCGATCGCCGAAGCCTATCAGGAGAAGGTGAAGCAGGCCCGCTACGAGAAGGTCGGCGCCGCCAAGAAGGCCGCCGCCGCCGCGCTCACCGCCGAGGGGTTGGATGCCGACAAGGCGAAGGGCCTGTTCAAGGACCTGGAAGCCGACATCGTCCGCAACGCCATCCTGGACACCGGCATCCGCATCGACGGCCGCGACACCCGCACCGTCCGCCCGATCGTGGCCGAGGTGCACGTGCTGCCGCGCGCGCATGGCTCCGCCCTGTTCACCCGCGGCGAGACCCAGGCGCTGTGCGTCGCGACACTTGGCACCGGCCAGGACGAGCAGATCATCGACGCGCTCGAGGGCGAGTACCGCGAGCACTTCATGCTGCACTACAACTTCCCTCCCTACTCCGTCGGTGAGGCCGGCCGCATGGGCAGCCCCGGACGCCGCGAAATCGGCCATGGCAAGCTCGCCTGGCGCGCCATCCGTCCGCTGCTGCCGGCCAAGGACGTGTTCCCCTACACCATGCGCGTGGTGTCCGAGATCACCGAGAGCAACGGCTCGTCCTCGATGGCGACCGTCTGCGGCACCTCGCTGGCGCTGATGGATGCCGGCGTGCCGCTGAAGCGCCCGGTGGCGGGTATCGCCATGGGCCTGATCAAGGAAGACCGCGCCTTCGCCGTGCTGTCCGACATCCTCGGCGACGAGGATCACCTCGGCGACATGGACTTCAAGGTGGCCGGCACGGAGCAGGGCGTCACCAGCCTGCAGATGGACATCAAGATCACGTCCATCACCTTCGAGATCATGAAGATCGCGCTGGACCAGGCCAAGGACGGCCGGATGCACATCCTGGGCGAGATGGAGAAGGGCCTGAGCGGCGCGCGCAGCGACGTGGCCGCCACGGCGCCGCGCATCACCATCATTCAGGTGCCGAAGGAGAAGATCCGCGAAGTGATCGGCACCGGCGGCAAGGTGATCCGCGAGATCGTCGAGCAGACCGGCTGCAAGATCGACATCGAGGACGACGGCACGATCAAGATCGCCTCGTCGGACGCCGAGAAGACCCAGGCGGCGATCGACAAGATCCGCGGCATCGTGGCCGAGCCGGAAATCGGCGTGATCTACAACGGCAAGGTGGTGAAGACCGCCGATTTCGGCGCCTTCGTGAACTTCCTCGGCTCCAAGGACGGCCTCGTGCATGTCAGCGAGCTGCGCCAGGAGCGGGTGCAGAAAACCACCGATGTGGTGAGCGTCGGCGACGCGGTGAAGGTCAAGGTCATCGGCTTCGACGATCGCGGCAAGGTGAAACTGTCGATGCGGGTTGTCGATCAGGCGACCGGTGCCGATATCACCGATCAGGTGGGCTCCAAGCCCGGCCGTGGCGGGGAGCGGGGCGATCGCCCCGAGCGTGGCGAGCGGCGGGAATTCGCCGAAGGCGCCGCCCAGCCTGAGGTCTGAGACCGGACGGATACGAAACGGCCGGATGCGGCAACCGGCCCCGGGTGCAGATTGGCGCAGGCCACTTGCATCCGGGCTCCGGCTGACGCATTCGGATTGGAAAGGGGCGGTACCTGGCGCCGCGACTGGCGCGCGCCGCGGGGCCGGCCTGATGAGGGCCAGCTTGGTAAGGGCCGGCCTGGTAAGGGAATGACGGGATGAAGGCGATCAACGCGATCCGCATGGGCGGCGTGGACGTTCTGCCGCTGGTCGAGGGCGGCAAAGGCGTTGCCATCTCCAATGGCCTTACCGCCGGCCATTGGGCCGCGGGCGGCGGCGTCGGCACGTTCAGCGCGGTCAACGCCGACAGCTACGACGACCAGGGCCGCCCGATCCCGCAGGTCTACACCGAAAAAACCCGCACCGCGCGGCATGAGGAACTGATCGCCTTTGCCGTGAAGGGCGCGCTGGCCCAGGCCGGCCGGGCACGGGATCTGGCTGGCCCGAACGGCCGTGTGCACGCCAATATCCTGTGGGAGATGGGCGGCGCCGAGCGGATCATCACCGAGGTGCTGGAGCGTGGCAGAGGCCTGATCAACGGCATCACCTGCGGCGCCGGCATGCCCTATCGCCTGTCCGACATCGCGGCGAAGTTCAATGTCCACTACTACCCGATCATTTCGTCTTCCCGCGCCTTCGCCGCGCTTTGGAAGCGCGCCTACCACAAGACCGCCGAGCTGCTCGGCGGCGTGGTCTATGAGGACCCCTGGCTCGCCGGCGGGCATAACGGCCTGTCCAACAGCGAGAATCCGACCCACCCGGAAGACCCGTATCCCCGCGTGCTGGCGCTGCGCAAGCAGATGCGGGAATTCGGCCTGGACGAAACCCCGATCATCATGGCCGGCGGCGTCTGGTGGCTGGAGGAATGGGAGCACTGGATCGACAATCCCGAGCTTGGCCCGATCGCCTTCCAGTTCGGCACCCGTCCGCTGCTGACCAAGGAAAGCCCGATCGGCGAATACTGGAAGCAGCGCCTGCTGACCTTGCAGGAAGGCGACGTGTTCCTGAACCGCTTCAGCCCCACCGGCTTCTATTCGTCGGCGGTGAACAACAACTTCATTCATGAACTGCGTGAGCGCAACGAGCACCAGGTGGCCTATACCGCCGAGGCGATCGGCGAGCACCAGGCGGAATACGGCGTCGGCCCGCGCAAGCGTATCGTCTACCTGACCCCCGCCGACCTTACCCGCGTGCGCCAGTGGGAAGCCGACGGGCGTACCGAAGCGCTGCGCACGCCCGACTCCACGCTGATCTTCGTCACGCCGGAGAAGGCGCGGGAGATCGTGACGGATCAGGTCAATTGCATGGGCTGCCTGTCGACCTGCCGGTTCTCCAACTGGAGCCAGCACGGTCCCGATTTCGATAACGGCAAGCGCGCCGATCCCCGCAGCTTCTGCATCCAGAAGACCCTGCAGGACATCGCCCATCGCGGCGATACCCAGGATGCGGTGGAAAACAACCTGATGTTCAGCGGCCACAACGCCTACCGCTTCGCATCCGACCCGTTCTACTCCAACGGCTTCGTTCCCACCGTGCGCCAGCTGTTCGAACGGATCATGACCGGGCGGTAGCAAGGCAGGCGCAAAGCCCCAGCCTTATACCAACCGGCTGAAAGACCGACCCGTCTTGCCCGGGCTTGTCCCGGGTATCCACGCCTTTCACGCGGTCGGCAAAGCCGTGGATGGCCGGCACAAGGCCGGCCATGACGGTTGCTCAAAAGTCCGCAATTGCGCCGGTTGGTATTACCTCCGCCGCTCCGTCAGCAGCACCCGGCTTTTCGACAGGGCGGCGATTTCGGCGTCGGTGTAGCCGTGCTGGGCCAGGACCTCGGCGCCGTGCTGGCCGAATTTGGGGGGCACGGCGCGGGTTCCGCCGGGGGTGCGGGAGAACTTGATCGGCGTGCCCAGGCCTTTGTAGCCATTGAGCTCGGTGACCATTTCCCGGTGCAGGGTGTGCGGCGCGGCGGTGGACTGGTCCACCGGCAGCACAGGGCCGGCGGGGACGCCGTTGCGGATCAGGCGCAACGAGATTTCATTGCCGTCCTTGTCGGCGAAGGCCTCCTGCAGGATCTTGGTGAGCGCGGCGCGGTTTTCCATGCGGTCGCCGTTGGAGGCGAAGCGCGGATCGTCGGCCATTTCCGGCATGCCGAGCAGTTCGCACAGCTTGCGGAACTGGCCGTTGTTGCCGCTGGCGATGAAGATCTCGCAGGTTTTCGTGGGGTATTTGTCGTACGGGATCAGGTTCGGGTGCGGGTTGCCGGTCGGCATCGGCCGCTTGCCGTTGAGGAAGTAGTTGGGCGCCTGCGGGTGCAGCAGCGACATGCCGCAATCGTACAGCGTCATGTCGATATACTGGCCGAGGCCGGACTGCTTGCGCTCGTGCAGGGCCATCAGGATGCCGATGGCGGAATAGAGGCCGGTGCCCATGTCCACCATGGCGGTGCCGAGGCGCATCGGGCCGGTGGTGGGGTCGCCGTTGACGCTCATCAGGCCGGTCATGGCCTGCAGGATGGCGTCGTAGCCGGGCAGGCCGCCGAGCGGGCCGTCGGCGCCGAAGCCGGAAATGCGGCAATGGATCAGGCCGGGGAAGCGCGGCGAGAGGTCCTTTTCGTACCCCATGCCCCATTTTTCCATGGAGCCTGGCTTGAAGTTCTCGATCAGCACGTCCGCGCCTTCCAGCAGGCGCAGCAGGACGGTGCGGCCCTCGGGCTGGCTGATGTCGAGCGCGATGGAGCGCTTGTTGCGGTTGATGCCGATGAAGTAGCTGGCGTCGCCATCCAGGAACGGAGGGCCCCAGTCGCGCACCTCGTCACCCTGCGGGGGTTCGACCTTGATCACCTCGGCGCCGTGATCGGATAGCACCATGGTACAGTAGGGGCCGCCGAGCACGCGGGTGAGGTCGATGACCTTCAGGCCCGCAAGGGCGCCGGCGGAGCGGGCGAGGCCTTTTCCGGCGGTTAGAGGGGGGGCGGATCCGTCCATTCAGGCAGCCTTTCC
>JBBIQA010000117.1:0-14529 GCA_037442565.1 Rhodospirillales bacterium
ATTCGTGCACACAAGATCCCAAATCGTACAAGGGATTTATGACACAGTAAGACTAAAGCCGGTCGAGCAGTTCAGCGTAGTGGCGTCCGATGGCTTCCAGGCCGTGCTCCTGGCGAAGCCATTGTTTTGCCAGCGTGGCGCGCCCGCGGGCTTCCGCCGGATTGTTGAATACCCGCAGCAGCAGTTCGGCGGCGTGATCGGGATCGGCATCGGCCCATTCCGCCCCGTCCGAAAGCGGATATTCTCCCGGCTTGATCTTTATCATCTTGTAGTCGACGAGATACCCGCGATCGTCCGCAAGTTGCTCCACCGTTGCCGAGTAGCCGGTCGCGATCACGGGCAGAGTGAATGCCATGGCGTCCGAGGTCAGAAGCCCCTGGCCCTCGGAGCGATGCAGCGATAGCACACAATCCGATAGCAGCATGAGGTCGTGGCTGGCACGGTTCTGTAGCCGGGCGTCCAGCACGATGGCCTGCGGCAGGTCCGCGATTTCCTGGTGCAGGCGGATGAAATCCGCCTCGGCCGCCGCGCCGTTGGTGGTTTTGATGAACAGGGTCGCCTTTTCGCGGAAGGCCCTATCGGCATTGGCCGCCTTGCGAAAGGCCGCGATCGCCGCCATCGGGTTCTTACGTGCCATGTAGGAGAGAAAGTCGAAAGCCGTGTAAACCACGAAGGCGTCTTCCGGTATGCCGAAATCGGCCCGTTCATGCGCGAGCGGTCCAGGATCGAAATCCAGCAGCTGCTTTGCGTGGTACACCTGGGTTGAGGTCACGCGCGATATCGAATTCGCGATGAAGCGGGTGGAGGCCCAGATCGCGTCGACCGCATCCAGCGCGGGAACCCATTCGGGCGGAAAGCGCTCCAGCTCCCAGGAAGGAACCAGCAGTCGGAAGGCATCCGGGCGCTCCGCCGCGCCATAATGGTGGAAGATGCTGAGGATTTGATCGGCGTTGGCCTTGTACAGCTCGATCGGCGCGCCGGGGCGGCGGACCAGCGGCAGGGGCGATTTCCAGGTCACTTCCACCGGGATTTCCGTGATGTCGCAGGCTTCCAGGCCGCGGCCGGACGCGGCGATGGCGGCCGCCATGCGACGTCCTCCCTCTCCCATGCCAGACACCGATGTCAGATAGGTGGAAACGCAGACACTTGCCGCCGATGGCCGGCGCTGCCGGGTCCGAAGGCTACGCACGAGCTTTCGGATACACATGTCATCCAGGCCAAGATCGCGCGCGGCATGTTGTTCGAACCATCCGGCATAGCCTTCCAGGCCTTCCGGGGTATTGGGATCGAAAGCTCCTTTCAGCCAGGCCGATTTGTCCCAGAAATAACGGGCCAGACGCGACAACGGATCGGTGCCGTCGTGCGAGTAGAGCGCCGCCTCATAGCTCCCGAACGGGTCGGTCGGCCATGCGAGATGATTGCTGCGGAAATGCACACGCATATGCGCGGAGATCGGAATGCCGTTGGCAAAGAATCCGAATGAATAGGCCGAGCCGCGAGAGCGGGCGTCGCCGTTGGCCTGAAGCTGACTTGCGTAGGAGGCGAGCAGAGCGGCTAGATCACCGGTGACGTGGGTGAACATCCGTGTGTGCTTGGAAAGCAGTTGCGGCTTGCGCGGATCGAAGCCGCTGTAATGGAAGAACTCCAGCTTGTGCCCGTCGACGAGCCAGCCCTCCGGGCCGGCGGTGAGGCAGCGTTCGCTGAGGTTCCAGTATGCGACGTTGACCGCCGGGCTGCGGTGCACGACCACACGGTCGCCGAAGCAGGGCAACAGGTCGATGAATTTCTGATCGACGAAGACACCGGTCTCCGGCTCGTTGACGCATTGGAACTGCAGGTGACGGGACCACCATTGCAGCAAACGTTCCGATTCCGCGTTACGGCCGACGGCAATGAAGCCGAGATTGAAGACGCCGCTGCGCATGATCGAGATGTCGTCCGGCTCTCCGCGCGGGCCGGCCGGATCGATCAGATGGGGCGTCAGCACGAAGGAGGCGCCTTGCCCAAGTGCCTCCAGGATCGCGTCCGAACGGTTGAATATCTCGATGTCCGGATCGAAATACAGCATGCTGTCGAAGCCCAGCGTGTCGGCCAGGAAGCGGAACATGAACGGCTTCAGCGCCGTGTTGAATTCCATGATGTCGTAGCGAAAGGCGAAATCGTCGAAGCGCTGGATGCCGAGTTCCGACGCCAGCACGACCTCGCAATCCTCAGGGTAGGAAAGTAGCGGATCCACGGCGCGTTCCGCCAGACAGAAGAAGATCCGGGCCTCGGGGTAGGTCCGGCGCGCGCTCTGAACGAAGGTTCGGACATGCGACAGGTAGTTGCTGCACGCGATGGTGAAGATCGCCAGGGTCCTGCCGGGTTGCGCGGGGACGATCCGTTTGGTCGGCGCGGCCGGGGCGGCCGTTCGCATGACACTGGCATAGGCCAGATCGCGGTGGCCCATGCCCATGAGTTCAAGGTAGGGCTCGGTCGCCGACGGCGTTATTTCCAACATCCGCGCATAGGCCTGTGCCGTGTCTTCGGTATGCCGCAGGCGCTTGGCCAGGTCCGCCAGATGACGCAGCGCGTCGATCGAGGCCGGGTCCGCGGCGCAGGCGTTCTGGTAGGCCGTCTTGGCGGCGTTGATGTTGCCGCTCTCCTTGCGGGCATGGCCGAGTTGAACCCATATGTCGCCCGAGCCGGGGCGGTGGCTCAGATAGGCCTCATAATATTTACCGGCGGCGAGCCAGTCCCGTTGGTCGCGGGCCAGGTCCCCGAGCGCGAGATCGATATCGGGCGATGGTCGGGTCTGGCCTTTCAGTGCGCATCTGACCGTCTCGAACAGCGCGCGGGCATCGGCGGTGCGGCCGGCATCCTTCAGCAGATGCGCCAGGTGAAGCTGCGGGTCTGTCGGCACGTCCATTCGCGCAATGGCCTGGCGATACGCCTGCTCCGCCTCCAGGCCGTTGCCCTGCTCCTTGAGGGCATGGCCGACCTGGACCCAGACATCATCGGCCTGGGGTTCGTGGGTCAGATATTCGCGATATTTCGCCTCGGCCTTCGCCCAATCCCGGCTGTCGCGTGCCGCGTCGCCTGCGGCAAGGATGGCGCTGGCGTCGAAGCGGACCGCCAGCGCCGCGGGCCGGCTGCTGTCGCTGGTGGTCTTCTTGGCCGGGATGCCGGCGCGTGTTTTCAGCCACCGGGACCGGTCGTTGTTGTGTCTCATGAAAGGCTCCTCAGACTCCGACAGGGTTCCGGGCGGTCTGCCAGGATCGGCCCGGCCAGCCCGGCATTCTTGCTTTGCACGTCACTCGATGGCACCGCCGCGCCGGGCGGCGCGCGATCGGTATGATCTTCGAGGCTGGACCTTCCGCTCCCTGGAAACTACCAACGGGGCGCGCGGTTTTCGAAATAACCCTGGGTTCGCCAGTGATCCACCGCCGAATTCAGGGTCCCATTCTGCAAGGCAACGGCGATATCGGCGTTCATTGCCACATACCATGGTTCGTCAACGCTGACGTGTCGCAGTAGTTGACCGACCAGGCTCGCGACGGCGCCCTCGTTGGCAGGGGTCCTTGCCAGGGCCGCGGTGACCTTGAACCACGGCGGAAACGTTTGGAACCGTGCGACCAGTGCATCCAGGGTCGCCGGCGGCAGCTCATGGGTGACCGTCGAGACCAGGGCGTCGATCATTTCGTTGTGCAGGTTTTCGATATGGCCTTCCATGCGGATCGCGCGATCCAGCAAGCCGGTGTAGGGGGCGATGGCAATCTTCTCCAGGACGATCTCGATCTCATAGCTGCCCTGGCCGGGCGCCTGGTCGGGAGGCCCGGCAAGGTCCGTGCCTTCATCGTTTTCCGAGAGGTGGCGGATCCGGTATCCGTTCGCCGGAAGTGCCGCGTTGATCTCCGACAGCAAACTCGGGACGGTGTAGAACCGCTTGTGGTCGGGATTCCATAACGAAGGCAGGGCGGGGCGGCGCTCGTAAATGTAGTGGTGGGGTACGCAAATGATGATGAAGCCACCGGTGCGCACCACGCGGTACCAATCGGACAAGGCGTTTTCGTAGTCAGGTATATGTTCCATCACGTGGCTGACGAACACGGCATCCTGGCTGTCGTCGGCGAACGGCAATCGCCGCCCGTCATAGCCCGGGTAATCGAGCTCCACCCCGATGGCGGCCGCGGTGATGGCTTCGGCGTTCGAGGTCGTTCCGCGATATCCGATGTCCAGAACAGCCGCGCCCGATAAGAAACGATCGTAGAATCCGCTCGCGACGCGTCGTGCATGGGCCTGGGCCGCTTCTGGCCCCAAATTCCGCATTTCCGTTCGGTCTCCTTGCGGTTGCAGGTGCTACTTCAGGTAGATTGCACGCCAATAACACATGAAATCAAGCCCGAACTCGGCTTCGATGGACGCTTATTTGTTTTGTGAATCGGCGTGCATCATGGGTGTATTATTCGTATATTCGAAATAAGAATTATGCGACTTTCCTAGTTCGGCGAGATGGCCATCAGGAAAGCATTAACGATTACATGTGGGATGCCAAAAAATTCTGCCGTTCAGGGAAATTGGAAATGACATTGCAGGCGCGATGAGCAATGATCGCGAATCATCCGTTCGCGCGCAGCATAGGGGGTTTCGTGATCCAGCGCCTGTCGGCCTCGTTCAATCCGCGCCGGAAGACGGCGCGATGATCGCGCGGATGGGAAACCATGTTCGCATCATTCAGGCTTTGGTGATCCGTGACTTGATGGTGCGGTTCGGCCGAAGGCACCTCGGATTTGTCTGGGCCGTGCTGGAGCCGATGATGTTGACGGCAGGGATCATGGTCGTGTGGTCCCTGCTGAAGGAACCCATCGTCCATGGGATTTCCATGGTGATGTTTGTGTTCAGCGGCTACCTGCCATTAACGCTGTGGCGGCATATCACCAACGCCTCGCTGCGCTTGTTCCAGAAGAATGTCGGTCTGCTCTATCACCAGCCGATTTCTCTTGGCGATATCCTTGTCGCTCGTCTGGTGCTGGAATTCCTGTCGAGCACCGTTGCCTTGCTTGTCATCTATTTCATTGTCGCCGCCACACATGTTGTGCCACTGCCGGGAGAACCCAAGCTTATGCTGGCGGGCTGGCTGTTCATGGCGTGGTTCGCAAGCAGCGCGGCGGTGCTGATGGTGACCTGGACGGAATACTGGGAACCGGCGGAAAAATTCTTCCAGCCGGCGCAGTATCTCATGCTGCCGATTTCAGGGGTGTTCTTCATGGTCGACTGGCTGCCGACGGAGGCCGGGAAGCTGGCTCTGCTCAATCCCATGGTGCACTGCTTCGAGTTGTTCCGCGCCGGTATCTTTGGCGAGGCGGTGGTCACCCATTACGATTGTTGGTACCTGACCGCCTGGTGCACGGGTCTGACGATCGTCGGTCTGGCCGCGATGTCGCGGATACGGGGGCATGTGCAGATCGGCTAGCGCCCCGGAGCAGGCCTGGTTGCCCGCCGGCGTTCGAATCCGGTCGGCCGGCTCAGCGGGCGGCGGAGGCGTGCTCCCGCAGGCCGGTGCCGATCAGCCACACGATGGCCAGGCCGATCACATTGAACCCGAACACTTCCAGCACGGTGCGCCAACGCTCCGGCAGCATGGCCTCGTCGGGCAGGCCGGGCTCCACCACGCGTTCGAGGAACAATTGCTGGCGCCTTGCCTCGACCCGCGCCGCCTCCAGGCCGGCGACCGCATGTTCCAGCATCCGGATTGAAAACTCGCGCTCGAGCATCAACCGTTCATACTCGGCCACCTGACTGGCCAGGCCATCGGAGGAATTGGCGACGCGCATGCGCTCGATTCCGATCTGCCGTTCGATCGCCGCGGCCCGCTGGCGCAATGCCTGTAATTGCGGGCTCTGCGGGGAATTGCCCTCGGTTTCCGTGATCTGCGTCGCCACTTGCGAAAGCTGGGTCGAGAGCTGGCCGATCAGGTCCACGACCATTGCCGAGCTCTTGCCGGGGTCCAGGACCAGCTCGCGGTTGCGGAAGGCGGTGATGGCCAGCTGGCTCGCCACGCGGCGTGCCTCGGCACGGGCCAGTTCCGCGCGGGCGAGGCGAAGGGCGTCTTCCTGTATGCGCGCGTTCAATTTGTTCACCAGGCCTTCGCCCAGTTCAAGCAGGGCCCCTGTCATGCGCTGCGCGTCCGCCGCCTGAAACGCCGCCACGCGGATGGTTGTCAGGCCGGTGTCGTGATCGACGACCACGGTCAGCATGTGCTGGAAATAGCGATACAGGTCTTCGTTCGATGGGCCGTAGAAGATGGAAGGATAGCGGGCGACGAAGTCGGCCCCGGGCCGATCGTAGATCTTGCGCAGGTTCACCCGGGCGGTCAGCTGTTGCAGTGCGTCGCGCGAGGTGAGGTAATCATGCACCGCGTGCGCATCGTCCTGCGCGCGGGACAGGCCGACCAATTGCAGCAGCGCCGTGAGGCCGCCGGGCAGGTTGGCTGGCTTGCTGGCTGTGCGAATGACGAACTTGGCCTCTGACACGTAGCGATCGGTCGCGATGGCGCCGAAATAGATCGCGGCGACCAGGGTGGGCATCAGCACCAGCAACAGGCGCGCCGCGAGGCGCAGCTGGCGCCCCAGTGGCCGTGCCGTGCCAGCGGGCCATCGGAGGCCGCCGGCGCGGCTCGCGGCGTCAGGCGGCAATCCTGGCCATCTTTCGGTCTCGTTAAACGAGTGCATGCAATGCTTATATCACGATTTAATATAGACGCCAGTCATAAATACAACCTATAAGGGCATATCGAGAGGCCCTGGCGGTGGGATCGGGCCAACTGAGGGTACCCGGATGCCTCCTGAAGCCCCCCACGTTTGGACGGATGCCGTTCAGCTCGTTGAGCTGTCTCGGCCATCGTTGGATGGCCGGATGGTCGGTTTCTCCGAAGCGCCGACCGGGCGGAGCGGATGGGGGAAGCTGGTTCGGTTTATGCTGATCGTGGTGCTGCCGACCGTGCTGACCGGTCTGTATCTCGGTTTCGTCGCTGCCGACCGCTATGTATCGGAAGCGCGGTTGCTGGTCCGTGACGGCAGCTCATTGAGCCCGGCCGCCACGTCCGGATTTTCGTTGGACGAGGGTCCGAAGGGCGTCGGCGGAGATGATGCCTATGCCGTGCGCGAATTCATGCTCTCGCGCGACGGGATGCGGTTGCTGCTGGACAAGGCGGGTTTGCGCCAGGCGTTGACGCGCGACCGGCGCGATCCGTTGTGGCGTTTCCCGGGCTTGCTGAACGGCGCCAGCGACGAGGCGCTGTACCGGTACTACCGATCCATTGTTTCGGTCGATTACCAGACCACGACCGGCCTGATCGCGCTGCGGGTTCAGGCATTCGACCCGGAAGACGCGCGGCGCATGGCGACTGTGCTGATCGATGGGGCCGAGACGCTGGTCAACCGGCTGAACGAACGGTCGCGCAGCGACGCAGTGCGGCTGGCCGAGCGGGAGGTGGCGCGCAGTCGGTCCGAGGCGCGCGAGGCGCAGGAGCGGCTCACGGAATTCCGCCGGCGGGAAAAAATGGTCGATCCGACCCTGCTGTCCCAGACGGTGACCTCCACCATTGCCGCGCTGTCTCTGCAGGCCGTGGAGGCGTCGGCGCAGTTGGACGTGACGGTGAATGCCTCGCCGAATTCGCCACAAATACTTCCACTGCGTGAGCGCATCCGGGCATTGCAGGGGCAGATCGATCATGAGCGCGGCGCGTTGGCCGGCAGCCAAGGCTCGCTGGCACCGCAGATCGCGGAGTACGAGCGGCTGCTGCTGGATCGCGATTTCGCGGCCAAGAGCTTTGTCTCCGCGCTCAATCTGCGGGAAGCGGCGCGCGTCGATTCGCAGCGCCAGCAGGCCTATTTGGAGCGTGTGGCGGAACCCCGCGCGGCGGATGAAGCCTTCAGTCCGCGCCGGGCTGTCTGGACCCTGGGTGTGTTCCTGGCGGGGCTGGCGATATTCCGGGTGTTCCGTCCGGTTCAGATGGCGGCGCGGCCCGCGGCTTCAGGACGATGAATGCCATGCTGCCGCGCGCGCCGTGGCGTTCCGCGGTACCGGCCGCGCCATCGGACTCCGGCCAAAGCGCCATCATCGCGCGGAACCTGGTCAAGGAATTTGCCACCGAGCATGGCGTGCGCCGCGTGCTGGACGACATCAGTTTCCGGGTGGAGCGGGGCGAGCGGCTGGCCGTGCTCGGGCGCAACGGCGCGGGGAAATCGACGCTGATCCAGATTCTGGCCGGGTTGCAGCAACCGACCAGCGGGCGGGTGCACCGGGGGCTGTACATGTCCTGGCCGTTGGCGCTCGGCGGCGGCTTCGAGGGGGAGATGAGCGGCTACGACAACATGCGCTTCATCTCCCGCATCTATAACGTGCCATTTCCGGCGATGTTCGATTTCGTGGCGGATTTCACGGAATTGGGCCGCCTGCTGTACGAGCCGGTGCGGTTCTATTCCAGCGGGATGCGCATGCGCCTCGGCTTCGCCATCTCGCTGGCGGTGGATTTCGAGTGCCTGCTGATCGACGAGGTGATCCTGGTGGGCGACCGGCGGTTTCAGGACAAATGCCAGCGCGAGATCTTCGAGAACCGTCGCCATTGCGGCATGATCCTGGCGGTGCATGCGCTGGATGTCGTACAGGAATATTGCAGCCATGCCCTGGTGCTGAAGGACGGGCGCGGGCGCGTGTTCAGTGATGTGAAGCGCGCCTGCAGTATCTATGCAACGATTTGATCAATCGCCCGCGGGCATGAGGTGGATGTCGTCCAGGCCCAGATGACCCTCGATCGCGCCTTGCTGCAAGACCAGCCGGAGTTCGATGGCCTCGCTCGCGGAGGGGATGGCGATGGGCAGGTCGACCCGGAACACACCGGCGTGCTCGACCGGAAAGCGGCAGTTGCCCAACGGCACGGTTCCGTGAAACTCCAGGGCGAGGTTCATCCCACAGGCGCCGGAGGAAAAGGCCATTTGCGCGGTGGCGATCCAACGCCCGGGTGCGAGATGGAAATAGGGCCCGTAGACGATCACCCGGGCAGGCCCGGTCAGGTCCAGGATGGCGGGCGCGGACTGGCCTGGCTGATCTCCTTGGAACAGGCATGAACGCGGCCATGTGACGGCGCGGCGTACGCCGGTGATGGCGAAGTGGAAGGCGGGGCCAAGAATGTGGCGAATCAGGTTTGCGTCGTCCGCCAATGCGACCCCGTGCGTGAGATCGGTGGACCCAATGTCCGCCATTGCGGCCGGGTGATCCACGAACGGCAACCAACCCAAATGGCCGAGGATCGTACGCAGCGCCTCGGCGGGCCTTTGCCGTGTTTCCGGGCCGAGGAGGCAGGCAGCCGGGCTGGCGGACAACTCGCCGATTTGGGCCGCGCATGCCGACAGGTTCCGCACGGTAGCCATGGCTTCGTGGCCGGCCTCGCGCAGATCGGTGAAGCAACGCAGCGGAGTGTCGATAACGACGATCGCCGGCAGCCTGCCGTCTCGGACGGCGTCCAGGTAGGATCTGGCAGGGTAGTTCGTGATGAAAAGATGCAGCGAGCCGGCGGATGCCTCGGGATCCGCGGCCCAGGTGTCATCGGGGCCGCAATGGCTGCGAATGATCGTGCCGGGAAGCAGCTCGGCGGCCCTGGCCAGGAGCTCGCACACCAGATCGAACAGACTTCCCGGCGTACCGGCGATCAGTAGCTGCATGGCTTCGGAGGAGCGCAACGAGGCAATTCGCCGGTTCAGGTGGGAAGCCATCGACGGGCGGTCATTTGATGGCGTTGTGGATGGTTGCGCCGCTGATGGCGGGCGAGGTCAACAGGTTGACCAGGTTCAGCACTTTCTGCACGTCGGTATAGGGCGAGTCGGAGACGTAGAGGATGTCCTTCTTCCGCATCGGGAACCGGCGTGCGAGAAAAAGCGCGCCGGGGTCGCGCAGGTTCAGGTGATAGACGACGGGCGCGCCGTCCGGCGATGGGGCAACGGCGTTGCCGGGTGAGACCGCTGCCGCCGTTTGGGGGGTTTCGTAGCGAATAACGAACACGCCGGCAGGATCCGCCCGTTCGTCGAGCAATCCACCGGCGCGTCCCAGGGCTTCGTCCAGCGTCAGGCCTGTCGTTTCGAACGGCACGATGCCGTTGCGCCCGGTAGCGCCGATCGCCGTGAAGGATTGCGGGTCCCGCAGCAGGGTGACGATATCGCCCGAACGCAGGAAGACATTTTCCTTGGGATTGTCCAGTACCGCCAGCAGAGGGACGCGGGCGATGCTGCCCTTGCGCTCCAGAACAATCATGGTGTCCTGCGGCGGCGCGTGCGCGCCGCCCGTGGTGGCGATGATGTCGAGCAGACGATCACCGCGCAGGCTGAGCGGAACCCGGGCGCCGCCGCTGCTCTCGCCCATGATCGTGACGGTGTTGCTGACATTGCGGGTTACCGTCACCAGAGCCTGTGGATCGATGGCCTTGTCGGCCAGCCTGGCCGTGATCACGCGTTCGATGTCGTGGGGCGTGCGTCCGACGACCGGAACCTGGCCGGCGAAGGGGACGGTGATGGCCCCGTCCCGGCCGACGACCTGTTCGGGGATCGAGGCGGAGCGCGAACCGGGGCTGTAGCGATCCACGACCGGAGCCGAAAAAAGGCCGCCCGGCCCGGCTTCCCAGATGGTGATCTGCAGCGCGTCCCCGATGCCGATCACCTGTTCCTGCGATGGGCGGTAGTCGCCGAAACTGCCTTGCAGGGAGGCGGACCTGTCCTGTGCGAGAACACCGATCACGGCCTTGTCCAGTTCAACAAGCGTGAAGGCGCGTTGGGTTGCCTCGGCTTCGGTCATCATGTCGGTCCGCGACGGGCCCGATCCCGGCAAGGTTGCGCAACCCGCCAGCAGGCAGAGGGAGGCCAGAGTGGCGGTCAATGAATGCCGTGGGCGCAAAGCCGGTTGATCCTGTTCGGTTGGAAATCTTCGCGCAAACGGGCAGGGCCCCGATTGTATGTAATTCATATGGTTCTATTCGGGATCGGTCAAGAATTAACTTGAATAAAATTCAATAACTTATCAGGATTACCCAGTCATTAACCCAAGTGAACAGAATAGATAAAAAATGAAAACAGAAGCGAGGACTGTCTTGTGGAATGGTGTTCATTTAATGTTTTTTGGATGGCGGGAGCGCTCTCGTGGATGAACTCTATCCCGACAACATTGCGACGCTCAGCCGTGGAGAGGTCGAGCGGGCGGTGGGCGCGCGGGCGCGGACGGTGTATCTCGGCGGCGGCGTCGTGCTGGCGAGGGCATTGACCCGCTACAAGCTGTTCCTGCACAGCTCGGACCGTGGCTTCGGCTGCCATGTTATGATGGACGGGTTTTGGGAAATCTGGCTGACCCAGTTTCTGGCCCGCACGTTGAAGGCCGGCATGCGCGCCATCGATGTAGGTGCGAACTACGGCTATCACACGATGCTGATGGCCGACATGGTAACCGATTCCGGCCACGTGCTGGCGGTGGAACCGAACCCGGCAGCGGCCGCGCTGTTGCGCGAGTCGGTGCTACTGAATGGTTTCGCCGGACATGTACAAGTGGTCGAGGCGGCGCTCGGGGCCGTGCCTGCCGGCAGCGTGGAGTTGTTTGTTCCGGACGGTGAGCCGAAGAACGCCTATGTCGGCGGAACTTTGGACGGCCGCCGCGGGATGAGGCATCCGGTGGCGTTGACCAGTGTCGACCGGCTGCTGGTGGATCTCGGGCATGCCGATCTGATCAAGATCGACGCGGAGGGCGGCGAGGAGGACATCATTGCGGGCATGACGGATCTGCTGCGGGTCAGGCCGCCGGCGCTGATACTGGAGTTCAATGCGGCGCGATACGCGGATCCGGCCAGGTTCTTGCGACGATTGCTCGATGTCTACGGCGACGTCGCGTCGATCGATTTCGATGGCGCCGCAAAAAAAGTTTCTGTCGACAAGGTTCTGACCGTTCATGTCGGGAAGGACTGGCTGTTGTTCTTCGCGGCTCCTGGCGCCTAGCCGGACATGACGGGCGCGGTCCTCTTCGACCAGAGCGAAACGGCGTACCGGATGGGCACCGGCATTGCCACCTATGCCCGGAACCTGGCCGCGGCGGCACGCCAGGCCGGCTTTCGGGCGGATGCGCTGGTCAGCGCGGATGTGAGGATCGATCCGGCGGATCCGATCCTGTCGCAGGTGCGGCTGTACGACACGCCGGCCGCACCCCGTCTGCCCTGGCTGGAACCGGTCACCAGCGCCGTGAAAGGCGTTTGCCGGGCGCCGTTCGGCTATCGTCCCGGCGTTCTGGAGCGTGGGGACACCGTGGTTCGGGATACCGCGGAGGCGGTGCCGTTCGACCGGACCTATGTGGCGCGCCGGCTGTTCAACGCCGCTCGGGTGCACTTCCATGTCTACGGGCGCCTGGCCCAGGTGCGGCTGCCGACGGCGCCGGCGCTGTTCCACGCCACGCATCCATTGCCGGTGCGGGTCGCGGGCTGTGCCAATATCGTGACGATCCACGATCTGGTGCCGTTGCGACTGCCCTACATGACGCTGGACAACAAGCGGTATTTCTATCGCCTGATCCGCAAGCACCTCGCGGCCGCGGACCACATCGTCACTGTGTCGGAGTACTCGAGGCGGGACATCATGGCGCTGTTCGGCGTTCCCGAGGCTCGGATCACCAACACCTATCAGGCGGTGACGCTGCCGCCGGCCTTGCTGGCACGGCCGGAGGACGAGGTGGCCGGGGAGGTTGCCAATCTGTTCGGGCTCGATCGCGGGGAATTCTATCTGTTCATCGGCGCGCTGGAGCCGAAGAAGAATGTCGTCCGGCTGATCGATGCGTATGCGGCCTCGGGATCGCGCCGGCCGCTGGTGATCGCCGGCGGGCAGGGGTGGCAGAACGATGCCGACCTGGAGCGGATACGCGATCCGAGGTTTTCCAGCTACCGCATCGCCGATGCAACCATCTCCCGGTTCGACCGGGTGCGGCGGATCCGCTACCTGCCGTTCAGTCAGCTTGTGGCGCTGATGCGATCGGCGCGGGCACTGCTGTTTCCGTCGTTGTTCGAGGGCTTCGGGTTGCCGGTGCTGGAGGCGATGTCATTGGGAACGCCTGTGATGACGTCCAATGTGACCTCCTTGCCGGAGGTGGCGGGCGATGCGGCGCTGCTGGTGGATCCGCGTGATGTCAGTTCGATGGCGGGCGCGATCCGCCGGCTGGACAACGATGCCGACCTGCTGGGGGAACTCTCCGTCCGCGGGCGGGTGCAGGCCGCGGGCTTCAGCATGGCCGCCTACCAGGCCCGCCTGCGCGAGGTGTATGCCCGGGTGCTGGGTTAGGCTGGGGCAAGGCGCCCCAGCCTCCGTACGGTCTGCCGATATTACTCGACGATTTCCTGCTCCTTATCCGAGCCGCCATCGTCCTCGCCTTCGGGGCCCTCGGGCTTGGGCAGGGCGGGCAGGCTCGCTTCCATGTATTCGAAATCGAGCTTGCCGTCCTTCATGGTCACCTTCACGGCGCCGCCCTTGGTCAGCTTGCCAAACAGCAATTCCTCCGCCAGCGGTTTCTTGATGTGCTCCTGGATGACGCGCGAGAGCGGGCGGGCGCCATACAGGCGATCGTAGCCGCGCTCGGCGAGCCATTCCTTCGCGGCCGAGGAGAGCTCGATCGTCACGTTGCGGTCGGCTAGCTGGGCCTCCAGCTGCATGACGAACTTCTCGACGACACGGCCGACAATTTCCGGTGTCAGCGGGGCGAAGCCGATATTGGCGTCCAGGCGGTTGCGGAACTCCGGCGTGAACAGGCGCTTGATCGCATCCTCATCCTCGCCCTGGCGGGCCTCGCGGCCGAAGCCGATGGCTTCCTTGGCGAGATCCGACGCGCCGGCATTGGTCGTCATGATCAGGATGACGTTGCGGAAATCGACGGTCTTACCGTTGTGGTCCGTCAGTTTGCCGTGATCCATGACCTGCAGCAGGATGTTGAACAGGTCCGGATGCGCCTTCTCGATTTCGTCGAGCAGCAGCACCGCGTGCGGGTGCTGGTCGATCGCGTCGGTCAGCAGGCCGCCCTGGTCGAAGCCGACATAGCCGGGCGGGGCGCCGATCAGCCGGGAGATCGAGTGCCGTTCCATGTATTCGGACATGTCGAAGCGAATGATCTCAATGCCCAGCACGCTGGCGAGCTGGCGGGCGACCTCGGTCTTACCGACGCCGGTGGGGCCGGAGAACAGGTAGTTGCCGATCGGCTTTTCCACTTCCCGCAAGCCGGCGCGGGCCAGCTTGATGGCGGCCGACAACGCCTCGATCGCCTTGTCCTGGCCGAACACCATCGCCTTCAGGTCGCGTTCGAGGTTGCGCAGGGTCTCCTTGTCGTCCGACGATACGGATTTGGCGGGGATGCGGGCGATCTTGGCGACGATCTCCTCGACATCCTTCAGCGTCACGGTTTTGCGCCGCTTGTTCTCGGGCAGCAGCATGCGCGAGGCGCCGACCTCGTCGATCACGTCGATCGCCTTGTCGGGCAGCTTGCGGT
>JBBIQA010000118.1:0-14449 GCA_037442565.1 Rhodospirillales bacterium
CGATTCGAGAACCCGTCAGAAAAGCATAGCAGGGATTCCGTCCACACGGCCTAGTGCACTGACACATGCTAAACCTTATGCTTGGGTCAGAGCATTAGCGTTGTTGGATCGTTGAACCGGAAACCGTTTATGGTCGACCTTGCCTTGCTGCCGATCACCCGCCTGTCCGCCATGCTCGATGCGCGGGAGACGGAGGCGGTCGCGCTGACGCAGGCCTGCCTCGATCGCATCGCCGGACCCGGCAAGGCGTTGAACGCCTTCATCACGGTCCTGGCCGACAGCGCGCTGGCCGAGGCGCGCCAGGCCGCCGAACGCGCCGCCGCCGGGCGCCGGCTTGGTCCGCTGGATGGCATCCCGATCGCGCTGAAGGACAATATCGACGTCGCCGGCGTGCCCACCTCCAACGGGTTAGGCGGCACGCCCTGGCGCCTGCCCCAGCGGGACGCGGCGGTGACAGCGCGGTTGCGGGCGGCCGGCGCGGTGATCCTGGGCAAGCTGAACATGCACGAGGCCGCGCTGGGTGCGACGACCGACAACGCCCATCACGGGCGGTGCTTCAATCCGCACCGGGCGGGGCATTCGCCCGGCGGGTCCTCGGGCGGGTCGGGTTCGGCGGTCGCCGCCGGTCTGTGCGCCGCCGCTCTGGGCACGGATACCGGCGGATCGGTGCGCATCCCGGCCTCTTATTGCGGGCTCGCCGGCCTGAAGCCGAGTTTCGGGCTGGTCAGCACCGGCGGCGTCGTGCCGCTGAGCTACCGCCTGGACCATGTCGGCCCGCTGACCCGCACCGTCGCCGACTGCGCGCTGCTGCTGGGCGCGCTGGCTGGCTTCGATCCGGACTGCGCCGGCTCCCGCCACGGCCCCGCCGTCGCGCCGCCGCCCGCACCCGGCCGGCTGGACGGGCTGCGCCTGGCGGTGCTGGAGAATTTCGCCGCCGAAACCACCGAACCCGCAATCCTCGACGCCTTCGCCGCCGCGCTGGACACGCTGCGCCACCTCGGTGCGCGGATCGAGACGGTGCGTCAGCCGACCTACGACGTCGTGCTCGGCCGCTATGCCGGCTTCCTGCGCGTCGAGGCCGAGGCCGCCTTCATCCACGGCGCGCTGTATGCCAAGGAGCCGCATCGTTTTTCCGACGACATGAAAGCCTATCTCGACTTCGGCGCGCGCATGGGCGCGATGAAACTGCTGGGCGCTGATCGGATCATCGAGACGGCGGCGTTCGAGATGAACCAGTGCCTCGCCGAATACGACGCAATCGTTTCGCCGGCCACGCCCCAGGCCGCGCCCGCGTTCGATACCCGCCCGCCCGACAATGCCGGCGGCTACTCGATCCTTGCCAATTTCGCCGGCACGCCCGCGATCAGCGTGCCGATGGGCCGCGACGGCCACGGCCTGCCGCTCGGGCTGCAGATCGCCGGCGGCCTGCATCGGGACGATATGGTGCTGCGCATCGCCGCCGCGTATGAGGCGGCCGTGGCGCTCGATATGCGCCCCGCCGGTTTCTGATCAGGCGTTTGCATGACCAACCTGCCGCTGTCCCGCTCCAAGGTGCTCGATCGGACCCTGCATCGCGCCAACCCGGCGCGCGATACCAACGGCCTTTACCGATGGGAAAGTCATCGCCAAGGGCCTAGTATCAGACCAAAGTGTCAGACCGCCGGCCCTCCTCGATTTAACCCATTGACTTCCTTGGCGCGCCGGGTGCGATGAAACTGGGCATTGGGAAATTATTGCCACACGCCCATAACCGTGCCCCGTGGCCGCCAGCAGGTTCAATTCAGGGACACGCGGCCACTGCTGGCATAAAACGGCTAGACCATTGGATTTTCTCAGCATTCACGAAATCCAGGACTCCCATGAGCTCGCCGCGTAGCTCGGCATGGACCTCGCAGCGCTTGATGCCGGGCATGAGAACGATCTCGCCGATGAGCGATTGGAGCGCCTGAGCCGCTTCCCGGCCGCCGTCCGGGTCGTCCAGCGTCTTGGTGAACCGCACCACGTTCTGGCGGTAGATGTTGCCGACGTTGGGATGCATGTCGGGTATGTCGGCAGGAGCCTGCGCGAGACGGTCGGTGATCTCCGCCTTCTGTCGCTCAAGCTCGTCCATCCGCGCCTTCATCGACGGCTGATACATCCCGTCCTCGATCGCGGACATGATGCTGGCAATGGCGCGCTCAATTTTTTAAGCCCCCGGTGGCCGCTCTCGGCCTGCGCCCGCCGGTCGTGGTTCAGCCGGTTCATCTCTTCCGCATAGGCGCGCGCGGCTTCGGCCACGGCCTCGGATGACACAAGCCGGTCCTGCAAGCCCGTCAGCACGCGCGCCTCGATCTTCTCGCGCGTGATAGTGCGATTGTTGTCGCATGTTCCTCACCGATGATGTTTCAAGCAGCCATCGCGGTTGAGCGTCAGGATGCCGATCTTGCCGTCGCAGCAGCCGCAGGTGAGCAGGCCAGAAAGAAGGGAGACGGGCCGGTTGGCGAGATGCAGCCTCTTGGCCCTGCCCTCCCGCGTGTTCGCCGGGTTGGCGCCCAAGAGAGCGGAGATTTTCTGCTGCCGCGTCCGCACCGCCTGCCAGAGCGTATCGTCCACGATCTTGAGGTGCGGCACTTCCGCCCTGATCCACCGGCTTTCCGGGTTCGGGCGTGAGACGCGCTTACCCGTCGCCAGGTCTTTCACAAAGCGTTGCCGGTTCCAGACCAGCACGCCGGCATAGAGTTCGTTGTTGAGGATGCCAGTGCCGCGTGAGACGTGGCCCCGGATGCTGGTGTCGCCCCAAGCGCGGCCCAACGGACCCGGAATACCTTCCTTGTTCAGTTCGACCGCGATCGCCTTGGGACTCTTGCCGGCAACGAAGGCGCGGAAGATGCGCCGGACGGTTGCGGCCCCTTCCACGATGATCTCACGGTCGCCCCTGATCGGCTCGCCATTGGCGTCGAGCTTCTTCACCACGCGATAGCCGGCGGCGGGGGCCGTCTGCATCAGAGCGCGTGCATCGAGGCGGTATGCCGGGAGATCGTCAACGGGCGGCGGAAGATGCTGGTCGAGATGGCGACCGGCACCGGCAAGACCCGCACGGCGGCTGCATTCATAAAGCGCCTGTTCGAAGCGAACTGGGCAACGCGTGCGCTGTTCGTGGTCGATCGCAATACGCTCGCGATACAGGCCGAAGACGCCTTCGCGGAGCATCTACCGCATCTGCCTTGCTACCGCGTCCCGCGTACCGGCCGCCGCTTCCAGGACGAAAAGCGCGTCACCATCGTCACGCTGCAAACGCTGGTGAACGAATATGAGAAATACTCGTCCGGCTATTTCGACCTGATCGTCATCGACGAGTGCCACCGCAGTATTTACGGCCAATGGCGGCGCGCGCTCGACCATTTTGACGGCATCAAGGTAGGTCTGACCGCCACACCCTGCGTCATGTAGGACGCACACGACGTGGATGATGAAGACCGCGCCGCGATCCGCGACACACTGCGGTTCTTCGAGGTCAGCCGCCCGACCTACAGCTACAGCATGTCCGAAGCGATCGCGGACGGGCATCTTGTGCACTACGAGATTTACCGCGCCATGACCGCGCGCACGGCGGCGACGGATGGCTTCTCGGTCGCGCGCAGTGACATCGATTGGGCCGCCCTCGATGCGCCGACCCGCACCGAGTTGGAGCGGCTGTTCGCCGACCGCGATCCGATCATCGTCGATCCATCGGCCTTGAAGCGGAAGTTCACCATCCCCGAGCGCAACCGCGCCATGGTGCGTGAATTCCGCGAGATTTTGGAGAACGGATACACCAGCCCGAACGGCATCCGCCGCGCACCCGACTGGGGCAAGACCATCGTGTTCGCCGTCACCAAACGACATGCCGAAACGCTGGCGCGCATGTTCGACGATTTGTTCGCCGACAAGAAACCCAGCCCCACAACGCGCTACGCCGATTTCGTCGTCTCCGGCATGGGGCCGGACGACAGCGTGGACGGCCCGGCCAAGATCAAGCGCTTCAAGAAAGAGGAGTTCCCGCAAATCCTGGTCAGCGTGAACATGCTGGATACTGGCTTCGACTGCCCGGAGGTGCGCAACCTGGTGATGGCGCGCTTCACCCATAGTTCGATCCTTTATCAGCAGATGCGCGGTCGCGGCACGCGGCTGGCGCCGGGCAAGGATCGCTTCACCATGTGGGATTTCACGGGGGTTACGCTGCGCCATGGCGACGATGAGACGCCCGGCGAAGGCGGCGTTATCGTCGTGCGCGAGGGCAAGCCGCCGGCAGGCCCTTCCAGGCGGTTGCTGATGCTGGACGTGCATGACGAAATCGACCCGACCACGCGCGAATGGGTCACCGTCGATGAAACCGGGCACGCCTTCATGGATGTCGATGAGGCCCGCGCGGAAGCGTTCGGCGGCGCATTCGAGAGTTGGTTGAACAAGACTGGGCTGAACGGCCAGAATTTCAACTCGGATCAGTTGCGCGTGCTGCATCTGGTCAAGGAACAGATCAAGGCGAATGCCGCCGAACTGACCGTGTTCGATAGCTGGCGCTTCGACGCGCCACCGCTGTCCATGAACGGCGGCTTCGAGCGCGCCCGCGCCGTCTTCGGCGGCGAGGCGGAGCTCGAACGCATCCTGAGCAGCATGAACGAAGCCGTGTTCGGCATCGCATCCCAATCAGCACCCGGCGGTGATGCGACCCGGCCCGACAAACCCCTGAACTAAGGCCACCCATGCCCTTCACCCCCGACATGCGCCGCAAGGTCGATCAGATCCGCGACTATCTCTATGGCGGCGGCTATCCCGATCCGCTGTCCAACGCCGAACAGCTCAGCTTCCTGTTCTTCTTCTACATGATCGAGGGCATCGACAGCGCCAATTTGCGCCAGGCCAAGGCCACCAAGCGGGAATACACCTCCCTCTTTGCGGGCGATTGGACGCTGCGCAATCCCCTGAACGCGCCGAGCAAGGGCGTGGAGGCGGTGCCGCGCGAGCGGATGCGCTGGTCGATCTGGGCCAACGCCATGTCTGGCGAACAGCTTGTCACCTTCGTGCGCGACGAAGTGTTCCCGTTTTTCGCCACCATCGGCGACGCCTTTGGCATGAGTTTCATGGCGCAGGCGCGGCTGTCCATCGACGAGCCGACCGTGCTGACCCAGATCGTGACGCTGGTGAACGAGTTGCGGCTCGAACAGGCGGACCCGGACACCAAGGGCGATTTGTTCGAGCACGTGCTGCGCCAGATCAAGCAGGCCGGCGAGCTCGGTCAGTTCCGTACTCCGCGCCACATCATCCGCGCCATCGTCGATCTGGTGGACCCCAAGATCGGCGAGACGGTCTATGACCCCGCCGCCGGCACCGCCGGGTTCCTGGTGGCGGCCTATGAGCATATCCGCCTCGTTAATTCCTCGGCCAATGGCCGCGACGTGGCCGAACTGGAGGGCAAGAAATTCGAGCGCGGCTATGGCGACCGGCTGAACGCCGGTCAATGGCGCAAGCTGCAAACCGCGACCTTCTACGGCAACGACGTCGATCCCAAGATGGTCAGCCTCGCCAGCATGAACCTCGCCCTGCGCGGCCTGCCGGACGTGCGCATCCTCAAGCGCAACGTGCTGACCACCAGCTTCGACCGTCAGGCCAAGGCGGAGAAGGGCTTGCCGCTGGATGGCTACGACGTGGTGTTGGCCAACCCGCCGTTTTCCGGGCGGCTGGACCGTGACCGCATCGTCGATGACGTGCGCATCGGCACGTCCACGGCGACGGAACTGCTGTTCGTCAAATACATGATCGACAATCTGCGGCCCGGCGGGCGCTGCGGCGTGGTGGTGCCGGAGGGCGTGCTGTTCGGCTCGACCGGCGCGCATAAGGAACTGCGCCGCATCCTGATGCAGAACAACCGGGTGGAGGCGGTGCTGTCGCTGCCGGGCGGCGTGTTTCAGCCCTATTCGGGGGTGAAAACTTCTGTCCTCGTGTTCGCCAAGGGCGGTCGGACGGAGCGGGTGATGTTCCTGCACGCCAGCAATGACGGCTTCAAGCTCGACGCCAACCACGAACAGCCGATCGAGGCCGACGATCTGCCGGGCCTGATCGCCGGCTTCGACAGCCGTGTCGAGATGTGGGCGGATTGGCAGAAGCGCGACGCCGAAAAACCATGGCCGGAAAATTGGTGGTTCGCGGACGCGGCCACCATCGAGCGGGAGGATTTCAACCTCTCCGCCTCACGCTACCGGCCCGAAAGTCGGGAAGCGGCGGAGCATCGCGATCCACGCAAATTGCTAGCGGAGTTACGCGATGAGACTGCGGCGATCCTTGGCGACATCGAGGCGCTGGCGGCTGAACTCGGGGCGCCGGTGGCGTGAGTGTGTGGACCGTGGTGAAGCTTTCTGACGTTGCTACCCTGTCAAGCGGAGGAACGCCAAGCAAGGCGAACGCTGCGTTTTGGGACGGCGATATCCCTTGGGTCTCACCCAAGGACATGAAGTTCAACCACGTCGCGGATGCCGAAGACAAAATCACGGGCGCCGCTGTTTCCAATAGCGCGGCCAGGATCGTGGGAACGAATTCGGTCCTTGCCGTAGTTCGGTCTGGGATATTGGCGCACACATTTCCCGTTGCCACGCTCGCGAGAGAGGTGTCGTTTAACCAGGACATCAAAGCGATTACGCCGAAGAATGGTTCTTTGCTCCCCGCGTTCCTGTTCTGGATGCTGAAGGGCCAAGAAGCTCAAATCCTTCGGATTGGCGTCAAGAAAGGCGCAACGGTTCACAGCCTTACGAACGGCTTTCTCGAGTCGCTGCGCTTTCCCCTCCCACCACTCGACGTGCAGCGGCGGATTGTGGGGTTGTTGGACAGGGCGGCGGAGATCAGGCGCAGCACAGACGCCGCCCGCGCCAAGGCCCGCGCCATCATCCCCGCCCTCTTTGCGGATACCTTCGGCGACCCCGCGACCAATCCGAAGGGATGGCCGGTCGAACCGCTCGGCGAGCACATTTCAATGGTCGGTGGCGGCACGCCGTCCAAGGCAAGACCAGAGTTTTGGGACGGCAATATTCCGTGGGTGTCGCCGAAGGACATGAAACCCGCTGTCATCTCAGACAGCGAGGATAAGATTACTGAAGCGGCGATGTGCGCCTCGCCTGTGCGGCTGGTTTCTCCGAACAGCATCCTAATTGTCGTACGCGGTATGATCCTCGCACATACCGTGCCGATCCGAATGAACAGTATTGCGGTTACGCTCAACCAGGACATGAAAGCCTTGATGCCGCAACAATCCCTTAACCCCACATTCCTCCGATGGTTACTCCAATCAACGCATGGCTATCTGCTTGGCAAAGTACGGGAATCCGCGCACGGAACGAAGAAGTTAGAAACAGCCGTTTTAACGACGTTCCCTGCGATACTACCCCCCCTCCCGCTGCAAACCACCTTCGCCGAACAGGCCCAGCGCCTCGAATCCCTCGCCCGCGCCCTCGACGCCGCCGCCGCCAAGGCGAAAGCCATGGCCGCCGGGCTATCGGCGGAGGTGTTCGGCCCATCGCCAAGCAAGGGGAACGGTCAGGGCTGATCTGGTCAGCGACATCGTTGGGCGGGTCAATCGCCTGCCGCTGAAGCCCTCGGAAACCAACGCGTTGCTGGCGCTGATGGAGGCATTCAGCAACGCGCTCCATGCCGTCAATCTCCGGTGCGGCGATGACGCCCCCAGCGAAGGGCGCATCCAGATCACCATACTCCGCGACAGCAGCGAGGTGATCGGCTTCAAGATCGAGGATAATGGGATCGGTTTCACCGACGAGAATTACCGGTCCTTCCGCACCCCGGACAGCTGTCAGAAAATCGGCCTGGGCGGCAAGGGGGTCGGGCGCCTGTCCTGGCTGCGCGTGTTTGGCGGTGCGAAGATCGAAAGCATCTATGCCGAAGGCGATCAATTTCTGCGGCGGTCGTTCGATTTCGTGCTCGACAAGAGCAACCAGCTTCGCAACGATCTGAATGGCGCCGCGAATGGAGCGATCGCGCCTCGGACCGTCATCACGCTTGGCAAGTTCAAGAGCAAGTACAACAGCCGTTGCCCCTCCAAGCCCGAAACCCTCGTTCAGCGGCCAATCGCCCATTTTCTCCCCATCCTGGCATCCGGTGCCTGCCCCAGCGCCCAGCCTACTCGGCGACCCGTCACGCTATCCCAATTTCGCCAGCCGTTCGATGAACCGCTCCTTGCGGGCATGCCGGTCGCGTATCGCCCGCAGGCGACGGACGAAATCCTCGCGCGTGCCCTTTTCCTCGGAGACCGCCCGTAGGTCGAGGAGTAGGCTGGCGGCCTTGTCATAACCGGTTGCGTTGCGGCGCTCGACCTCGGCCTCGATCTCGCGCCAGACGCTTTCGCCGCGTCGGCGGATGGCGTCAAGGCGTGCGCGGCGCGACCGCTCGGCCTCCTCTTTGCGCCGTCTTTGCTCGGCGGCGACTTTTTCTGCTTGGGCGCGTTCGCGCGCCTGCCGGATCGCTTCGGCGCGGACGCGCAGTTGGCCGACCGTGCGCGTGGCGACGGGTGGGATTTCGATTTCAGACGCCAGACGCTGACGGACAAAACCGCGCAGTTCGCTCGCCACGTGCGCGTCGCCGTCGAACAGGCGCCCGAGCAGGTCGGTCTTTTCCCTGTCGGTCATCCCGGCGATGATCAGCCTGACTGCCTCCGATGACGCCGGTTGTCCAGCGAGCGGGTCGGCGGAACGTTCAGCGGCCGCCGCGACCAGGTCGCGATCAATGTCGAAGAAGTTGGCGAAGGCTTCCAGGGCGCCCGTGATCGGCCCGATACCCGCCATGGGCTCGGGTTCATCAGGCTCGAATATTTCGGCTTGGACCCTGGTCAACCAGAGGAGATAGAACAGCCGCAGGTCGCCCCCGAGCACGTCGGCGCGCAGCGGCGCGAGTGCCGCCAGCCAGCCCGAGCCATCATCCCAGTCCTCGGATTCCACGTCGTCGACGCCGACGTCCAAGATAAGGTTCTGGCCGGCGCTCCGCAGCGCGGCGCAATCGCCCTCACCAAGAAAGGCGCCGAGCAGATTCCGGTCGACCCGTCGCGCCGGCCATCGGATCATCAGCCGACGCGAACCCCAGTTGGCCAGATAGAGATGCAGGTCGAACCAAGTCTCCATCAGTCTGGCCGGATCGCCCTTGAAGTCGCCCCATTCATACGAGTTCGTAAAACTGGTGACCGTGATCCGCGCCCGAGTCGACACAGCCCGCAGGGCTTCCTGATCCGCCGCGCTGAGCGGCCGGTCGATCGCCTGGAATTCGTAATACTGATATTCGCTCATGGACGCGGCCATCCTAATGGGGGTCAGGCGGGATGCAGGACGCCATTCGTTTCGAGGATTCGAAGCGCTTCGGCAAGCGTCACGCCGGCGTGGAGCCGCCACCATTTGCCGGTATGCCGCATCCAGTAGATATCAAGGCGATCCGGCCCCATGCGGTCGATGCGGTCGACGCGGTCGATGCGGGCAAACGGCGCATCGAACTCTTCGCTGCGATTGTTTTCCATGCCCGACCGGTGCCGTTGCATGAAGCGATATCGCCCCGCCGCCTAAGCGCCATGGATGTCGATCATATAATTCCACTCGGTCGGCCTGATCTGGGGCAGAAAGCGCGGCTTCAAGGCGAGCCTCTGTCTTGAAGGCATGACCCGTTCCAGCGGCGGTGTGGACAGCTTGGTCAGCGGGCACGAGCATCTGATCGAGACACTCGACTAACCAGATCCCGATGACCCTCACGTTCCGGCTGCCGCCATCGTCCGCAGCGTGGAACTCCTTGTGATGATAAATCTGAAGGATTTCTGGCCGGAGCGCCAGGCGTCCTACAGGATCAAGAAGCAATATGCGGACATTTTCATCCGCAACGTGCTGCGGCAGCACGAAACGGCCGCGATTTCTGCCGTTGCACTCCACCGCACCGCCGGCTTGCCGCCGCCGACGACGCGGGGCATGCTCGGCGGAGTCCGGCAAAGCCAAAGCCTGAAGTGTCGGCCTCAGCTCCGGCGGAATGCAATATCGCAGCCGCGTGTTCGCGGCGGAGAGGCACCATGGCCAATAAATCTTCAGCCCACGCCAGCAACCCCACCGATCCCCCCTACGTCGTGACGACCGCCCAGCCCGTCGAGGAGAATCCACGCGCGGTGCTACAGGTCGAGCGCCGCGACTTCGTCGATCTGGTGCCCACCGACCGCCCCGCTGCCCAGTCCATGCGGGGCTTCGATCCCATCTATACCGACATCGTAGACTATATCGTCCGCTGCACCCACCGCATCTGGGATGAGCGCGACATCGGACTGATTTATACCCACTACACCCACAATGCCGTGCTCTACAGCACGCTGGGCGCGCTCTACAGCCGCGAGGAGGTCATCCACGACACCATCGCCCGGCTGGTCAGCTTCCCCGAGCGGCGCGGCCAGGCCACCCAAGTCATCTGGCGGGGCAACGACGTGGACGGCTTCTACACCTCCCACTTGGTCACCGGCGTCGGCCGCCACACCCAGCACGGCGTCTACGGCCCGCCCACCGGGCGCCCGTTCACCTCGCGCACCGTGGCGGACTGCATGGTGCTGAACAACCGCATCTACCGCGAGTGGCTCGCCACCGATGCCATCGCCGTGATTCGACAGCTCGGGCTGGACCCGCACCCGATCGCCGAGAAGATGGCTCAGGCGCTTCATGCCAAAGGTCAACTTCCGCAGGATCTCGGCGAGAACGACCGCCTGCTCGGCCAATACCCGCCCGAGGCCCAAGCCGATGTCTCGATCGCCCATACCGAGACCGAGGCCACGCTGCTGCAATGGCTGCACAGCATCTTTAACGGCCGCATGCTGGGCACCATCGCCAAGGTCTATGCCGCGCGGGTGCAGTACCATGGCACCTCGATGCGCGAGCTATGGGGGCGCGCGGCCATCACGCAGCATGTCCTAAAGCTGATCGGCACCCTGCCGGACGCCAGTTTCGTGCCGCAGCACATCTGCTCGGTGTCCTCGGAGGAAGGCGGCGAGAAGGTTGCGGTGCGTTGGACCATGGAGGGCCGTCACCTCGGCCACGGCCTGCTCGGCGAACCCACGGGCCACTGCGTCTTCGTGCTCGGCTTTTCGCATTTTCACATCATCGACGGCCAGATCGTCGAGGAATGGACCATCTTTGACGAACTGGCGATGCTGGCGCAGCTCAAGCTGGCGGCGCTGGTCGCCGCGGAGTAGACAAGAAGGAACGTTCTTTTTGTCCGCAAAAAAACGTTCTCCCCCCTCAGCTCCCTGCACGGCTTTCCTGGTGCGCGATGATCTGTTTCCAGATCGACACTTCGTCGGTCAGCATGAACTCCTGCCGGATCACGCCGTCGACCAGATAGATATGGCTCATCCCCATGATGAACACATCCGCCCCGCTCGGCGGCCCGAAATGCCCGAAGCCGCTATGCCGCCCACGCACTGACCAACGCAGCGCCACCCGTGGCGGCAACTGGCCCGCGGTATTGACGATGGCACTGTCGATCGACAACGCGGCATCGGGAAACGAGGCGAGATAGCCGAGATAGAACCGGTCGATATCCGCGTGCCCATGGGCGGTATCGCCGCCCGGCCCAGCCAGGCTGGCGCCGTGAAAGTAGAGCTCGCGCACCGCCGCGGTCTCCTTGTGCTGCCACAACCGGGTGTAGCCTTCTATCACCCGCGCCACCTCGGCGCCGGGAGCGATCTGCGGCTGGTAGCGCCCAGGGCGATCGTGTTCGGGGAGGAAGAATTCAACCTTGCCGGAGTTCGCGATGTCCTGCGCCACCATCTGCCGCGCCAGCGCCTGCGGATGTAGCCCCAGACATACGGCGAAGGCCGCCTGGTCGCGCACCAGCCACTCCTCGGTCACCACCGTGTCCACCACCCAGCAATCCGCGATGACATGGCTGCGCACAACCCGGTTGGTCGGCGGCCCATAGCTACCGGCGCCGGTATGGCGCATCACCGAGATCAGCCGGTGCGAGGACAAAAACGAGCCGTCGCCATCTTCCGACCAGATCACATCCTGCCCAACCAATTGCCGGTCGGGGAACTGGTGCAGCGTGGCCAGTGTCTGCGCCGTGACCCCGGCATTGCTGGTGGTCAGCCCGGTCGGTGCGCGCAGTAGGATGTCAGGCGCGTAGTAGCGGTCCAGCTTGCCGCCGATGCCCCGATCCTCCCAGATTTCCCGAGTGATGCCATAGATGAAGTCCGGCACGTCGCGGTAGGAACCTACGTTGGGTTGCATCCCGGGCTCTCCTGTCTGTGGCGCCAGAGTAATCTATGCATTCGAATGCGCAACCCGTCGCGCGCGTCGCGATGACGATTGACAACCGTGGCAGCTTCTCGCCAGTGTCAATCGTGCATTCGAATGCATGACCGTTCTTCGCGGCCTCCGCTTGCCTCTCTTGACACCCATGAGCAGACATCGATTCATGACGAAATTCTCACTTTTAGGGCTGATACGGCACGCATTCGGTGGCCCTTGGCCGGCCCAATGGAGCGCCGCCAGCCCCAAGCCGCGCTATGACGCCATAATCGTCGGTGGCGGCGGGCACGGCCTGGCCACCGCCTGGTACCTCGGCAGCGAGCATGGACTGACCAATATCGCGGTGCTGGAAAAAGGCTGGCTCGGCGGCGGCAATACCGGGCGCAACACCACCATCCTGCGCTCCAACTATCTGTGGCCGGAGAGCCAGGGCCTCTACGAACACTCCCTCAAGCTTTGGGAATCGCTGTCCAACGCATTGAACTACAACGTTATGTACTCCCCACGCGGGGTATTGCTGCTGGCCCACAACCACCACGACATTCAGGTCGCACGCCGGCACATTCACGCCAACCGCCTCTCTGGCATCGACAATGAATGGCTCACCCCGGAACAGGCGAAGGACTTCTGTCCGCTGCTCAACACGTCGAAAAACATCCGCTACCCCATCCTCGGCGCCGCGCTGCAGCGCCGCGGCGGCACTGCCCGGCACGATGCAGTGGCCTGGGGCTTCGCACGCGCCGCCAGCGCTTTGGGTGTTGATATCATTGAAAATTGCGAGGTTACCGGCATCGACCGCGACGCCACCGGCGCGGTCGCCGGCGTGCAGACTACGCGCGGCGCCATCCGCACCACCCGCCTCGGCGTCTCGGCCGCCGGGCACAGCAGTGTGCTGATGGCGATGGCCGGGGTGCGGATGCCGCTGGAGAGCTATCCGTTGCAGGCGCTGGTCTCCGAGCCGGTGAAGCCGGCGATGCCCTGCGTGGTGATGTCGAACACTATTCATGCCTATATGTCGCAATCGGACAAGGGTGAGATGGTAATCGGCGCAGGCACCGATGCCTATAATTCCTACAGCCAGACGGGAGGCTTGCACATCAGCACCCATACGCTGGAGGCGATCTGCGAGCTGTTCCCGCGCGTGCGCCGCCTGCGCATGCTGCGTAACTGGGGCGGCATCGTGGATGTGACGCCCGACCGCTCGCCTATCGTCGGCACCACCCCGGTGCCGGGCCTGTTCGTCAATTGCGGCTGGGGTACCGGCGGCTTCAAGGCCACCCCCGGCGCCGGGCACGTCTTTGCCCACACCATCGCCACCGGCGCCCCGCACCCGATCAACGCCGCCTTCACCCTCGATCGCTTCCGCACCGGGCGATTGATCGACGAGGCCGCGGCTGCCGCAGTGGCGCACTGATGCTGCTGATCCATTGCCCGGTCTGCGCCATGGACCGCCCGGAATGCGAGTTTCGCCATGCCGGCGAGGCGCACGTCGCCCGCCCCGCCGACCCTAATGCGGCTACCGATGAGGAATGGGCGAGCTACCTGTATCACCGCTCCAACCCCAAGGGGGTGATCGCCGAGCGCTGGCGGCATGTGCATGGCTGTGGCCGCTATTTCAATGCGCTGCGCAACACGGTCAGCGACCGCATCCTGGTGACCTACCGCTCCGGCCAGCCTCGCTCGGAGGGCACGCCATGAGCGACATGCGGCAGGTGGCGGGCGGGCGGATCGACCGCGCCCGCACGCTGAATTTCAGCTTCGATGGCCGTTCCTACATGGGTTTTGCCGGCGACACGCTGGCCTCGGCGCTGTTGGCGAACGGTGTGCATCTGATGAACCGCTCGTTCAAATACCACCGCCCGCGCGGCCCAATTGCCGCCGGTGCCGAGGAGCCGAACGCGCTGGTAGCGGTGGGGCCGGGGGCCCGCCGCACGCCCAACCTGCGCGCCACACAGGTGGAATTGTACGAGGGTCTGGTGGCCGAAAGCCAGAACCGCTTCCCGTCGCTGCGGCACGATCTCGGCGCGCTGGCCGGGCTGGCCGGGCCGCTGCTGGGCGCCGGCTTCTATTACAAGACCTTTATGGCGCCGGGAGGCGCCTGGGTGAAGCTATACGAGCCGGCGATCCGCCGCATGGCCGGGCTGGGCACCGCACCTGAGCAGGCCGACCCCGAC
>JBBIQA010000119.1:0-12799 GCA_037442565.1 Rhodospirillales bacterium
ACGATGTCGAAATCGGCGAAGGTGACGATCAGGCTGAACAGCACCGTGATCGAGATGATGTTGCGCATCATCGGCAGGGTCACGAAGAAAAGCTTCTGCACCGCGCCGGCGCCGTCGATGGCGGCGGCCTCGTACAGCTGCTCCGGCACCGATTTCAGCGCCGCCATGTACATGATCATGAAGAACGGCGTGCCGTACCAGACATTGACCGTGATGGCGCAGAACCGCGCGATCCAGCCGACACCGAGCCAGGGCACACTGGCGAAACCCATCTGGTTCAGCAGCCAGTTGAAGGCGGAATAGGACGGGTCGAACATCCACCACCAGGTCAGCGTCGACAGCGCCAGCGGGATCACCCACGGCACCAGCAGCAGGCCGCGCCATATGCGCTGGTTCTTGCCGGATATGTTGTGCATCAGATGCGCCAGCATGAAGCCAAGGAAGGCTTTCAGCACCACCGAGGTGATGGCGAACAGGCAGGACTGGAAAATGACCAGCTGGAACGTATTGCGCTTCAGCAGATAGGTGAAGTTGCCCAGACCGACGAACGTGGTCATCTTCTTGTTCAGCATCGCCAAATAGATGGCGTAGAAGGCCGGATAGATCACCAGCCCCAAGATCAGCAGGATCAGCGGTAGGGCCATCAGGAAGGCGATGGTCGAGCGCTGCCGCATGAATTTCTGCATGCTGGATTTCGGCTGCGCGCGCCGGATCGCCGGGGCAAGTATGTCGGCGGATAGGCTCGTGCCGTCGGCCATGGTGTTCTCCCAGAACTCGGTGTGCGCGGGGCCATTGCTTACGGGCCCTCTGGATGCGCGGATGGTCAGCCAGTCCGCGGACCGTACCTGGCGCCTGGCCAGGGGTACGGTCCGCGCCGCCGCTGCTAGCGGGTGAAGCCTTCCAGCTCGTCCTTCGCCCAGGCGATCACCTGGGGAATGGTCTGTCCGCTCTGCAGCTTGGCGAACATCGTCGGCATCGTTGCGCGGTTATAGATTTGCACGGCGATGTCGGTCGGCGCCGGGAAGGCGGCGATATGCGCCTTCATGTTGTGCGACTTGCGGATCGGGTAGTTGAAGACGGTGCCCTTCGGCGGGCTGACCTCTTCCCAGACCTTGAAGTCGTTCATGCTCTCGAACGGCGGCAGGTCGTAGCCATCCACCGCGACGCAGCGTTCCTCGACCAGCTCGCGCTGGCACAGATACTCGATCAGGTCCTTGGCCGCGGCCTTGTTCTTGGAGAATTTCCAGGTGCCCCAGAAGAACGGCACATAGGGCATGAACCGACCCTTGACGCCTGCCGGCGACGGGAAGGTCCAGCAATCGGCGGCGACGGCGGGGTTGTCGCGCTTGGCGACGGCCCAGGCGGAGGGGGGGTTCCAGATCAGCGCGGCCTTGCCGGAAATAAGCGCCCGGTTGTTGGAGGCGTCGTCATAGCTCACCGCGTCCGCCGGCAGGAACTGCACCAGCTTCTTCCCGTATTCCAGCACCTGGCGGACAGCGTCGGAATCCACCGTCACCTCGCCCTTGGCGTTCACCAGCTCGGCGCCGAAGGCGGCGAAGATCGAGCCCGCGGTGTCCACCGAATCCCCGGTCATGCCGATGCCGATGCCGAACGGTTTGCCCACCTTGTGGCACGCCTCGGCCGCCTTCAGCATGGCATCGTAGGTCCAGCCATCGGATAGCGCGGTGTGCTCGTCGCGTGCCGGATACATTGCCTGGACGTCGATCCCGGCGGCTTCCTTGAGGATGCTGATCCGCCCGCACGGGCCCTTGTTCTGCGCGCCGGAGCTGGACGGCACGCCGAGCCAATGGCCCTTGGACTTGCCGGTATAGGCGCAGATGTCGTTCACCGCACCGTATTTCGCGGTCAGCCGGCCCATCACGTCGTCCATCGGCTCCAGCGAGTCGGCGTGGTTCAGCGCGTCCCACTGCAGGAAGGTGAGCACGTCGTGCCCGGTCTTCGCCTGATCCTCAGCGGCGCTGGTCAGCAGCAGCTTGTTGCCGTTGGTGGTGATGAAGTCGGACTGCACCTCCACCTTGTTCTTGTCGGACCAGGCCTGGACCTGCTTCTGCATCGCCGCGTTGCCGGCGGGAACCCAGTGGTCCCAGAAGCCGATCGACAGCTTGCCGGCGGCGGCGGCTGTGCGGATGTGCACCAGCGGCAGGGCGGCGGTGGCGGCCCCGATCTTCAGGGCATTGCGGCGCGTGATTCCGCCGGCTTTTCGTATGGACATACTCTCTCCCTTGCGTGGCCGGCCTTCGCCAGCCGGTTATGAACCCGAATGCCGCGGGTTCATCCCACGTGCCTTCAGGTTAGCCTATGCATTGTGCGAGCGCCGTGCAATCAATCCTTGCGGGCAAACCGCTTCCGGAAGGCAATCCCTTCCGGATCGTAATCCATTCCGATATCAATTCGTTCCGAATCTAGGCCTGGATAGCGGTCGCGGCCTCCAATATCCGGTCGATGAAGGCCTGCGTGCTGCCCAGGTAACCGGCCGGGTCGGTCAGCCGGGCGATCGCCGCCCCGTCCAGCCGGGTCGAGACCTCGGGGTCGCGGCCCAGCGCCTCGGCCAAGGGGAGGTTCTCCGCCAGGGCCACGTCGCAGGCGTGCTTGACGGCGTGATGCGCCTCCAGCCGGCCGAGATGCGGGGCGAGACCCATCATCACGGCTTCCGCCACGATTGCGCCGCCGGTCACGTCCAGATTGCGGAGCATGCGGGCGGGATCGACGCGCATGCCGCGGGCGATGGTGCTTGCATGCAGCAGCACGCCGTGGGCCAGCACGAAGGCCTGCGGAATGGCCAGCGCCTCCGCCTGCCAAGGACCTGTGGCTCGCTCATGGTCATGCGCCATCGCGCCCTGCATCAGCGGCACCAGCGCCTGCACGCCGCGCGCTCCGGCCAGGATGTATTCCGACGAGATCGGGTTGCGCTTCTGCGGCATGGTGGAGGATGCGCCGCGCCCGGCGACATAGGGCTCGGCGATCTCGCCGATCTCGGTCTGCGCCATCAGGATGATGTCGGTGGCGAGCTTGGCCAGGCTGCCGCAGATCAGGCCGAGCAGGCTAACCGTCTCGGCCAGGCTGTCGCGGCAGACATGCCAGGGGCCGATGGGGGCGTGCAGGCCAAGCTCCGCCGCCAGGCCTTCCATAACCGCGATACCCTGCTCGCCGAGCGAGGCCAGGGTGCCCGCGGCGCCCGCGAAGCTCACCTGCTCCAGCCGGGGGCGAAGCTGGTCGATGCGGTGGACATGGGCGATCAGCGGCTGCGCCCAGATGGCGCATTTCAGGCCGAACGTGGTCGGCAGGGCCTGCTGCAGATGGGTCCGCCCGGCCATGACCGTGTTGCGGTGAAATGCCGCCTGGGTGGTCAGCGCGTCGATGATGAGCAGCAGTTCGGCGCGGATCAGGGCGATGCCGTCGCGGCATTGCAGCACCGTGCCGGTGTCCATGATGTCCTGGGTGGTGGCACCCCAATGGGTCCAGGCGCCGGCCTCCCCGGCCGCGCGCGACAGGCCGGTGACCAGGCCGATCACCGGATAGCCGACATTGCGCGCGCTGGCGGCCAGTTCGGCCACGTCCAGGTTTGCGAATTTCGCCGCTTCGGTGATCGCGGCGGCGGCCTCCGCGGGAATGATGCCGAGCCGGGCCTGTACTCGGGCCAGCGCCGCCTCCGCGTCCAGCATGCGCTGGAAATAGGCCTGTTCGTCGAATACGGCGCGCATGGCGTCGCTGCCGTACAGCGTGCCGAGGATCGGGCCATCGGCGGGATTTATGGGCATCTTAGGTTCCAGACGTCAGAAATCGAGAAAGACCGTCTCATTGCCGCCCTGGACGCGGATGTCCAGCCGCCAGACGCCGGGGGCCTCCGGTTTGGCGATCAGGGTGGCGCGCCGGGCCGGGCTGTCGATCGAGGTCAGCAGGGGATCGGTGTCGTTCAGCGCCTCGCCCTGGAAATAGGCGCGGGTGAACAGATGGTGCATCAGGCCGCGGCTGTGCAGGCAGATGCCGATATGCGGCGCCTGCTGCGCATTGCTGCCCAAGGCGCCATGCACCGCACCCGGCACTGGGCCGGGCTTGATGGTGACGAGGCGGAATTCTCCCTCGGCGTTGATGCCGCAGCGCCCGAAACCGGGGAACCGCTCGGAGGAAGGCGGGTCGGTCTGCCAGATCTCCACGCAACCATCCGCCATCGGCGCGCCGTCGCCGTCCAGCACCGTGCCGATCAGCACGATGCGCTCGCCGGCGGCGCCGAAGCGCGTCAGGTCGGCCCAGGATTTGTCCTCGATCAGGTGCCAGTACGGCCCGATCGTCTGGCTCGCGGTCGCGGGTTCCATCTCAGCCCTCCATCGGCGTGGCGCCGCGGCCGCGCAGCACAACGTCAAAGCGGTAGCCGAGCGCGAAGTCCGGCTGGGTCAGGTCGAGGTCGAACCGGGCGATCAGCCGCTCGCGCGCCGCCGGGTCGGGCGTGGCGTTGTAGATCGGGTCGAAAGCCAGCAGCGGATCGCCGGGGAAATACATCTGGGTGATCAGCCTTGTGGCGAAGGCCGGGCCGAAAAAGGAAAAATGGATATGGTTGGGCCGCCACGCATTGGCGTGGTTCGGCCAGGGATAGGCGCCGGGGCGGATGGTCAGCACCCGGTAGTTTCCATCCGCGTCGGTGAACACCCGTCCCGCGCCATGGAAGTTCGGATCCAGCGGCGCATCGTGCTGGTCGGCCGGATGGTTGTAGCGGCCGGTGGCGTTGGCCTGCCAGATCTCGACCATGGTGTGCGCGACGGGCCGGCCGTCCTCATCCGTTATGCGCCCGGCGACGATGATCCGCTCGCCGATGGCGGCCTTGCCGTTCAGATGGGTCATGTCGATGAGCGGGGCGAACTGCGCCGGCGAAAAGGCGGGGCCGGTGGTTTCGCTCGCGGCACCGAGGATCGCTGCCGGCAACTTGACCGGCTGGTGCAGCGGGTGGCGCTTGATCGTGCCGCGATAGGCCGGCGCGTCGAGCGGCGGCTGGGTGCCGGGAACGGGTGGCCGGAACGGGATGGCGGCGTTCATGGCAGGGCTCCTGCGGTTACACGTGCAACGGTAGTTTGCCGTGGGGCAGGGCGCAATGGCGGCGTGGTTCGGGTAGGCAGGGGAAGCCGGCCGGGCGGTCATGGGCCGCCCGGCCGAAGCCCTGGTTCAGGCGCGGCGGCGGCGCAGCGCGGCGAGGCCGAGCAGGCCGGTGCCGAGCAGCGCGGCCGAGGCCGGCTCGGGAACGCTGATGGAGAAGCCCATGACCAGCGACGGCACGGCGCCGGAGGCGGGATAGGTGTTGGGCTGGTAGGAGTTGATCCCCCAGGTCTCCACGCGCAGGTTGCCCCACGGGTCGAAGGCGAGGGTAGTGTAGCCGAACTTGTCGGGCGAGTAGAAGTCGATGCTGGAAGGGGTCGTCTCGTTGACGAGGACACCGTCCTTTTCGCGCACCACGTTGCTCAGGCCGCTGAAGCCGGCCAGGCCGATCGCCGGATCGCCATGCGCGATCAGGTCCGGGTTGTTGTCGACGGCCGTGCCGGGATTGTTCAGCAGCGCCTGGATGTTGGCGAAGCTGTGGTCGGTGATCGTGTCCGGCCCGCCGGCGCCGAGCGGGCCGGTGAGGATCTGGAACGCGCCCGGCACCGGGGCGAACACGCCGGGATGGCCGACCGCGTCCGGTTCGTACTGCAGCTGCGTGGTACGCATGTCGTGGTCGTCGGTAGTGAGGAACACCACGTGGTCGATATGGTTGTCGGCGATGTATTTCAGGATCTCGTTGCGCTCCGCCCGGTAGCCGCCGAACCAGGACTTGCCGTCCTGGTTGCTGCCGGTCTGGTCGATCGGGGTGGAGATCGAGATCACCGTCCAGATCGAACCGGCGGCCTTGGAGGCTGCGAGCTGGTCCTTGAACCATTGCAGCTGGGTCGAGCCGAGCATGGTGCGCCCGGCCGTGTCGGCCCGCGAACCCGGCTGGATGGAGCCATCCGTATTGATGCCGGTGACGTCGCCGCTGGCGTTCTGGATGCGTTGGTCGCGGTAGGAACGGTCGTCGAGCTGAATGTAGGTGACGTTCTTGCCCCAGGACACCGCCTGATACAGCTTGGCGGTGCCATTGCTGCGCGGGTCCGTCGGCGCGCTGACCGTGGCCGGCGCCGTCGGGTGGTAGTCGAGGTAGGCCTTTTGCAGCGTCTGGAAGGCGGCGGTCTGGTTGTTGTATGTGCCGGTGCCGTTGACGTCGCTGGTGGGCAGCGATGCCGCGCCGTACGGCGCGTTCGCCGGTGATCCGCCGGCCTGGTACGTCTTGTTGCCGAGCTCGTGGTTGTCCAGCAGCGTGTAGGTGCCGACCGAGCCGAGGAAGCCGGACAGGCCGCCCGGGGTTCCGGTGCTCGTGCCGCCCGCGGTCACGCCGGTAATGTTCTCCAGGTATTTGCGGTCATAGGCCGCCTGTAGCGCCGCTCCGTTGGTCAGCACACCGCCGCTGACGGCCGGGGCCGGCACCGCGGGCGAACCGGTGCTCGCAGTTTCGTACATTGTGTCGCCGAGGAAGACGAACGCGTTCAGGCCCTGGGAGCCGGGATTGGCCGCGGTGCCGAAGCCGGCCATCGCTGTGTAGGAGCGGAAGCGCCCGTCGGCGTCGCCGGTGAAGCCGATCTTGAATGCGGCCGCCTGGCTCGCCGCCGGGGTGGTGTTGAACTGGCCGATCTGGCTGGCCGACGTGCCGTCGGTGAAGCGGTAGAAATAGTGGGTGTTGGCCGAGAGGCCGGAGGCGTCGACCTTCATCGTGTAGTCGTTGGCCGCCACGGTGCTGCCGGCGATGCTGCTGACGATGTGCGTGAAGCCGGCATCGGTCGCGACCTGCGCGGTGAGCCCGGTGACCGAGCCGCCATTGGCCGCGCGCGTCCACAGGATCGCGTCGGACGCCGTCATGTCGCCGGCGGCGACCGCGTCGAACACGACCGAGGCCTGGGCGGCGGAGCCGTGCCAGCCGGTGAACGCCGCGAGGGCGGTGGCGGCGAGAAGGGTCGTGCGGAAGCGGGAATCGTTTTGGATTTTCATGGGTACTCTCTGGGGTGAACCAACACAAGGCGGTTCGTAGCAGAAAGGCACCGTTCGTAATGTTATGATACTATTTCAGATTCTTTACAGATTTTGGACACAATATTCATCGTCTCGCCGCTCCAGCCGCCATCGGCGGCGGCTGACCGGTCTAATGTTGGAATAGTTCAAGGGTCGGACGGGCGTGAGCACGGTGCATGATATTTTAAAAATAGCCAAAATGTAATCCAACCATGCGGGTTGCGACCGGCTGGCTCGGCTATCCAGCGCCCGGTCGCTCAACTCCCAGGAAGGGACTGATTTCCATGCTGAACCGCTCCGCCTTGCTCGGCCTGCTCGGCCTTGCCACTCTCGCCGGGCCCGCCTACGCCCTGCCGCAATACGATCACATCGTCGTCGTCGAGGAAGAGAACCGCGACTTCAGCGACTTCATCGGCAACACCGCCAGCGCGCCGTTCATCAACAACGTGCTGGTCAAGGAAGGCGTCACGCTGACCAGCTCGTTCGCCATCGGCCATCCCAGCGAGCCGAACTACCTGCAGCTGTTCTCCGGCTCGCCGCAGGGCACCCAGGGCACCGACGGTCCGGTCGCCGGTTCGATCGCCCCTCCGGGCGCGCCGTCCACCGGCACCGGCCTGAACCTGCCGAACCTCGGCGCTTCCATGCTGAACGTCGGCAAGACCTTCACCGGCTATTCCGAGAACCTGAACCTGGCTCCCGATCCGCTTACCTACTACGCCGGTGGCACAAGCGGCGCGCTGTATGCCCGCAAGCATGGCCCGTGGACGAACTTCATCTCCTCGGTCGGCGGCACCTACACCCTGCCCGCCAGCACGAACCAGGATTTCTCGGCGTTCCAGTCCATCGCCGCGACGGACTTCTCGGCCCTGTCCACGCTGTCCTTCGTCTCGCCGAACCAGTGCAATGACGCGCACGGCGTGTCCGGCGACTGCCCGAACGGCGGCGCCGGCTACCAGCACAACATCAGCCTGGCCGACACGTTCCTGCAGAACAACCTGGGCGCCTATGCCTCCTGGGCGATCACCCATAACAGCCTGCTGATCGTCACCACCGACGAGGGCAACCACACCGTCGGCACCGATCCGGTGACCGGCCTGCCGCTGACCCGCGTGATGACGGTTATGGTCGGCGCCGGCATCGCGCAGGGCCAGTCCGTGTCGACCCCGGTGAACGAGTACGGCCTGTGCGGCTTCATCGCCACCAACGAGGGTGCCTCGGCTCCCGCGGCGTGCGGCTCGGCCATCTCGCTGGCGCAGGCTTCCGCGCTGGCCGCGACGGTGCCGGAGCCCGCGTCGCTGGCGATCCTCGGCGCTGGCCTGCTCGGCCTCGGCCTGGTTCGCCGCCGCCGCGCCTGAGGTTTTTCAGCCTGGCTCATTGCACGGATAGACTTTTCATCGCTTGAATTGGTTACGGGAGCGGCGCTTTTGGCGCCGCTCCTTTTTTTACGTCCTGGTTCTTGTACATTCCGGCGCAGACCGATTGACCTTGCCTCGCCACCGTCAGACGATCGGTGGGTTCAGGGGAGGCCGACATGGAATACGTACCGCAGCCGCACGTCACGCAGAACTGGCAGCTCAGCAAACCGGCCGCGACCGGCAGGCGGGGGATGGTCGTCTCCCAGGTCAAGGCCGCGGCCGAGGCGGGTGTCGCGGTGCTGGACGCCGGCGGCAACGCGGTCGACGCGGCGGTGGCGACGGCGCTGGCGCTGGCCGCGATCGAGCCCTGGAACAATGGCCTCGGCGGCATCGGCTTCGCGCTGGTGCATCGCGCCGGCCAGGCAAAGGCGGAGGTGGTGGATTTCGGCCCGGTGGCGCCGCGCGGCGCAGATCCGGCGCGCTACCGCCTGACCGGCAAGATGAAGAACGACCTTTTTCCGTGGCCGGAGGTCGAGGGGGATATCAACGTCCACGGTCCGCTGTCCGTGGTTATTCCCTCCGCTGTGGCCGGCTATGAGCTGATGCACCGGCGCTGGGGCAAGCTGAAGCTGGCGGAGGTGATCGCCCCGGCCATCGCGCTGGCCAAACGCGGCCTGCCGCAGGATTGGTACACCACGCTGAAGATCGCCACATCGGCCTCCGTGCTGAGGCTGTATCCGGAGTCGGCCAGGATCTACCTGCCGGACGGCCTGCCGCTTGTGCCGCCGTATCAGGGCGCTCCCGGCTTCTTCCAACTCGGCAACCTCGCCGCGACTTTCGAGCGGCTGGGCCAGGCCGGGCTGCGCGACCTGTACGAGGGCGAGATCGCGGCATCCATCGCCGCCGACATGCAAGCGGCGGGCGGCGTGCTCGGCGCCGAGGATCTTCGGAATTGCCAGGCCCGTATCCTGCCGGCGATGGAAGTGCCCTGGCGCGGCCGCACGCTGCAACTGTCGGGTGGGTTGACGGCGGCGCCGACCCTGGCGCGTGTGCTGGACGGCATGGCAGGCGCGCCCTACGGCGCCGCGCCCTCGGCGGCCTGGTACGTCGCGCTGGCGCGGGCGATGAAGGCCGCCTATGCCGAGCGGCTGGCCGGCCTCGGCGATGCCGAGCCGAAGGCGGCGGAAAGCTGCACCACGCATCTGACCGTCTGCGACGGGGAGGGTACGATGGTGGCGATGACCACGACGCTGCTGTCCTCCATGGGCAGCCGGATGGTGCTGCCGCAATCGGGCGTGCTGATGAACAACGGCATGATGTGGTTCGATCCGCAGCCGGGCACGCCGAACGCCATCGCGCCGGGCAAGCGGCCGCTGACCAACATGCTGCCGATCATCCTGAAGGAAGGCGACAGGCCCTGGCTTGCCGCCGGCGCGTCGGGCGGGCGGCGGATCCTGGCATCGGTGTTCCAGTTGATGACCTTCGCCGCCGATTTCGGCATGTCGCCGGAGGATGCCGCGCACTATCCGCGCATCGACGTATCCGGCCCGGAGCAGGTCACCGCCGACCGACGCCTGCCGCCGGATGTGCTGGAGGCGCTGGCCGCCGAGGGCCCCTTGGAGGTCGTCGAGCACAGCGCCCTGCCGATCCAGTTCGCCAACCCGAACCTGATCGCCCAGGCCGCAGATGGCACAAGGGTGGGGATCAGCGACGCGGCATCGCCCTGGTCGGGGGCGGTGGCGCAGGCGTGATGGACGCTCAGCCGTAAGCGCGGCTGGTAACGGCGTCGATCGCGGCGACGATCCTGTCGCTCGATGTGTCCTCTGCCAGGGACGCAATCACAGGACCGAGTGTCGCCGCCGGAATCGACGCGATCTGCAGCGGATCGAGATAGACATCCAGGCTTTCGATACGGAACCCGGGGGTCAGCCCCGCCGTTTCCTCAGACGGGGCACGGCCCAGGCGCAACGCCGCGACGATGCGCGCGCGGGACGCGTCGAAGCGGCGTGACTGAATGACGACGAGAAACGGGATATCCACACGGTTTCTGCCGGGATTCCGGTGGACATCGAACTGAGCCATCGGGTTTCCGCCTCAGAAAGGCGAGAACTCCTCGCCGATGCCGCCATGTCGGTCGTATTGCTCGTTCAGGAACCGGATCGCCGTGTCGATCCCACGCTGCTGTTCGGCTCGTCGTGTCCGTTCTTCCGCTACATAGGCCGCCAGCAGCTTCTCTACCGCTTCGGACAGGTTCGGCGTCAGCAGCCGCGCCTCGCGCACCAGTTCCGCGTCGAGCGACAGGTTCACCGGCCGTTTCCTGGCGTGGGTCACGTGGTTCATGTCGAACCTCCTGATCTATGCGCATGATATGCGCATACCAGCGCCGGCGGCAACCTACTTCCCAGCACTGAATGCCTCGCCCATTCTGGCAAACCCCTGATCCGGAGTCGCCGCGCATGACCACCGATCCCGCCCTGATGTCCGCCGAGCAACTGTTGTCGCTCTATGCCAGCCGGGAGCTCAGCCCGATCGAGGCGCTGGCGGCGGTGACCGAGCGGGTGATGCGGCTCAATCCGCGGCTCAACGCCTTCGCGGTGATGAACCAGCAGGCGATCGTCGCCGCCGGCGAGTCGGAGGCGCGGTGGAATGCCGGCCGGCCGATCGGCATCCTGGATGGCGTGCCCTGCACGGTGAAGGACCTGCTGGACATGGCCGGCTTCCCGACCCGCCGCGGCTCGCGCCTGACCGATCCGGCGCCGGTGAAGGACGACGCGCCCGCCGTGGTGGGGCTGAAATCGGCCGGTGCGGTAATCATCGGCAAGACGACCACCACCGAATTCGGCTGGAAGTCGCCGGGTGACAACCCGTTGCACGGCATCACGCGCAATCCTTGGAACACCGACCACACGCCGGGCGGTTCTTCGTCCGGCGCCGGGGCGGCGGGGGCGGCCGGCTTCGGCCCGCTGCATATCGGCACCGACGCCGGCGGGTCGGTGCGCATTCCCGCAGCCTGGTGCGGCCTGGTCGGGCTGAAGCCGACCTATGGCAGGATCCCGCAATGGCCGGCCGGCGCCTTCGCGGCCGTGGCCTGCGCCGGGCCGATGACCCGCACGGTACGTGACAACGCGCTGATGTTCTCGGCCATGGCACGCTACGATGTGCGCGACCCGTTCTGCATCCCAGATGATGACCGGGACTGGCGCGATGGGATCGAGGACGGCGTGGCCGGTCTGCGCGTGGGCGTGCTGTCCAACCCAGGCTTCGACGCGCCGGTGGACGCGGCCGGGATCGCCGGGGTGGAACGCGCCGCGGCGTTGCTGGCCGACGCGGGAGCCCGGGTGGAAGCGGCCGACGCTGGCCTGCCCGATACCAGCGGCGTGTTCGGCCGGGTCTGGGGTGTCGCGCTGGCCCGGTTGGTGGCGTCGTTTCCGGAGGACAAACGTCATCTGCTCGATCCCGGCCTGCTGGAGGTCGCGGCGGCCGAGGGCGGCATGACCGCGGTGGAGTTCCTGGGGGCCGACGCCCTGCGCGCCACCGCGGGGCATGCGATGGCCCGGCTGCACCAACGCTATGACCTGGTGCTGTGTCCCACCGTGCCGAACGGGCCGATGCTGGCCGACGCGCCGACGCTCGATCCGGTGAACTGCCTGTGGCGGAACTGGGCGCCCTGGACCTTCACCTTCAACCTGACCCGCCAGCCGGCGATCAGCGTGCCGATGGGCCTGGGGGCGGACGGATTGCCGCTGTCGGCGCAGATCGCCGCCGCGCAGTTCCGCGACGACCTGGTGTTCCGCGCCGCGCGCGCCATCGAGATCGCCCAGCCCTTCCCGACGCTGGAATAGGCAGGGGCATCAGCGCCAGTGCCGGCCGTGGCCGTGCTCGTCGTCGTCGCCGCCCCAGAAGCCGAACACCGGCGGCGCCACCGGATAGGCCGGGGCGGCGTAATAGCCGCCGCCATAATATCCGCCATCCGCCGGATAGGCGACGCAGCCGCCGAGCAGGCCCGCCAGCGCCAGCGCGGCGGCGATGGCCAGTTTGCCGCCGATGCCATCCATGTTCATGTCCCGGTCCTTGCCCTGTTGTCCCTGGCCCGTTGTCCCGCCCATTGCGTGGGCGGGCAGCCTGGCATCGTTGCAGCCTGGATGGCCGGCATGGCGGGACGATGGCTGAAATGCGGCGGGATGTTTACGATCGCCGCGCGCAGCGCCGTCAATTCGCCATCATAAAGGTCCAGTGACGCGGCACGCATCGAGGAATTCGGACATGCCGACCATGGGAGCCCGCCGCAGCCTGTTCAGCCTTACCAGCGCGCTGGTGGCGGGCGCGCTGGTGCTGGATCCGGTGCTGCCCGTCCGGGC
>JBBIQA010000119.1:12899-14400 GCA_037442565.1 Rhodospirillales bacterium
GCGCCGGCCCTGCCGGCTGGAACGCAGGCGCCGGCCCTGCCGGCTGGAACGGAAGCGCCGGCCGAGGCCGATCCGCCGGCGCGGGTCGGCCGCGTGGCGCGGGTTTCGGGCACCGTTTCCTATCACCCGGCGAATGCCGATCAGTGGGAGCCGGCGCAGATGAACTGGCCGGTCACCTCCGGCAGCGCGTTCTGGACCGAACCCAACGGTTCGGCGGAGCTCGAGCTGCCCAGCGGGCGGATCGGCATGGCCGGCGGCAGCGAGTTCGATGTCGACCGGCTGGACGCGCAGCAACTGGCGGCGACGGTGCGCCAGGGCGACGTGTATGTGCGCCCGACCAGCCTGGCGCCGGGCGAGACCTATCGGCTGCAGAGCCCGCGCGGGCTGGTGACGATCGCCACGCCCGGCCGCTACGAGATCTTCGTCGGCGATACCGAGCACCCCACCCGGATCAGCGTGTTCGAGGGCGCGGCGCAGATCGGCGAGGGCGGCGCGGCGCTGCAGGCGGTGGCCGGGCAGGCGATCGTGCTGGCCGGCAACGACAATTTCGCCATGCGGGTCGAGCCCGCCGGCCCGGACCGCTTCCTGGCCAGGCAGGCGCCGCCGGTGCGCCGGCGGCAGGCGGTGGCGCCGCCGTCGGTGGTTGCCGCCATGCCGGGCGGCGCGGATCTGGTGCAGTACGGATCCTGGGAGCCGACCCCGCAATACGGGCCGGTCTGGTATCCGCAGGTGTCGCCGGGCTGGGTCCCGTACCGGACCGGGCACTGGGCCTATATCCTGCCCTGGGGCTGGACCTGGATCGACGCCGCGCCCTGGGGGTTCGCGCCGTTCCATTACGGGCGCTGGTTCTACGCCGGCGGGCGCTGGGGCTGGACGCCGGGCGGCTATGTCGCGGTCGAGGGGCCGGTCTATGCGCTGCCGGTCTATGCGCCCGCCCTGGTGACGTTCTTCGGCATCGCCGTCGGCGTCGGGATCACCGCGGCGCTGACGAGCGGCTACGGCACCGTCGGCTGGCTGCCGCTCGGGCCGCAGGAGCCGTTTTTTCCGTGGTACCGGACCAGCCCGACCTATGTCCGCAACGTCAACTACCTGAATGTGACGAACGTCACGAACATCACCAACGTCGTCAACAATACCTATGTCGGCACCCGGACGACCGCACTGCGCGGCTTCCGCAACGCGGCGGCGGCGACGCAGGTGCCGGTCCAGGTGATGACCGCCTCGCGGCCGGTGGCCCCCGCCGCCCGGCCGCTGCCGCCGGCGCAGTTCGGCCGGGCGAAGGCGCTGATCGGCCAGCCTCCGGCGCGCCCGAGCGCCGCGACCGCGGGCATCACGCCGGCGGTCGCGCGGCAGTTGAACATTGCCCCGGCGGCGAACGGTCAGGTTCCGCCTGCGCGCCGGCCGGCGCCGGGGCCCGCCCGAATCGGCCCCGTGCAGACCGGCCCCGTGCAGACCGGCCCCGTGCAGACCGGTCCTGTGCGGACCGGTCCTGTTCGGACGG
>JBBIQA010000120.1:0-14236 GCA_037442565.1 Rhodospirillales bacterium
CACCACCGCAAGCTGACATTGTCAGCCTTGATTGAGCGTGTCCGACCGGACCGGGTCCATCGGGCCATAGCTCGACCCGATCGTCAGGCATGCGTGGGATCAGCGAGGGCGTGACCATCGCCCTGAGATGGCCAAGCTTGTCAATCAGTGCGAATTCCGACGCAAGACGGACAGTGATTGAACTAAGCCGCTGACGCGGTAGCTGCGTCAGTGATCGTGCTGGGTGGGACGACTGGTCTGCCAGGGTTCGGGTGCTTTACCCCAACCCTGGAACGGGAGATGCCCGATGACCGAGATGACCCCGCTGCGCCGCCGCATGGTCGAGAACATGACTGTCCGCAATCTGTCGCCGGTAACTCAGCGATCGTATCTGCATGCCGTCGCCAAGTTTGGCCGCTTCTTTTCTCGCTCGCCTGACAAGCTTGATCTTGAAGATGTCCGAACTTTCGCCGACGGACCGCCGCCCCGGAGACCTCCGGTCATTGCCTCATCTGCGCATGGGCTCAAATCGGCGAGGGGGAACCGACGACCTCATCTTTCGACGGTGATCATCTTGCCCTGATCGATGCGACCGCCCCACGATGGCCAAAAGTGGCGGCCCGCATGTTGTCCCTTGTGTGCTCCTCTGCTCATCCAGCGACCGAGGTGGTTGCGGTGGCGAAGCCGCGTCGGTACAGGCACGGCAACGCTTCAGGCGCCCCTGCCTCGCGCCGTCCTGACGGCTGCCGCCAGCGATGCGCGCAACAATGCGGCATCGTTCCCCGGCGTGACCAGCGTGAAGCCCTGGTTGAGTCGCTCGCGAGCCGCCGCCCCATCGGAACAGAAGATCCCGGCGACCTGGCTGCGCGCCACCACGGCCGCGCGCACGCGTTCAATCGCCGCTACCACCTCGGGGTCGTCGTGCTCTGCCTTGGGTGCGCAGCCGAGCTTAATCGCCAGATCGTTCGGCCCGACAAAAACGCCGTCCAGTTCCGGTGTCGCCAGGATCGCATCCAGGTTTGCCAGCGCCTCGCGGGGGTCATCATCGCCAGAACCAGCATCTCCTTGTTCGCGTGAGTGAAATAGTCACTGCCACCATAAAGCAAGCCGCGCGATGGTCCGAACGAGCGCCGCCCCGCCTGCGGACACCGGCAGGCGGACACCAGCGCCTCCGCCTCCGCATGGGTGGATATCATCGGGCAGATGACGCCGTATGCGCCTGCATCCAGAAGCCGCATAATCTGTAGCGCGTCCAGCCCAGGGCAACGCACCATCGGGATCGCAGGCGTTGTGCTGATCGCCTGAAGCATCACCACCGCTTCCGCAAACCCCATCATGCTATGCTGCATATCCACCGTGGCGGCGTCAAAATCCTAGTGGGCCACCACCGCGGCCGCATAAGCCGATGGGATCGACAGCCAAGCATTGAAGATCGGTTGCCCGGCGCGATGCAGGGCGCGCAGCGTGTTCTTACGCATCTGGCTGGCGGGCGGGTGGCTCTCGATCATGGCATGGTCGCTCCAAAGCGGGAAAGACTGAACGGTCCGGCGGCGGTACCGGGCGCTCCCATGACACGGGTTGCGAGTGCTTCGCCCAGCGCGGACGAATGCTTGAAGCCGTGTCCCGAGCATGCCGACACGACAGCCACAGCGGGCAGGTCGGGTAGACTGTCGATGATGAAGCCGCTATCGGGAGTTACGGTGTACAGGCAGGTGGCCGTCCGGCTGCAGACGGGGCGCACGCCGCCCAACCACCCGTCCACATGCCGCGCGAAGAACGCCGCCGACTCATCGACACGCACCTCGCGATCCACCGCGTCCGGCGCCACGGTCGCGCCGTAGCGCTCGGTGGCCAGCTTCAGGCTGGTGGCACCGTCCAGCGCAGGGAAGCCGTATATATAGTCCTCATTGCCACCGCCCTGCATCCAGATGAACACCGGGAAACGCCCCGTCGCATAGGCAGCCGGGTCCTCCACCTCGAACCAGTGAAGGGTCTGGCGGAACACGCCGGTCACATCGGCCAGTGCCGGGCCGGTCAGCTCTGCCACCCACGGCCCGGCTGCAAGCACTGCACGCCCGGCGTGCACCACACGACGATCCGTCACTACCTCTACCTCGCCAGCCAACCGGCGTAACGCAACAACTCGCTCGCCGAGATGCAGAACCGCACCGCGCCGCTCCGCCAGGCCTAGTTGAACGCTGATGCAGCGCTCTGGAAACAGCACACCGGCACTGGGCTCATACACCGCCCATTCATCTCCACGCAGCCGAAACTGCGGATAGAGCGCTGCGATGTCCGTGGCGTCCAGTACCTCGTGCGGCACGTGGTTCGCCTGCGCCACCGCGATCGTTCGCCCGATGAAATCGCCCTTGCCGTGATGCGTCGCCACATCGCCGCGCACGCCCATCACCAGCCCGCCGGTCTGCAACATCAGTCGCTCGCCGGACTCGGCTTCCAGTTCGCGCCAGATCTCATGCGAGCGGCGCACCAGCGGAGCATAAACTTCGCCTTCGCCGACCGCCATGCGGGTGATGCGACTTTCGCCATGGCTTGAGCCGCGATCATGCGGCGGGTGGAACCGGTCGATGCCGACTACCCGCACCCTGGCGGTCGCCAGCCGATGCAGCGTGGCACTGCCCACCGCCCCAAGCCCAACGACGACAACATCGGCGGTCTCCACCATCAGCCGCTCCCTGGTTTAGCCGAGCGATCTAAGGCTCACCGCCAACCCGACAAAAGCATAACCAGCACCCATCATATAATATTATGCCCGGCATAAATTTGAATTATACATAGGTCTCCCGTTGCATCAGCACCAGCCTCGTGGTCAGGGTTCGTCAGGAGTTTCCCAATGCCAGCATCGAGGTTCCGGCCATGACCGGTTCCACGCCGGTCGATCTGCGGGCGCTCGCCATCTTCGCGGAGGTCGCCACGTCGCGCAGCATCACCACCGCAGCTCGTCACTTCGGCCTCAGTCAGCCGGCCGTCTCCCAGGCGGTCCGCCGGCTCGAGAAAAGTTTCGGCGCATCGCTGCTGCTGCGCCCGAGCCGCCCGCTGCAGCTCACCAGCGCTGGCGCCGTGCTGGCCCAGCGCGCCAACGCCCTGCTGCATGATGCCGCAGCGCTCACCCAGGCCGTTCAGCAGGCGACACGTGGCCCCGCACAGGCGCTCCGCCTTGGGCTGGTCGACAGCTTCGCTTCCACCGCCGGCCCTGGCCTCATCCGCGCGCTGACTGGCGCCGCCACCCGTGTCGTGGTCTGGTCCGGCCTGGCGCCGGGGCTGGGCGCCGCACTGGTGGCGCGCGAGGTGGACGCGATCGTCACATCGGATCCGCTGGAGGATCTGGATGGCCTGCGTCGCATCCCGCTCTGGCGCGAGCCCTTCCTGCTGCTTCTGCCACCGGACGAGCCGCCCTATCCCGCCAGCCTGTCCGGGCTGGCGGCCGACTTTCCCATGGTCCGCTACAGCGCACGTTCCCATATCGGCCAGCAGATCGAGCGCCACCTGCGCCGCGTGGGCTGCAGCGCCGAACGCCGCATCGAGGTGGACGGCTCTGAGGCCCTGGTCGCCATGGTCGCAGCCCGGGTCGGCTGGGCCATCGCCACCCCGCTATGCCTGCTGCAAGGGGCGGCCAGCGCGTCCGGCCTGCGCGCCGTGCCGCTGCCGGCGCCTGGATTCAGCCGCACCCTCAGCCTGATCTGCCGCGCCGACGGACCTGCCGCACTCACTGATGACGCCGCCGCGGCCGCCTCACAAAGCCTGCGGGAAAACTGCCTGCCCCGCCTGCGCGCACTGGCGCCGCACCTTGTTCACACCATCAATTTGCCGGCGCGCCCCGGTGAAACGCCGGAAGCCATGCAATGACCCAGAACGAACAACTCGACGGCATCGACCCCGCGACCTACGCGCCCTACGACGACCCGCGCGACTACATCACCAGTTGGACCGACAAGATTTGGATCACCCGCGGCCTCGGGCATCTGCGCGACCACTATGCGCCGGACGTAAAAGTGCACACCGCTTACGGCGAGACCTATGGCTTCGATCACGTGATGCGCAATTCAATCCAGCGCATGTCCGCCTTCCCCAATCGCGGCGGCGGGCATGACGACGTGGTGTGGGAACAGCGCGGCACAGACGGCTTCATCAGCAGCCATCGCGTATTCAACAACGCCGTACACAGCGGCTACTGGACCTACGGCCCGCCCACCGGCAAGCAATGGGTCAACCGTGGCACCGCGCATTGCCTCGTGCGTGGCGGCAAGGTCGTTGAGGAATGGGTGATGCGCGACGAATTCGCCGTGCTGCAGAACCTCGGCCTCGACCCCTTCGCCATCGCCGCCAACCTGGCCGAAAACTCTCCGGTGCTCGGCACCGCAATCGGGCTGCCCACCACCGGAGCCTTCGCCGGCGACTACCCCGATCCGCTGCGCGAAGGCATCTCCGGCCCCCGGCCCGACCGCCACGCCGCTGAATGCACCTTTGTCGCCCAGATGTTCGAGCGCGTCTGGAACCAGCGGCTGATGGACGAGGTGCCGCGGTACTTCGCCGATACCATCGCAATCCAGACCGTGCGCCTGCGCCGGGCCATGGGCATCGCGCCCTACCAGAATGAACTGATAGACTTGCTCGCCGCGGTGCCGGACGGTCAGGTGGTGCTGCGCGACTTCTCCGCCCACCTCTCTCCTGATCTCGGCCTGCGTGTCGCGGTCATCTGGGTGCTGGGCGGCACCTATTCCGGTGTGCCCGCCTATGGGCCGGTCAATCAGGCGCCGGTCGCCATTCTCGGCGCCTCGCATTTCGAATTCCGGCGCGGCCGGATCATCCGCGAATGGCGGATGTACGACGAGATCGCCCTGCTGGCCCAGATCCACGCGCATCGCCTGCGCTGACGCCGCCGCACGGCTATTGCACCCGCACGACGGAAAATCGGGCTTGATCGGGCAGACACGGACTGGCTAAGCTGACATGCATTCGAATGCATAAGCCGTGAATACGGCAAAATCGAATAGAACGCGCTTGCAGCGGAGGGAAAACGAGATGGCCGACACCGCAGACGCCCCCATTTTGGAAGCGCGGGGCATCACCAAGAATTTCGGCCATGTCGAAGCCCTGCGCGGCGCCGATTTCAGCGCCCGTGCCGGCGAAATCACCGCGCTGATTGGCGATAACGGCGCCGGCAAGAGCACGTTGGTGAAAATCCTCAGCGGCGTTTACCGGGCTACCGCCGGCGAGATCCTGATCCACGGCAAGCCGGTCAGCTTCGGCTCCCCGGCCGATGCGCATGCCGCAGGCATCGAGACGGTGTACCAGGATCTATCGGTGGCGCAGGACCTGAGCCCCGCCGCCAACATGTTCATGGGGCGCGAGCAGCTGCGCCCCGGCCTGCTCGGCCGCCTCGGCTTTCTCGACAACGCCAGCATGCGGCGCGAAAGCCTGATCGCCTTCGAGCGCCTCAAGGTCAGCCTGAAGGACATGGACACACCGATCTCCAGCCTGTCCGGCGGCCAGCGCCAGAGTGTCGCGATCTGCCGCTCGATCATGTGGGCGCAGAGCGTGGTGTTCATGGACGAGCCCACCGCCGCGTTAGGCGTGTTGCAGACCGGCCGCACGCTGGAGCTGATCCGGCGCATCCGCGATACCGGCATCGCGGTGGTCTATATTAGCCACAACATGCGCGACGTGCTGCAGGTAGCCGACAGCATCGAGGTGCTGCGCCTCGGCCGGCGCATCACCCGGCTGCGCAACGACGGCATCACCGTCCAGGACCTGGTCGGCGCCATGACCGGCGCGCTTGATACCGAGGAAGGAGCCGCAGCATGAGCCAGGCCAGCACAAAGCTGCCCGCGTCCGAGCTGCCCGCCAACACGACGCTGCTCGCGCCACCATCGCTGGGCCGCCGGCTTCGCGCGGCGGCCACCTCCTCGCCGGCCTATATGTTGGTGATCCTGCTCCTGCTGCTGGCCTTCTTCGCCTTCATGCGGCCGCACACCTTTGCCAGCACCTTCAACATCCGCAACATCTTCATGGATGCCTCGGTGCTGATGGTGATCGCCATGGGCATGACCTTCGTGATGATCGGCGGCGGCTTCGACCTTTCGGTGGGCTCGGTGCTGGTGTTCGCCGGCGTCGCCGCCGCCAAGACCATGGAGGCGCTGGGCACTGACACCGTCGGCACCGTGCTGCTCGGCACCGGCGTGGCGCTGATCGCCGGGCTCGCTTGGGGGGCGTTCAACGGCTTCTGCATCGCCCGGCTCAAGGTCTCGGCGCTCATCACCACGCTCGGCTCGATGGGCTCCGCACTCGGCATGGCCTACCTGATCACCAGCGGCAACGACGTGCGCACGGTGCCGTCGCCCTTGATTTCGCTCGGCTCCGGCAGCATCGGCGGCGTGCCCTGGCTGGTGCTGATCGCCGCCCTGTTCACCGTGGTCGGCATTGTCGTGCTGCACCTCACCCGCTACGGGCGCCACACTTATCTGCTCGGCTCCAATGCCGAGGCGTCGCGCCGTGCCGGAATCAACGTGCCGGGGCAATTGATGAGCCTCTACATGCTGAGCGGCCTGCTGGCCGGCGTCGCCGCCATGCTGTCGCTCGGCCGCTTCTCCACCACCACGCTGGAAGGCCATATGAACGACCCGCTGGACGCCATCACCGCGGTGGTGCTCGGCGGCACCAGCCTCTATGGCGGGCGCGGCACCATCATCGGCACGGTGATCGGCGTGTTCATCCCGGCCGTTCTGGCCAACGGGTTCATCATCATGGGCGTGCAGCCATTCTGGCAGATGGTCGCCGTCGGCTTCGTGGTGATCGCTGCTGTCTACGCCGATCAGCTCAAACGCCAGAGCCAGGATCGCATCTGAACCTGCCATTGCAAACAACAAGGGAGATATCAAAACATGCGATCGAAATTCCTCACATCGGCGCTCTCGCTGGCGCTCGGCGCCTCGGTCGGGTTGGGCCACGCGGCCAGCGCCAAGACCTATAAGATCACCTACATCATGGGCCTCACCGGCAACCCGTTCTACTCCACGGTGGCCTGCGGCGGGCACGACCAGGCGAAGCAGATGGGCAATGTCGAGTTCGACGCCCAAGGCCCGGCGCAGTACCAGCCGGCAATGCAGATGAAGGTGCTGGACGCGGTGATCGCCTCCAGCCCGGACGGCATCATGTTCACCGCAGATGATCCGGTGGCGCTCACCCCAACCTTGCTGCAGGCCAAGGCGATGGGGATCAAGATCATTTCGATCGACGGCGATCTGACGGACATGGGCGTGGCCATCTCCAACATCCAGTCCGACAACGTGCTCGGCGGCCAGCAGGCGGCGATCGAGCTGGCCCGCGCGATCGGCGACAAAGGCAAGGTGATGGCGCTGGAGAACTCGCCTGCCGCCAACGTCGCCCAGCAGCGCCTGCAGGGTTTCGTCGATGAGATGAAAAAACACCCCGACATCCAGTACATCGGTGTGCAGTACAGCAACAACCAGACTGCCAAGGCCGCCGGCATCGTCACCGCCACCATCGCGGCGAACCCCGACCTCGCCGGCATCTTCACCATCACCACCAATAACACTGAGGGCGCGGCCACCGGCGTGCGTGAGGCCGGCCTGGTCGGCAAGGTCAAGATCGTTGGCTTCGACACCTCTGACCCGATCGTCGAAGACATCCGCCAGGGCATCGTCACCGCCGACGTGGTGCAATACCCTTTTCGTGTCGGCCAGCTCGGCGTGGAGATGATGGTGCACGCGCTGGAGGGCAAAGCGATCGAGCGCGAGGTGCACACGCCGTTCGTGATCGCCACCAAGGACAATATCGACTCGCCGGAGGTGCAGAAGTTTGTCTACAAGATGAAGTGCCAGTGAGGGAGGAAGTCTTCTTTTTGTAAACAAAAAAAGCAAAAAACTTTTATCCGTTGGAGTCCTGCTTCATCGCCGCGCCTCCGACGGATAAAGATTTTGGTTCTTTTTTCAAAAAAGCACCGATTTACCTACTCTAACTTCGCCGACCCCCGCCGCACGAAGCTCGCCGTCACCTGCGCGTGCATCACCGACGATTCCGGTGCCGCCAGCCGTTGCAGCAGCAACCCCACCGCCTGGCGCGCCATGTCCACCCTGTCCTGGTGCATCGTGGTTAGGTCGTAGCCAGGGCGCGCCGCCTCCGGAACATCGTCGAAGCCAACCACCGAGATATCCTTCGGTACCTCCAGCCCGAGCGTGAAGCGACAGGCATCCAGCACCCCGAAGGCAATCTGGTCGCTGGCGCAGAACACCGCCTCCGGCACCTTCGCTCCCTTCATCTGTGCGAGAAAGCCGTCGCGCCCACCGGCATAGGAGTAATCGGTCTCGACCATCGGGATATTCTTGATGCCGAACGCGAGCAGCTGGTGCAGGAAACCCTCCACCCGTTCGCGGCTGACCGGCGCCGCCGACGGGCCGCCAACGCACAGGAAGCGCCGATGCCCGGCCGCATGCAGCGCCCTGGCCATCTTCGCCGCCGCGGCGCCATGGTTGGCGGTGACCGAGTCCACCGGAATGCGCGGCGATCGCCGGTTATACAGCACCAGCGCCAGGTGCCGTTCTTGCAACGTCTTGATATCGGGGTCGGACAGCTGCACGCAGGAAATCAGCCCGTCCAGCGGATATTCCAGCCCGCCGCGCAGATCGGCGATGGTAGGGTTGTCATGCGGCGCGGTCATCAGTAGCAGCTGCTTGCCGGCCGCCGCCAGCGCCTCGCCGATCGCATAGATCGCCTCGGGGTTGCCGCGCAGCGTGTAGTTGGTGGCGACGACGCCGACCAGGTTGGACCGCTTGGTGATCATGCTGCGGGCCAGCGCATTCGGCATGTAGCCGACGGTGCGCGCCACCTCCAACACCAGCTCCCGCGTCTCCGCGGAGATCGCACTGTCGTTCCTGAAGGAGCGCGACACGGTGGACTGAGCGACGCCCGCCTGACGCGCTACATCATAGGATGTAGCGCGGCGCCTGGGCAGCGTGGTTGAAGGCGCCGCGTCGGGGGCAGCCGCACGGATCTGATTCGCCATTTCCGTGCTGTGTCATGTTTCCGCGCCGGCTTCAACTATTCACCGTGCAGGCAACGTGCGGCCGGGCCTCCGGCGGCAGCAGGCGCAGCGGCGCCACATAGCCAGAATGGTCCACCCCGAACCCGGCCACCGCCGCGGCGGTGGCAACGTCGTCGCTCCATTGCGGATGCTTCTTCTGGTCGCCAGCGGTCACCACCGCGATCTCAGCCGCCACCTCCCCCACCGAGGCGATACTGCGCCAGGCGTCGGCCGGCACCGAGAATACCTCCTGCGACTCCACCCGCACCACAGCACCGCCATCCAGGCTCACCGCCGCCGCGCCTTCGAACACCAGCAGCACCTGCTTTTCCCGCAGCCTGAACGGCCCCACGCTCTGCCCCGGCGCGATCCGCAGCCACTCCACCGAAAAGCCATGTGGATTACCGATCGGCGCCGCCTGCTCCAGATCCTGGCTCATGCCATGGCCGATCACCGGCGCAAGCTCGGCGGCATGGCCGGGCAGCACGCTGTCAAGCAGCCCGCGCGACGACCAGGCGCGCTCGGCGTTCGCCACCACCCGCTTGCGCATCGCCTCGGGCGTGAAGCGGCGCAGCGAGGCGATGGTGGCCTGGTCCAGCGGCTCGATCAGCTCCTCCGGCCTTGGCGGCGCGGCACCGGCCTCGGTATCCACCAGCATGTTGTCACGGGTGAGGAACAGCCCGTGCTCGGCCGCGGTGCGCAGGATGGACGGATGCCAGATGATACCGCCGGTGTCGTCTCCGCCCAGTGCAGTGAAGATCCAGCCGTTATCGTCGCCCACATTGCTGAAGCCGCGGAATATCCAGGTGGGAATGCTCACCACGTCGCCGGCGCGGCCGATGAGCTCTCCATCCTTGCCATCCGCCCCCCAGCGGAACAGCCAGGTGCCGCTAAACACCATGAACACCTCAGCGGTATAGTGCACATGCAGGTTGTTGGTCGTCCCCGGCGGCATCGCTGCCACGCCAAGGCTGAAGCCGTGCGGCTCGGTGATGTTGACCACCTGGTCGGAGGACTGGGTCACCCCCGGCCCGATGAGCGAATAGTTTTCCTTGGCGGTGGAGCCCGGCATCTTGCAGTCGATAAACGCAACCTTGCAGGCAACCATATCCTGCCGGCGGATCAGTCTGGTCTGCGATTCCATGGCTTGTCTCCTCTTCGCCGCTTGAGCACCTGGCCCGATTTTCATATCATGCATTCGAATGCATTAAAAGCTGGGAGGCCCGCATGGGACCGCTGCAACCATCCGCCTACGCGCCCTACCGCGACCCGCGCGACTACATCCTCAGCTGGACCGATACCATCTGGATCGACCGCGCCATCGGCCGGCTCGGCGAGCACTACAGCGAGGACATCAAGGTCCATACCGCCTATGGCGAGACCTATGACTACGCGTCCGTCATCTCCAATTCGGTGCAGAAATTCGCCGCCTTCCCGAACGGCGGCGGCGGCCATGGCGAAGATGTGGTGTGGGAGCAGCGCGGCGAGAACGGCTTCATCAGCTTCCACCGGGTGCTGAAAACTGGCACCCATAGTGGCTTCTGGACCTATGGCCCGCCCACTGGGCGCGACTTCATCTCGCGCACCGTTGCGCATTGCCTGGTGCAGGACAACCGCATCGTCGAGGAATGGCTGGTGCGCGACGAGTTCGCGGTGCTGGAAACCCTCGGGCTCGACCCGTACAAGGTGGCAGCCGAGTTGGCCGCGCGCAGCCCGGTGCTGGGCAATGCAGTGGCTGCCGCCCCCGGCGAGGGCGCCTTCGCCGGGCGCATCGAGAACCCGGTGGCATCAGGCATCTCCGGCCCGCGCCCGCGCCACCATCAGGCGCTGTGCGAGATGATCGTCGCCTATTTCGACGAGGTCTGGAACCGCCGCCGGTTCGACCTCGCACCCCGCTATGTGAGCGAGCGCATCGTCTGCCACGGCGTGCGCATGCGCCGGGTCCAGAACCTCACCCCCTACCAGCTCGACATCATCAACCTGCTCGCCACCTTCCCGGACGGGCAGGTGGAGCTGCGTGACGTCGCGGTGTGCGAAGGCCCCGAACTTGGTCTGCGCGTGGGCGTCATCTGGGTGCTGCGCGGCACCTATTCCGGGGTGCCTACCTACGGGCCGCCGACGAATACGCGGGTGCATGTGCTGGGCGCCACGCAGTTCGACATCCATGAGGGGAAGATTCTGCGGGAATGGCGGATCTTTGACGAGATCGCGGTGCTGGCGCAGATCATGGCGGCAAGAAAGGAGTAAGGAAGTCTTTTTTGTTTCAAAACAAAGAGACAAAAAACTTCACTCGTTGGAGTGTACGAATTCTCCCGCGCCTCGGCTGTTGCAAGGTGAACAAACGTTTTTCGTTTCTTTTTTAAAAAAAGAAACCTTGCCTTGCTATCAATCTTCTGCCGCCGCCACTGCTGCCAACATCTCCCGCAGATACGGAGCGAAGGACCGTTGCACCTCGATCCGCCACGCCGTGGCGCCGGTGCGCCACAGCACGATTTCGGCCTTGTCGAACAGGGTGCGCGTGCACATGCCGACTGGGAATGCCGCTAGGTCGAGGTCGAGCGGCACGCCGGCGGCCAGCAATGTCGCGGCGTGCGTGCCGTGCAGGCGAAAGCCGAGCTGGCGGTGGCTGATATCGACCACCGCGAAGCCGGTCTCAACGACGCTGAAGCCGAGCAGCAGCCACTCGTCCGGCCCCAGCCATAGCGCGGCGCGGCCGTCGGTCTCGGCGGCGCGGCAGGGTTGGGGCGGCAGGGTGACGCCTTCCAGCAGCGTGCCGCCGGCGGGGCCGCGCAGGATGTGGCGGGTGGCGGGGTTGTCGGCGATGAGTTCAAGCATCGAGCCGCACCCCCTTGGGATCGTAGAACACCGGGCTGCAGACAATGGCTGGGAGGGCGCCTTCGGCGGTCGCGATGCTCACCGTCTCGCCCATGCGCGCGCGCCCGCCTTCCAGCATGGCGAGCGCAATGTTACGGCCCAGCGTCACCGAGGCGTAGGCGGAGGTGACGTGGCCGATCGGGACCGCGGCCTCGACGATCTGCATACCTTCCTCCAGCATGGCGGCTGGGTTCTCGGTCAGTAGCCCTACCAGTTGCGGTCGGCCAGCGGCCAGCATGTCCGGGCGCACCAGCGAGCGCTTGCCGATGAAATCGGGCTTGGCTTTGCCGATCGCCCAGGCAAGGCCGAGATCGTCGGGTGTCGCGGTGCCATCGCTATCTTGGCCGACCACGATGTAGCCCTTTTCGGCGCGCAGCACGTGCATCGCCTCGGTGCCGTAGGCGGTGAGGCCGTGCTTCTGGCCGGCGGCCCACACCGCCTGCCACACCGCCGCCCCGTGGCCCGCCGGTACGTTGATCTCGAAGCCCAGCTCACCGGTGAAGCTCACCCGGAACAGCCGCGCCGGCACGTCCGCCACCCGGCACTCGGCGACGCTCATATGCGGGAATGCGGCGAAATCCACGCCCTCGGTCAGCGGGGCGACGATGTTGCGCGCGCGCGGGCCCTGCACGGTGATCACCGCCCATTGCTCGGTGACCGAGGTAAGCCAGCAGCGCAGATCGGTGAACTCGGTCTGCAGGAAGTCTTCCATGTGGTGCAGCACCGCGGCGGCGCCGGAGGTGGTGGTGGTAACGTGGAAACGGTCCGGCGCGAGGCGGCCGATCACGCCATCATCCATCACGAAGCCGGCCTCGTTCAGCATTACGCCGTAGCGGCAGCGGCCGGGGGCCAGCTTCGTCCAGGCGTTGATGTACATTCGTTCCAAGAACTGCGCCGCATCCGGGCCGACCACCTCGATCTTGCCCAGCGTCGAGCCGTCGAACAGGCCGGCGGCGTTGCGCACCGCGCGGCATTCGCGCGCCACCGAAGCGGCCTCGCTTTCGGCGGGTTGTTGGAAGTGATGCGCGCGCTGCCATTGGCCCACCGGCTCGAACACCGCGCCGTGCGCCTCGGCCCAGCCATGCATCGGAGTGCGCCGCACTGGGTCGAACAGGTCGCCGCGCGCCAGGCCGGCGAAGCTGCCGAACGTCATCGGCGTATAGGGCATGCGGAAGGTGGTCAGCCCCACCTGCGGCATATCGCGCCCCAACGCGCCGGCGGCGATCGCCAGCGCGTTGATGTTCGACGTCTTGCCCTGGTCGGTGGCCATGCCGGTGGTGGTGTAGCGCTTCACGTGTTCGATCGAGCGGAAGCCCTCGCCGACCGCTTGGGCGATGTCGCTGGCCTGCACGTCATTCTGGAAATCAACGAAGGCGTGGCGCGGGGCGGAACCCGGCACCAGCCCGGCATGGCCGCCTCGCGGCACCGCCTCCCCGGCAACCGCCAGCGTCACCCGCCGCCCGTCGCCGGCCGCGTAGCCGTCCTCGATACTGGCGGCCAGGCCGAACACGCCGCGGCAGGCACCGGCCGAGGCCACGCAATCGGCCGCCTCGCCCGGCAGATAGATCTTGCGTTCGGCATCGAAGAGCAGCTTGCCGCGTGCCTGGGAATGCAAATGGAGGCTGGGCGTCCAGCCGCCGGCCATCAGCACGGCGTCGCAAGCGATGCGCTCCACGCCGCCGCCGTCGGTTCGCACATCCGCTGCCACCACCCTCAAGCGGCCGATGCTGCCAGTGATGGCGGTACCAGCACGAACCGGCAGCCCGAAGGTCTCGCAGCCCGGCGCGGGGCGCAGATCGGCCACCGCCAACACCGCCGCCCCTGCATGAGCGAGGTCGCGTGCGGCGGCATACATCGCATCGTCGGCGCCGGCCACCACCACCCGGCTTCCCGGCCGCACCGCCCAGCGGTTCAGATAAGCGCGCGCTGCGCCGGCCAGCATGATCCCCGGCCGGTCATTGTCGGCGAACACCAGCGGCCGCTCTATGGCGCCGGCGGCGAGCACCACCCGACGCGCCCGCAGCTTCCACAGCCGCTCGCGCGCCCGACCCGGCGGCGGCGCGGCGAGATGGTCGGTGAGCCGCTCGCAAAGCCCCACGTAATTCTGGGCGAACATGCCGAAAGCGGTGGTTCGCGGCAGCAGCATAACATTGCCGCGCAACGCTAGCGTGGCCAGGGTCGCTGCCAGCCAATCGGCCGCCGTGATGCCGTCGATGGTGGCGTCGAGCTCGGCTAGCAGCCCGCCGCCGAATTCGGCCTGCTCGTCGGCTAGCACCACCCGCTGCCCGCCCTCGGAGGCGGCCAGCGCCGCCGCCAGCCCGGCCG
>JBBIQA010000121.1:0-14182 GCA_037442565.1 Rhodospirillales bacterium
TGGGACAATTACGGCCTGATGGTGGTGGACAGCGCCATGATCTACTCGATCGTGGACGTGCTGCTCGGCGGGCGTCGCGGCACCGCGGCGATGCGCATCGAGGGCAGGCCCTACACCACCATCGAGCGCACGCTGGTCGAACGCCTGATCCATGTGGTGCTGGCCGATCTGTCGGCGAGCTTCGATCCGCTCTGCCCGGTCACGTTCCGCTTCGAGCGGCTGGAGGTGAACCCCCGCTTCGCCACCATCTCCCGCCTGTCCAACGCGGCGGTGCTGTCGCGCCTGCGGATCGACATGGAGGATCGCGGCGGCCGGCTGGAACTGCTGCTGCCCTACGCCACGTTGGAGCCGGTGCGCGAATTGCTGCTGCAGCAGTTCATGGGCGAGAAATTCGGCCGTGATTCGATCTGGGAAACCCATCTGGCGGAAGAGCTCTGGAGCACGGATGTTGAACTGGACGTGGTGCTGGACGAGCAGGAGATGCGGCTGTCGGACGTGATGGCCTTTCGCCCCGGCAGCCGCCTGGTGCTGGGCGCCGCCCCCGGCGCGACGGTGCAGCTTCGCTGCGGCGGGGTGGCGCTGTTCGATGGCAGGGTAGGACGGCGGAAGAACCGGGTGGCCGTTCGGATCGAGCACGAGGCCCAACGGCTGGCGCCGCCGGAGCGATGAATTTTTCCTCCTTGGCCGCGTTTCGCTCACGCATTGCTAACCCTGGCACCGGCAGAATTGCCCCGATGCGGACTGGATGATGCGAATGGGCAGCATGCAAATGGGTGGGCTGCAATGGATCCTGGATATCGCCGTGATCGGGTTGCTGGCGGCGACGTTGTATCATGCCATGCGGCTGGAACGCGCGCTGGGCGTGCTGAAGCGGGACCGTTCGGCGCTGGAGGAACTCGTGCGTGGGTTCAACACCAGCACGCACCAGGCAGAGGCCGGCGTGGAACGGTTGCGGGATGCCGTGGACGGCGCGGGCCGGCAGATCGCCCGTCAGATCGATGCGGCCGGGGCGCTGAAAGAGGATCTGGTCTTCCTGCACGAGCGTGGAGAGCTACTGGCGAACCGGTTGGATGGGCTGGTGCGCGCCGGACGGCCGCTGGCGGCCGAGGCTTCCCGCCGGGCGGAGCCTGTGTATGCCAGGGCAGACGAAGCGCCGGCCGATGACGGTCTGGCCTATGTCCCGCACGCCGCGCCAAGGCCGACCGAGCCGGCCGACACGCGCCTGCGCAGCCAGGCGGAACGCGACCTGATGAAAGCCCTGAAAATTGCCCGTTGAGCCTGATGAGATCGTCCCAGGAGATTGGCGCCATGAGGCAGGCACGATGATGCGCATGCTCCAGCCGCGGCTGCTGCCGGTGACCATTGTCGTGCTGGCGCTGTTGCTGGCGGTGAAATCCGGCGTGCTGGTGGGCGCGATCCTCGGCGCCGGAGAGGCGATGCGGTCGTCCGTGTTACCCGCGGCCCAGGCGGCCGGCCAACCCGAACCGGGCAAAGCCGCCGCGGGAAAGGATGCCGGCGGCTCCGGCGCGGCCATGGCTTCGTCCAAGGAAAAGGCGCAGGCCAATGCTGGCAAGGATGCGGCCTGCACATCTGCATCTGCGCAGGCCGGTTCCTCGCCGCCTGACCCACCGGTCAGCGACAGCGAGCGGGCCGTGCTGCTGGACCTGCGCCAGCGTCGCCAGCAACTGGAAGCGAGGGAAGCCGCGCTGACCACGCGGGAAGCCGTGCTGACCGCGGCCGAGCGAAAGGTGTCCGGCCGGGTCGACGAACTGCAGGCGTTGCAAAAGAAACTGGAAGCGCTTGAAGCAGCGCGTATCCAGCGCGAGGAGTCTGGCTGGAAAGGGCTGGTCAAGCTTTATGAGACCATGAAGCCGCGGGATGCCGCGGTCATCCTGAACGATCTGGACATGCAGGTCCTGCTCCAGGTGCTGGACCGGATGAAGGAGGCCAAGGCCGCCCTGATCCTGTCGGCGATGCATCCGGAGCGGGCACGGGAAGTGACGGACGGGCTGGCGCGGATGCGCGTGCAGAATCTGACCAGCGCCGTCGGTGCCAAATGAGGCCAGTCCGGAGCATGGCCTTCCAGGTCGATCCGGGTTCCAACGACCGGGCTGACGCAATTGAGAGGACAACGGGATGACGATCGACAAGTCGATGCATGTTCTTATCGTCGATGACTACAAGACCATGCTTCGGATAATCCGAAACCTTCTGAAGCAGATCGATTTCAACAATGTCGAGGAAGCCACGGACGGCTCGGAGGCTCTGTCCAAGCTGCGGGCCGGCAGCTTCGGTCTGGTGATCAGCGACTGGAACATGGCCCCTATGACCGGGTTGCAACTGCTGCAGGAGGTTCGTGCCGACAACCGGTTGAAGACCACGCCGTTCATCATGATCACCGCGGAAAGCAAGACCGAGAACGTGGTGGCCGCGAAGCAGGCCGGTGTTTCCAACTATATCGTCAAGCCTTTCAACGCGGAAACGCTGCGCGACAAGATCGAAAAGGTGCTCGGGTATGCCTGATGGAAGCAACAAGCAGGATGCGGCCAGTGTCCTGGGATGGTCGTTGGCGGAGCGCCTGGCGGCGATCCGCGCGGAAAATCCGGCCGGCGATCCGGAAATGGTGGCCCAGGTCGTGCGTGCGGTGCTGACCACGATGACCGGCGACCTGACGGCGACGGAGGCATCCCTGCTGCACGAGGTGGAGGCGCTCGGCCGGACCATCGCGACCACCAAGCAAGAGATCGCGGCGCTACGGGTGGATGACATAACCGCCAGCCACATTCCGCTTGCCACTGACGAACTGGATGCGATCGTGTCCCATACCGCCGCCGCGACCGACGCGATCCTGGAGGTGTGCGAGACGCTGGACAAGGTGGCGGACGGATTGGCCGGCGATGCCGCCGCGCAATTGCAGGAAGCCACCACCCGCATCTACGAGGCCTGCGGCTTCCAGGACATCACCGGCCAGCGGATCACCAAGGTGGTTGCCGCGCTGAAGATGATCGAGGCGAAGATCGCCAACATCGTCGCCACATTCTCGGACCAGCGCGAGGGCGCGATCGTCCCGGAGGCGGCCGACGAGTCGCAATTGTTGAACGGCCCGCAACTGCCGGCGCTGGCGATGGACCAGTCCGATATCGACAAGCTGATGGCCAGTTTCGACTGATGCGGGACAGGCGGCCGCGGGCCGGAGGCGGATGGCGCTCGGCCGTCTTTGCGGCCGGTGTGCTGGCGACGGTGCTATCCGCGCGGACCGAGGACGCTGCGGCCCAACCGGTGTCTGTACCAACGACATCCCGCACGGAAGCGGTCAGTGTCCGCGCCGGCAACCATCCCGGTTTCGGCCGACTGGTGTTCGATGTGGCCGGGAACACGAAGTACCGGCTGTCGCGGGACGGCGATCATGTGCATCTGGGTTTCTCGCCAGCCGTTGTTATCAACGATCCCCGGTTCATGCCGCACAATGTCCTGTCCGTCTCGGGCGGCGTTGGGGGGGTGGAACTGGTCGTGGCGGCAGGGGCCCGGGTGCGGCCCTCGCGCATCGGCGAACGCGTGGTTGTCGATGTGATCGACCCGGCCGGCTCCCCGGAAGCAAAGCCGGACCAGGCTGCCGCGGCCGAGTTGCCGGTACCGCCGGTACCGCTCGACATACCGCCGCCCGTGACGGCAGCGGAGCGGCCCTCCCAACCCGCGCCTGCCCAACCCGAACCAGATACCGTGCCGCCCCCGGTGGTGCCGAAATCGACTATGGGCGCGGCCCCGCCTGCCGAGCCGCTGCCAGCGTCGATGCCGTCGGCCCCGGCAGCTGCTGCCTCTGTTCCCGACACGCCCGGACCAAGCTTCCTTGGCCCTGTCGCCCTGGCCGCGGTCAGGACGACGCCGGCAGAGGCCGGCAAGGGGGTGGCGTTCTCAGTGCCGTTCGGCGCGGATATCGGCGCGGCGGCGTTGCGCCGGGGCGACCTGGCGCTGGTGGTGTTCGACCAGCGGCGGCCGGTCGATCTGGCGGCGCTGCGTGCCGATCCGATCCTGGGCACCGCCAGTGTGCAACTTCTGCCGGCGGCAACCTTGATCCGGCTGCGGCTGCCGCCCGGCATGGAAGTGGCGCTGCTGCGACGTTCTTCGCGCGCCTGGACCGTCGCCGTGGTTCCGAACGTGGCGCCGATCCGCCCGATCCGCGCGGCCCTGGCTCCGGACGATGCGGCGTCGCCCGGACGCGCACGCGTGCTGCTGCCGGGCGATGCGCCGGGCGAGGTGGTCAGCCTGGCGGATCCAGACACCGGGGCGACCCTGCTGCTCGGCACGCAGCGCCAGCCGGGGCAGGGCATCGCTGCCACCCGACGCACGCCACGCTATGTGTTGCTGCCGACCTGGCAGGGCGTGGCCGTGCAGCCCTTGGCCGACAGCTTGTCGCTGCGTACGGTCAAGGACGGGTTCATTCTTACCGGCGCGGATCTTCCCCCGTTCCGGACCGTCGCGGCCGATACGGAAAGCCTGGACGCGGCCGCGGGGCTGACGCGGCGGTTCAATTTTCAAATGCTGACCCCCGATGCCCTGCAGCGGCGCTTGCAGGCCGAGATAGCGGATGCCGCCTTCGCACCTGCGCGCGCGCGGGGCCGCAAGCGGCTGGCCGTGGCGCAGACGATGATTTCCCTCGGCCTGGGGGCCGAGGCCCAGGCGGTGCTGCAACTCGCTGCCGAGGACGATCCCGCCGTGGCCGCATCGGCCGATGCGGCCGGGCTCGGTGCCATTGCCGCCCTGCTGGCCGGACGGATCGGCGACACCGGCCCGATCGACGACCCGCGCTTGTCCGGCACCGATGAGATCGCGCTTTGGCGCGCGGTCCGCGCCGCCGACCGGCAGGAAGGCTCGCCGCGGGCCGCCGCCGCCTTCGCCGCCACCCTGCCGCTGGTGCTGGCGTACCCGCCAGGCATGCGCGACCGGCTGCTGCCGGTTGTGATCGAAACCATGATCGCCGGCGGGGAAACCGCCGCCGTTGCACCGGCGCTTGCGCAACAGAAGGACAATCCGGACCTCGGGCTGGCGCGTGCCATGAAGCTGGAGGCGGATGGCAACGTCGACGGAGCCCTGGCCGCCTACCACGCGGTCGTGCAAGGCCGGGATCGCCGTCAGCGGGCACTGGCCGCGAGCCGCGAGGTAGAACTGCGCCTGGCGTCGCACCGCATCGATGCCGCCGCCGCAGCGGATGCGCTCGACCGCCAATTATACGACTGGCGCGGGGACCAGCACGAACTCGCGCTCCGCGAACGCGTGGCCGCCCTCCGCGCCGAGAGCGGCGCCTGGCGTCCGGCATTGGCGTTGCTGCGCGAAACCCTCTCGATATTTCCCGACCACAAGGCTGAAATCCACACGGCGATGCAGACGATGTTTGCCGGCTTGCTGCGGGGCAAGGCAGCCGACACGCTTGCGCCGCTCGACCTGGTCTCGCTGCTTGACGAGAATGCGGACCTGCTGGCCGACATGCAAAATAGGCCGCAACCTGAATCCGGCGTTTCCGCGAATGCCTTGCAGGCAAAGCTGGCGGAGAAGTTGCTGGCGCTTGATCTGCCGAGCCGTGCAGGGCCGCAACTGCAGCGGCTGATGCAGGCCGCGCCCCAGGGTGCCGGCCGCGCCGGTTTCGGCGCCACCCTGGCCGCGCTGAAGCTGCGCGAGGGCGATGCCAAGGGCGCTCTGGAAACCCTGGCGGCGTCCGAGCCAGAAGCCGCGGCCGATTGGCCCGCCGACAGTTTGTCCGCGGATACACCTCCACCCGATACCTTGCCGGCCAGCCTGGTGGAACGGCGGGCGCTGCTGTTCGCCAAGGCCAGCGCGCGTACCGGCGATCGGGCCAAGGCACTGGCCGCGCTGGCGCCGCTTAACACGCCGGCTGCCGACGAATTGCGTTCCATGATCCTGGAACGGGCCGGGGACTGGCCCGCCGCCACCCGGTCGCTCGCGGACCAGGCGGCGAAACTGGTTCCGGCGGACGGCAAGCTGGACGATACCCAGCGCCGGCTGCTGGTGCGCTTGGCCAGCGCCGCCTCCCAGGCCGGGGACGACGCACTGCTGGAACAACTGCGCACGCGCGACTCGCCGCGCATGGCGAGCGGGCCGCTGGCCGACATGTTCAAACTGCTGACTGCGGACCGGGTGCACTCCGCCGCGGATCTTCAGCGAGCAGGCCGGGAAATGGCGCTCGCCCGCACGCTGCCTGCCGGTATCAGGGCGTTGGAACCGTCTCCGGCCGGGGTGGCGTCGGCCCGGTAGCACAATCCCCGGACATTGGCGTGAAATTGTCACGCGGCCAGCGCGTTGCGGGCATGTGATTTTTTGGCGTTCCGGGGGCCGAATCTACTTGCATCTCCCCCACCCTTTCCTCATTTTGCGCGGCCTTGGCCCAAGAGGACAGCGTGCGTCCGGCACGCTGCCCAACCGGCTGTCTACTGGTAGGAGAGAATGCGATGAACGCACTCAGCCCACTGGGGATGGTCTCGGAGACTCCGAGCGAGAACCAGACACCGTCCGTCGGCACCAAGATCGAGGTGCAGAAGGATTACTTTGTTGAACGTGACGGTGTGAAATTCGCCGGTACCCACCTGCTGATCGACCTTTGGGGGGCAAGCAATCTTGGCGACCCCGATCTGATCGATCAGGCCCTTCGCACGGCGGCCGAGGAGGCCGGCGCGACGATCCTGCACAGCCATTTCCATCATTTCTCGCCCAATGGCGGAGTGTCGGGCGTGGTCGTGCTGGCGGAGAGCCATATCTCCATCCACACTTGGCCGGAGCGCGACTTCGCCGCCGTGGATATCTTCATGTGCGGTGCCTGCGATCCGCATCTGTCGGTGCCCGTTCTGAAGGCGGCGTTCAAGCCCAGCCACGTCAATCTCGGCGAGCAGCGCCGCGGCCTGATCGGCTAGCACTCCATTCTTTCGCATATTACACGGCCCGGGCAGATTGGCCCGGGCCGTGTTTTTTCGTGCGCCCGCTTCTTCGTGCGCTCGCTTCGATGACAGGGAATTGCGACAATGACGACCGATAGCTGGATCAACGAAACCCTCTATCCCGACTGGGGGCAGCGCTTCCTGGTCAAGCGTGAACTCGCGCGGGTGCAGAGCGAGTTCCAGGACATCGTCATCTTCGAAAGTTTCTCGCATGGCCGGGTGATGGTGCTGGACGGCGCGATCCAGATCACCGAGGCCGATGAGTTCGTCTACCAGGAAATGCTGACCCATGTGCCGCTGCTCGCCCACGGCGCGGCGGAAACCGTGCTGATCATCGGCGCCGGCGACGGTGGCGTGCTGCGCCGTGTGCTGCAGCATCGCGGCGTGCAGCGCGCGGTGATGGTGGAGATCGACGGCGAGGTGATCCGCCTGTCCAAGGAGTTCCTGCCCTCCATCGCCGGCGACGCCTGGAACGACCCGCGCGCCGAGGTCATCGTCGGCGACGGCATCGACTACGTGAAACGCGCGGCGGATGCGAGCTTCGATGCCATTATCGTCGACAGCACCGACCCGATCGGAGTCGGCGAAGTGCTGTTCACCGACGAGTTCTACGCCAACTGCGCCCGCATCCTCTCCCCGCGCGGCCTGGTCGTGAACCAGTGCGGCGTGCCGGCGATGCAGGCGGACGAACTGCGCGACACCTCGCTCCGCCGCGCCAAATTCTTCCCGCATGTCACCGCCTATGTCGCGGCGGTGCCTACCTATGTCGGTGGCTTCATGACCCTCGGCTGGTCCGCGAAGGACGCCACGCTAACGCGCGTTCCCACCGCCGAAATCCGCAACCGCGCCGAAGCGGCCGGCATCCTCGGCACCACGCGCTACTGGACCCCGGAAATCCACACCGGCGCCTTCAACCTCCCGCCCTACATCCGCACCCACCTGCCAACGGCCTGAGGCCTGGGTCGAATGCAAGGCTGGGGCTCCGCCCCAGCCTTGCCTGCCGGCCCCGGGCGTCAGTCGATGGCGGCGTGGATGAGGTTGCTGACGCGGTCGAGGCGTGCGCTATGCCAGGGGTCGGGCACCACCTTGTTGGTCAGGTAGGTGAACGACACGCCGCTGTCCGGATCCGCCCAGGAGTAGGACGTGCCGGCCCCGCCATGGCCGTAGGTATCGGGGTGGGCGTTGGTGCCGAGGCCGCGGATACGGTCGGACAGGCCGCGCATGTGCGGGCCCAGGCCGCGATGCATCGGAATCCCGCCCATCGTTTCGTCGCCGCGTTCGCCGGTCTGATTGCGGGTGACGTATTGCACCAGCCGCGGCGAGAAGATGCGCGCCTCGCCCAGCCGGCCCTTGCCGAGCATCATCTGATAGAACGCCGCCATCCCGCGCGCGGTGCCGAAGCCGCCGCCGTGCGGCAGTCCGGCCAGGCGAAGCTCGGGGCTGTTATCGTAGGGCATCTCGCTGCCCGGCGTGTAGTACATGTCCGCGCAGCGGTCGTGCAGACCGGCGGGCACGCCGACGAACAGATCATCGGCGAGACCAAGCGGCGCCAGTACGCGCTCGCGGATCACGTCGCGGAAATCCTGGCCGGTGACGGCTTCCATCACCATGGCCAGTACCGGATGGGCGCTGCGGCCGTGATAGGCCATGCGCGATCCCGGCGCCCATTCCAGCGAGAAGTCGCAGACCTGCGCGCGCATCTTCGCATGATCCAGCCAGGCGTCGCGGGTGAGGTGGCTGCTGGGGAAGCCGCCCTGGTGCGTCGCGACCTGATGGACCGTGATGTCGGCTTTGCCGCGCGCGGCGAATTCCGGCAGATGGTCGGCGATCCTGTCGTTGAATGACAGCTTGCCCTCCTCCACCAGCGCCCACACGCCGGCCATGCACAGCACCTTGGTCTGTGAGAACATCAGCCACAGATTATTGTCCGTGGCCGGGCGCGTGCCGCCCTCGGTGCGGGCGTCGCCATAGGTGCGGAAAAGCGCGAGCTGGCCATGCCGGGCGAGCGCGATCTGCGCGCCGGGATAGCGGCCTTCCTGGATATGGCCGCGGATCAGCGCATCCAGATGCTCGATCGGCTTGGCGGCGAAGCCGAGGCTTTTCAGGTCGCTCATCGGCAGCGGGTAGGCGAGGGCGGACGCGGTAGGCAAATTATGGACGCTTGACATTTCCTGCTCCTTTTCCGGGGTCGAGGAACGATAGTGCCGGACGGACGAAGACGCCAACCTTGTCCAAAACGCCTCGATCGGGTCTTATCGCGCCGCGCAATCAAGCCGCACCAACGCGCCCGGGGGAGGAAGCCGAAATGGCCGAGATCAAGACCAAGCCACTGATGTCGCTGAAGCTGCAGGTGAGTGGGATGCAGGCGATCGGCGCCGCGCCTGGCGGAGACCGCCGCGTGGGTCTGGTTGCCGGCGGCACGTTCAGCGGCGAGCGGTTGAACGGCACGGTTCTGCCCGGCGGGGCGGACTGGATCATCACCCGCCCGGATGGCTGCATGACGCTGGACGTGCGGCTGGTCCTGCGGACCGACGATGGCGCGCTGATCGGCCTCACCTATCGCGGTCTGCGCCATGGCCCGGCGGACGTCATGGCCAAGGTCGCCGCCGGCGAGCCGGTAGATCCGGCTCTGTACTATTTCCGCACCGCCATCCTGTTCGAGACCTCGGCGCCGAAATATGACTGGCTGAACAGGGTGTTCGGCATCGGCACCGGCAGCCGCACCGCCGCGGGTCCGGAATATGAAATCTTCGAACTGCTCTGATCCCTCCCTGCCTTACCCAAGGAAACCGCGCGCATGAGCTCCATCGCCTTCATCGGCCTCGGCAACATGGGTGGCCCGATGGCCGCCAACCTGATCAAGGCCGGCCACACCGTCACCGGCTTCGATCTCGGCCCCGCGGCGCTGGAGGCGTTCGCCGCCGCCGGCGGGCGCAAGGCCGCCTCGGCGGCGGAGGCGCTGGCGGGGGCGGATTTCGTCATTACCATGCTGCCGGCCGGGCCGCAGGTGCGCGACGTATGGTTGCACCAGGGCGGACTGATCGACGTGCTCGGCAAGACCGCGGGAGCGAAAAAGCCGCTGCTGATCGATTGCTCCACGATCGACGTCGCGAGCGCACACGCGGTCTATGAGGAAGCCAGGAAGGCCGGCTTCGACATGATCGACGCGCCGGTATCCGGCGGCACCGGCGGGGCGATCAACGGCACGCTCACCTTCATGGTCGGCGGCAGCGAGGAAGCGTTCGAGAAAGCCAGGCCGGTACTCGCCGGCATGGGCAAAACGATCGTCCTGGCCGGCGGCCCGGGCATGGGTCAGGTCGCCAAGATCTGCAACAACATGATGCTGGGCATCAACATGGTCGGCCTGTCCGAAGCGCTGATCCTGGGTGAGCGGCTTGGCCTGTCGCCGGCCAAGCTGCACGAGATCTGCGCGCCCTCCACCAGCCAGTCCTGGGCGCTGACCAGCTATTGCCCGGCACCGGGCGTGGTGCCGTCCGCCCCGTCCAACCGCGATTTCGCGCCGGGCTTCATGGCTGCGCTGATGGCCAAGGACATGCAGCTTTCCCAGGCGGCGGCGGAATCGGCCAACGTGCCGACGCCGCTCGGTGCGCTGGCGGCTTCGTTCTATCAGAAGGTATGCGACGAGGGCGAAGGGCGGCGCGACTTCTCCTACGTCTATATGTGGCTGGGCGATCAGGACCGCAGCGACTTCAACAAGTAACGGGGAGCCGAAGCATGGGAGCGCACGAAGAAAGCCGCAGGGAATTCAAGGCCGCCCGCGATTTCCTGATCGCGCACCGCACCGACTACCGGGCGGCGTACGCGGGATTTCGTTGGCCGAAACTGGAGAATTTCAATTTCGCGCTGGACTGGTTCGACGCCGAACTGGCCCAGGGCGAGAACGGCGGCCGCCTGGCGCTGAAGATCGTGGGCGAGGGGGCAGCCAGCCTCACCTTTGCCGAATTGTCGGAACGATCCAACCGGGTCGCCAACGGCCTGCGTGCGCTCGGCGTGAAGCGCGGCGACCGCATCCTGCTGATGCTCGGAAATGTGGTCGCGCTGTGGGAGACGATGCTGGCGGCGATGAAGGTCGGCGCCGTGGTCAGCCCGACCGCGACGCTGCTGACTGCCGGCGATCTTGCCGAGCGCATCGCCCGCGGGCGGGTGCGCCATGTCATCGCGGCAAGCGAGGATGCGGCGAAATTCGCGGCTCAGGATGCCTCGGTCGTCCGCATCGCGGTGGGTGCGCCGGTGGATGGCTGGCACGCCTACGATGCCCTGCTTTCGGCGCCGGCGGAATTCAAGCCGGACGCGCCGACCGCGCCGTCGGACCCGATGCTGCTGTATTTCACCTCCGGCACCACGGCCAAGCCCAAGCTGGTGCTGCACAGCCATGTCAGCTATCCCGTCGGCCATCTGACCACGGCCTATTGGCTCGGGCTGCTCCCCGGCGATATGCATTTGAACATTTCCTCGCCTGGCTGGGCCAAGCACGCCTATAGCTGCGTGTTCGCGCCCTGGATCGCCGGCGCCACGGTGTTCATCGCCAATCTCGGCCGGTTCCAGGCGAAACCATTGTTGGATGCCATCACGGAGAACGGGGTAACCACGATCTGCGCCCCGCCGACGGTGTGGCGGATGTTCGTGCAGGAGGATTTAAAATCCTGGAAGACCAGCCTGCGCGAGGTCTGTTCCGCCGGCGAACCGCTGAACCCCGAGGTGATCGAGCAGGTGAAATCCGCCTGGGGGCTGATCACGCGCGATGGTTACGGACAAACCGAAACCACCGTGCAGATCGGCAACCCGCCCGGCCTGCCGGTGAAATACGGTTCCATGGGCCTGGCGATGCCCGGCTACGACATGCACCTGCTGGACACCGATGACCGCGAGGCGACGGAGGGCGAGGTGTCCATCTCGCTGGACCCGCGGCCGACCGGCCTGATGATGGGCTACCAGAACGATGACGGCACCACCACGGTGCTTGCCGGTTCGGCCTACCGCACCGGCGACGTCGCCTCGCGCGATGCCGATGGCTACCTGACCTATGTCGGCCGTGCCGACGATGTGTTCAAGGCGTCCGACTACCGCATCAGCCCGTTCGAACTGGAAAGCGTGCTGATCGAGCATCCGGCGGTGGCCGAGGCGGCTGTGGTGCCGGCGCCCGATCCCACCCGCCTCGCGGTACCGAAGGCCTATGTCAGCCTGGCGCAGGGCTTTCCGGCCGGCCGCGGCACGGCGCTGTCGATCTTCCAGCATCTGAAGGCGCACGTGGCGCCATTCCGCCGGGTGCGGCGGATCGAATTCGCCGAACTGCCCAAGACCATCTCCGGCAAGATCCGCCGGGTGGAACTGCGCCAGACCGAGCAAACCCTGTTCAGCCAGGGCCAGCGCGCGCCCGGGGAGTTCCGCGAGGAGGATTTCCCGGAACTGAAGGCCTAGCCCGGCCGCCGATCGGCTTGCCGCTCCCGCTGACGGGCACCGGCCCGGTCAGCGCCGGGACGGCGATCCTCTGATCGTCCGGATCCGCGCCCAGCAGGGCGCGGTCGCTCGATTGCGTAAAAAATATAAAGCCGTCTTAAAACCCGATTGCTTAACGGGGTGATGCGTGTAGACATGCCCGACAGGGGCGGCCGGTGCATCCATGCGGAGCGCGGGGCTGTCGCCGGCTTTTGTTCTCCGTCATCGGCCGCCGCCGAAGGGTCCGACCATGAAGACGCTTGTTGCCGCCATCCTGCTTGCCGGTTCCGGCGCGCTGCTTCTGGCCGGCACCGCCAATGCCGGCACGATCATCAAATCGCCGGACCTCGGCGATTACTGGGGCCCACTGAGCAGTTGGGGGACCCATGTGTATGCGAACAGTTTCATCGCCACGACAACGGGAACGGTCACGGACCTCGGCACCTGGCTGAACGGCGGCTCATCGGCCCTGGTATTCGAAATCCTGGCCGACAGCGGCAATTCCCCGAACGGCGCCGGCATCCTGGCCTCGACCGCTGTGCTGTCGTTCAACAATGCCGCGCTCACGTTCGAACATGCCGCACCCTTCCGCGGCGCCACGCTGATCGCCGGCCGGGAATACTGGTTCGCCGCCAGCACCGTGGGCCTGGGCGGAACCGGAGCCTATAATGTCGGCGGCCATATGCAGAACAGCGGCGGCATCACCGACAACGGCAGCTTCTGGTATTCCAACTCCGCCAGCGGCCTGAGCTTCGATGGCCAGCACCTCACGCCCGAAATGGCCTTCAGCGTGACCATCTCCGGCCTGCCGGAACCGGCGTCGATTGCGCTGCTTGGCACCGGTATGCTGGGCCTGGGAACGCTGGGCCGCCGCAAGGCCGCCTGATCGGGGCCAGTCGGTATTTCAAAAAGAAAAAGGCGGCGCCTTACGGCGCCGCCTTTCGTATCGAACGTAGAGTATTTGATCAGCCGCGCTTGCGACGGACGATGCCGAGGCCAAGCAGGCCAACGCCGAGCAGGGCAATGGAGACCGGCTCCGGAGCGCCGACGATGCCGCCGCCCCCGGTGCTGGCGCTGACGAACGTCACGAAATTGCCGGTCGGACCGGTGTTGATGCCGGTCCACTTCGTGGTGTCGATGCCGGACCACTCGTCATGGGCCGACGTGCTCCAGTTGCTGAGGCCCGCGCTGGTAAGGCCGGTATTGATCGGGAAGCTGGCATAGGCGGCGGGGATATTCACCGTGTTGGTGGATCCAAGCCCATCGCTCCCGAGCCCGGTCAGGCCGAACAAGCTCAGTTCGGTATTGTCGGTGCCGAGGAACACCGCACCCATGCCCGTGCCGGCGCCGGCCCAGTTGACGGCGTCACGCAGAAAGCCGCGCGGGCCGTTGAAGCTGGCCGGACCGGGGTGGTTGGTGAGGTGCCAATCGGCATCCTGGCCCGTCGCCATGATACGGTCGCCAAGCGTCGGCAGCGGCGGCGTGTTCAGAGCGGCGTAAGACGGAGAGCTGCCCCAACCGCCCTGCGGCGAGGCGACGACGAGGGCGTTGAAGGTTCCGCTCGGCATCGCGCCGGACGCCCAGTAGGTGATGTTCCAGGTCGCGGAGGACGGGTCGCCCGCGCCAGGCGCAGCCAAGGCGTTGATGTCGGCCACGTAGGTGCCGGCAGGAGAACCGGATACTTCCACGCCGCCAGTGTACCAGAGCACGTTGATCGAAGCCGCGTTGGCGGCGGCTGAAAAGCCGATCGCTGCGACTGAAGCCAGAAGAAGGCTACGCAT
>JBBIQA010000122.1:0-12711 GCA_037442565.1 Rhodospirillales bacterium
ACATCAAGGCGATCGGCAAGGGCATCCTGAAGGTGATGTCCAAGATGGGCATCTCGACCTATCAGTCCTATTGCGGCGCGCAGATCTTCGACGCCGTTGGCCTGTCCAGCGCCTTCGTGGAGAAATGCTTCACCGGCACCGCCACCACCATTGAGGGCGCCGGCATGGCGGAGATCGCCGCCGAGGCGGTGCAGCGCCACCGCGATGCCTACGGCGACAACCCGATCTATCAGGGCATGCTCGATCCCGGCGGCGACTACGCCTTCCGCTTCCGCGGCGAGGATCATGCCTGGACGCCGAACAGCGTCGCGACCCTGCAGCACGCCGTGCGCGGCAACTCGCAGGACCGCTATCGCGAGTTCGCCCGCGAGATCAACGACCAGAACGAGCGGCTGCTGACCATCCGCGGCCTGATGCGGTTCAACTTCGCCGCCACTCCGGTGCCGCTGGAGGAGGTCGAGGCCGCGAAGGAAATCGTCAAACGCTTCGCCACCGGCGCGATGAGCTTCGGCTCCATCTCGCGCGAGGCCCATACCACGCTGGCGATCGCGATGAACCGCATCGGCGGGCGTTCCAACACCGGCGAGGGCGGCGAGGAGAGCGACCGCTACACGCCGATGGCGAACGGCGATTCGATGCGTTCGGCCATCAAGCAGGTGGCTTCCGGCCGCTTCGGCGTGACCACCGAATATCTGGTGAATGCCGACGACATCCAGATCAAGATGGCCCAGGGCGCCAAGCCCGGGGAAGGCGGCCAGCTGCCCGGCCACAAGGTGGACAAGAACATCGCCCGGGTGCGCCATTCGACCCCCGGTGTGGGCCTGATCTCGCCGCCGCCGCATCATGACATCTATTCGATCGAGGATCTGGCGCAGCTCATCCACGACCTGAAGAACGTCAATTCGCGTGGCCGCATCTCGGTGAAACTTGTTTCCGAGGTCGGCGTCGGCACGGTGGCCGCCGGCGTGGCCAAGGCCCGCGCCGATCACGTTACCATCTCCGGCTTCGAGGGCGGCACCGGTGCTTCGCCGCTGACCTCGCTGACGCATGCCGGCTCGCCCTGGGAAATCGGCCTGGCCGAGACCCAGCAGACCCTGGTGCTGAATGGCCTGCGCGGGCGCATCGCCGTGCAGGTGGATGGCGGGCTGCGCACCGGGCGGGACGTGGTGGTCGGCGCCCTGCTCGGCGCGGACGAGTTCGGCTTCGCCACCGGCCCGCTGATCGCCGCCGGCTGCATCATGATGCGCAAATGCCATCTGAACACCTGCCCGGTCGGCGTCGCCACGCAGGACCCGGTGCTGCGTGCGCGCTTCACCGGCACGCCCGAGCACGTCATCAACTACTTCTTCTTCATCGCCGAGGAAGTACGGGAGTTGATGGCCCAACTTGGCTTCCGCAGCTTCAACGAAATGGTCGGCGCGGTGGAGAAGCTGGACATGCGCCAGGCCGTCGATCACTGGAAAGCCAGGGGCGTGGACCTGAGCCGCATCCTGTACCATGTGCCGTCCAAGCCGGGGATCGCGGTGTTCCATAGCGAGCGACAGGACCACCACCTCGACAAGGCGATGGACCAGGGGCTGATCGCCGAGGCCGAGGCGGCGCTGGACAACGCCACCCCGGTGCTGATCGAACGGCAGATCAAGAACCTGAACCGCACCGTCGGGGCGATGCTGTCCGGCGAGGTCGCGCGTAAATACGGCCATGCCGGCCTGCCGGAAGACACCATTGCCGTGCGCTTTACCGGCACCGCCGGGCAAAGCTTCGGCGCCTTCCTGTCGCGCGGCGTTTCGCTGGAACTGGTTGGCGATGCCAACGACTATGTCGGCAAGGGCCTGTCCGGCGGGCGCGTCGTCGTTCGCCAGCCGCAGGGCATCGCGCGCGACCCGACGCAGAACATCATCGTCGGCAACACCGTGCTTTACGGCGCCATCGCCGGCGAGGCGTATTTCGAGGGTGTGGCCGGTGAGCGTTTCGCGGTGCGCAACTCGGGTGCGGTCGCCGTTGCCGAGGGCACCGGCGATCATGGTTGCGAATACATGACCGGCGGCGTGGTGGCGGTACTCGGTCAGACCGGCCGCAACTTCGCGGCCGGCATGTCCGGCGGCATCGCCTATGTCTATGACCCCGATGGCGGCTTCAAGGACATGTGCAACCTGTCGATGGTCGACCTGGAACCCGTCGCGCCCTTCGACCTTGACCCCGCCGAAGCGCACGAGCATCCGCGCCAGCGTTCCGCCTCGGTGGATGACAACGGCATGGGCAACCCGCTGCGCTTCGACGCAGAGCGCCTGCGCATCCTGGTCGAGCGTCATCTGCTGTTCACCGGCAGCGCCCAGGCCCGGGCGCTGCTGGAGGACTGGGAGAACGCGCTTGGCCGTTTCGTCAAGGTGATGCCGCGCGATTACCGCCGGGCGCTGCTCGATCTCGCCGCCGAGCAGGTCGCCGCACGTTCGGCCGCGCAATAGCTCCGGCAGAACCGGGAAGGATTTGAAGATGGGTAAGGTTACGGGATTCCTGGAAATCGCGCGGCATGATCGCGGCTACATCAAGCCGGAAGTGCGCCTGAAAAACTGGAACGAATACGTCACGCCGCTGCCGCAGGCCGAGGTTTCCGAGCAGGCGGCGCGCTGCATGGATTGCGGCATTCCGTTCTGCCACAACGGCTGTCCCGTGAACAATCTGATCCCGGACTGGAACAACCTGGTCTACCGGGAACAGTGGGAAGCGGCCTCGCGTATGCTGCACTCCACCAACAACTTCCCCGAATTCACCGGCCGGATCTGTCCCGCCCCGTGCGAGGCGTCCTGCACGCTGAACATCGACGACAACCCCGTGACCATCAAGACGGTGGAATGCGCCATCGTCGACAAGGGGTGGGAAGAAGGCTGGATCGTTCCGCAACCGCCGTCGCACAAGACCGGCAAGCGGGTCGCCGTCATCGGTTCCGGCCCGGCCGGCATGGCCTGCGCCCAGCAACTGGCCCGTGCAGGGCATGAGGTGGTGCTGTTCGAGAAAACCGACCGCATTGGCGGCCTGCTGCGCTACGGCATTCCTGACTTCAAGATGGAAAAGCACCTGATCGACCGTCGCATGAAGCAGATGGCGGCCGAGGGCGTCGAGTTCCGCACCAATGTCGAAGTCGGCGTCACCGTTCCGCTGGAACGCCTGCGCGACAGTTTCGATGCGGTCGTGCTGGCCGGCGGGGCCGAGCATCCGCGCGACCTGGAGGTGCCGGGGCGCGATCTCGCCGGCGTGCATTTCGCCATGGACTACCTGCCGCAGCAGAACAAGCGGGTTGCCGGCGACCCCGAGCAGGTGGCCGCCCCCGGCGGCGCGATTTCGGCCAAGGGCAAGCATGTCGTCGTCATCGGCGGCGGCGACACCGGGGCTGACTGCATCGGCACCGCCGCCCGCCAGGGAGCGGCCTCGATCGTGCAGATCGAAATCCTGCCCAAGCCGCCGGTGAAGGAAAACAAGGCGCTGACCTGGCCGAACTGGCCGACCAAGCTGCGCACCGCCGGCGCGCATGAGGAAGGCGTGGAACGGGACTGGGCGGTGCTCACCAAGCGCGTCACCGGCGAGAACGGCGTCGTCACCGGCCTCGATTGCGTGCGGGTGGAATTCGCCCCCGGCGCCAATGGCCGGATGGAACTGAAGGAAATCCCCGGCAGCGACTTCAGGTTGCGGGCGGAACTGGTTCTGCTGGCTATGGGCTTCCTGGGCCCGCGGCCGCTGAACGACGAGCGGCTGGACCTGGATGCCCGCAGCAACATCAAGGCGAACACGGACGACTATCGCACCTCGGTCGACAAGGTGTTCGCCGCCGGCGACATGCGCCGTGGACAGTCGCTGGTCGTGTGGGCGATCCGCGAGGGCCGGCAATGCGCGCGCTCGGTGGACCAGTTCCTGATGGGCACGACGACGCTGCCGCGGTAAGCGCGGAGTTCCGTCCTCGCCGATTGGTACAGCCGCCGCCCAGCGGGCGGAATGGCATGGCTTCCCGGCGGCGCGGCGACTGTGGCAAAATCCGCGTCGGCACCGATGGCCAACAAGGACGCGAGGCCTGGAATGGCGATCTGCGAGGCTGACCCGTGGCGATTGCAGTATTTCGACGGGATCGCCTGTCCCGACCATGTGGACATTCCCACCGAGGATGCGGATGCCTGGAGCTGGTTTCCCGCCCATCGCTGGGTCTATGACAAGCTGGCGGTTGCACAGTCCCAGGGGATCGCTGCCGCACCGCATGGGGTGATGCCGCCGACATTCCCGGTCTTTTCCAAGCCGCTCATCAACCTGCGCGGGATGGGCACCGGGAGCCGGGTGATCGCCTCGGCGGATGAATACCGCGCCACTGTGACCCCGGGACATTTCTGGATGGAACTGCTCGAGGGCGAGCACGTCAGCAGCGATGCCGCGGTGGAGAATGGCCGTGCGGTATGGTGGCGCCACGCCACCGGGATCCCCCGTTCTGGCGGCACCTTCGACCGCTGGGTCGTGCACGCCGAGGCGAGGCCGGGGTTGGAGGCCGCCTGCAATGCCTGGATCGGCGCCCATCTGGGTGACTACACGGGGATGCTGAACCTGGAAACGATCGGCGGCCGGATCATCGAGGCGCATCTGCGCTTCGCGGATCAATGGCCGGACCTGTATGGAGCCGGCTGGGTGGAAGCCTTGATCCGGCTGTATGCGGAACGGCGCTGGTCGTTCACGGACGACACGCGTCAAACGGGTTACAGCGTGGTGCTGTTCGCCCCATCCGGACCGCGCTATCGCCATCCGCCGGCCGCTCTGGTCGCGGAACTGACCGGACAGCCCGGGATTTCCAGCATTCAGATCACCTTCCATGAGGATTGGGAGCCCCTTGCGCACGCCATGCCGCCCGGCGGCTTCCGCCTGGCGATCGTCAATTGCCATGAGCTGGAGGCCGGGCGGGTCGTTCGCGAACGCCTGCGTCGGGAGTTCCTGCAAGCCGCCTAGCCGGAACCACGCCGCGTTGATGGAAAACGTCGATTGCGGCAGTCTCGATTTTCGTACGGGAGCGGGGAGGGAAGAGAATGGACCATTCCGGAATATATCCGCACCAGGCCGCAACTCCGGTGAATACCGGGCGTTATGCCGACATTCGGGCCCATACCGAACGCCTGGCGGCAAATCTGTCGCCCGAAGACCAGTGTGTGCAGTCGATGCCCGATGCGAGCCCGGTCAAATGGCACCGTGCCCATACGACCTGGTTCTTCGAGCAATTTGTGCTGTGTCCGTTCGCGCCCGGTTACCGCGTGTTTGATACGGACTTCGCGTATCTGTTCAATTCGTACTACGAAGCGGTCGGTGCCCGGCATCCGCGGCCGATGCGCGGCCTGTTGACCCGGCCCGGGGTTGCCACGATCGCCGCGTACCGTGACCACGTGGACGCTGCGATGCAGCACCTGCTGGCGGAGAGGGCGGAGGGCATCGAGGCGATCGTCACGCTTGGCGTGCAGCACGAACAGCAGCACCAGGAACTCCTGATAACCGACATGCTGCATGCCTTCGCGCAGCATCCTCTCGCCCCCGTCATGCTGCCTGGCTGGCAGCCGCCCGCAGCCGCGCGGGGTCCTGCCCGGTTTGTTCCCCATGCCGGCGGCCTCGTCTGGATCGGTCATGCCGGGGACGGGTTCTGTTTTGATAACGAGATGCCGCGCCATCGGGTCTTCCTGCAGCCTTACCGGCTGGCATCCTGTCTGGTTCGCAACGGCGAATGGCTGGAGTTCATCGCCGATGCGGGTTACCGCAATCCGGCGCTGTGGATGTCCGACGGCTGGGCCCGGGTGCAGGCGGATGGGTGGTCGGCGCCGCTGCACTGGCGTGCGGTGGACGGGGACTGGTGGCAGATGGGCCCCGGGGGCCTGGCGCCGCTCGATCCGGATGCCCCGGTGCGCCACATCAGCTGGTACGAGGCGGATGCCTTCGCGCGTTGGGCCGGCGCGCGTCTGCCGACCGAAGCCGAATGGGAGGCGGCCAGTTCCAATGCCGACATGCTGGAGATGACCGGGCATGTCTGGCAATGGACCGCGAGTGCCTATTGCCCCTATCCGGGGTTCCAGCCGCCGCCGGGCGCGGTCGGTGAATACAACGGCAAGTTCATGATCAACCAGATGGTGCTGCGCGGCGGTTCGGCCGCCACGCCACCGGGCCACGCACGCCCGGAATACCGGAATTTCTTTCACCCGGATCGGCGCTGGCAATTTTCCGGTCTGCGGTTGGCACGGGACAATTAAGGAGGCGTTGGATATGCCAGACGATCATGCCACCATCCGCCTCGCGCATCCGGATGTGGTGGAGGCGGCATTGGCCGGCCTGTTGAGCCCACGCAAAACCTTGCCGCCGAAACTGTTCTACGATCAGGAAGGCAGCAGACTGTTCAACCGCATCACCGCACTGCCGGAATACTACCTGACCCGAACCGAAATGGGACTGCTCGAGACGGTGGCCCCGGAGGTTGCGGCCACGATGCCGGCGGGCGCGGTACTGGTAGAATACGGCGCTTGCGACGAAAGCAAGGCCGATTTCCTGTTGCGCGCGCGCAGTCCCCTGGGCGCGCCGGTCATTGCCGCCTATGTCCCGATCGACGTTGCCGAGGAAGGATTGAACCAGGCACGGGCCCGGCTGGCCCGGTCGTATCCGCATTTGCGCGTGCAAGGCATCGCCGCGGATTTCCTGCTGCCGGTGGACCTGCCTGGCGAGGTCCGTGGCATGCCGCGGCTCGGATTTTTCCCTGGATCCACGATCGGCAACCTGGAGCCCGTCCAGGCACGGCGCTTCCTCGCCCAGATGCGTGCGACGCTGGGTTCGGATGCATGGCTGCTGATCGGGGTCGACCTGCGCAAGGATCCTGCCGTCCTGGTTCCGGCCTATGATGACGCAGAGGGTGTGACCGCTTTGTTCAATCGAAACGTGCTGGTCCGGCTGAACCGCGAGGCCGAAGCGGATTTCGACCCGGCCTGCTTTACGCATCGCGCGATCTGGAATGCGACGGAAAGCCGCATCGAGATGCACCTGGTCAGCAACCACGAGCAAAATGTCCGTATCGCCGGCCGGGACATCCGTTTCGCGGCGAACGAGACCATCCATACCGAGAACAGCTACAAGTACACGGTCGAGAACTTTACCGAACTCGCCAGCCTTGCCGCCTGGCGGCCCCGCCGGGTGTGGACCGATGATGCGGACCTGTTCTCGGTGCATCTGCTGCGGGCGGATTAGGTGGGCACGCGGATGGCCGACATCGCCGTCGGGGAAAGTGCAGGCAGGGGCCGCGGCGTATTTGCGGGACGCGCGTTCCGGGCGGATGAAATCATCGAGGTATGCCCTGTGATCGCGCTGTCCAAGGATGACGCGGCCAGGCTCGATGACACGTATCTTTATAACTATTATTTCGGTTGGGGCGTAGAGAATGAGGGTGCCGCCATCGCCCTCGGATTTGGCTCGCTCTATAATCATTCCGATATGCCGAACGCGTGCTACCGAAAGAACCTGGCGGATGGCACGATATCGATCATCGCCGTGCAGCCAATTGAGCCGGGCACCGAGATTTTGATCACCTATCGGTTCAGCAGCGCCGAAGACGGCGGAACTCCTTGGTTCGTGGCCCGATGAAACGGCGTGCGGCGCTCAGGTCTCCGCCGCAGGCGGCGGCTACAGCTGGATTGCCGGACAAGGGAAAGCGCCCATCCTACCCGACGCCCGCGCGCCCCAGCCATCGCGCCAGGATCAGGAACGGCAGCGAACACCCGATCAGCAGGATGCCGTAGGCCGCGACGTGCCCCATCTGTCCGCCGTCGAACTCCTGGAACAGCTGGATGGTCAGCACGCTGGAATCGGTGGAACTCAGCATGATCGGCAGGCTGAACTGCCGCCCGAACACGATGAACAGCAGCGACCAGGCGGCCAGCAGGCCGGGGGCGCATAGCGGCAGCATGACGCGGCGGAGTGTGGTGAACAGCCCGGCGCCGGCCGCGAAGGAGGCTTCCTCCATCTCGCGGTGGATTTGCAGCATGGCGTTGGAGACGTTGCGCAACCCATAGGGCAGGAACTTCACGGCGAAGGCCAGCAGCAAAATCCAGATCGTGTTGTAGAGCGGGGTTTGGATCAGCGCGGCGATGATGCCCACAGCCAGCACGGTGCTGGGAAATCCGAACGGCAGGAACGCCAGATAATCCAGCACAGAGCGGCCACGCAGTTCCGTGCGCACCGTCACGTAGGCCACGGCGAAGCTGATCGCCACCACCGCGACCGCGCCGAGCAGGGCCAGGATGGCGGTGTTGATCAGGGCGGCACGGGAGGCGTCGTCGGTCAGGATCCAGACGAAATTGTTCAGGCTGGGTGTCGGGCGCAGTCGGAACGGCCAGGCCACGACCTCGATGGAGATGCCGAACAGCAGCAGCACCGGCAGCACGCCGATCAGCAGCATCAGGCCATAGAAGGCCATCGTCGCGGGCACGCGAAGCCGCCCCAGCGCCAGCGTGCCCTGGCGGTAGGCGCGCCCGGATATCGCGACGAAGCGGCCCTGGTCGCGGGTGATGGCGCGATAGGCCCACACCATCCCCATTGCCGCCACCAGGGCGATGACGCCGAACACCGCCGCCGCGCCGATGTCGGGCGGATAGTCGTAGCGGGTCAGCAGGAACACCTCGATACTGAGGGTGAAGATCTTGGCCGGATAGCCGATGAACCACGCGACATCGAAGCTTTCCAGGCCGACGATGAACAGCAGCGTGGCGACCGAGAAGACCGCCGGCCACATCGCCGGCAGGGTCACGGCCCGAAAGGTTGCGAATGTGCCCGCGCCCGATACGGCGGAGGCTTCCTCCAGCGCCGGGTTCAGGGTTATCAGCGAGGCATAGAAGAACATGAACGACAGCGGGAACGTGTAGAGCGTTTCCACGAAGACCATGCCGGGGAAGCTGTAGATATTGAAGAACGCCGGCCCCAGCAGGGGGGCGAGCCACGCGTTGAACAGACCGTTGCGCGGCGAGAGGAAGAAGATCCAGCAGATCGCGCCGAGCGTCGGCGGCACCAGATAGGGCAGCAGCACGGCCAGGGGCATCAGGCGGCGCCAGGGGGCATCGGTTCGCGCGGCGACCCAGGCGAACAGGAAGCCGAGCGTGCCGGAGACCACCGTCATCGCCGCGCTGAACAGCACCGTGGTCCCCAGCAGCCGCCAGGTGCGGGCTGCGCCGAGGACCTTGGCGTAGTTCACCAGCGACCAGGCCAGCTTGGCCGAGGACAGGCTCTCGCGGATGAGCGTGACGGACGGGATCGCCACCGCCGCGCCGACCAGCAGCAGGCAGCCCAGCAGCAGCCAGCCGGCGGGGGAAACCCGTTTCATGCCGCCGGGATCGCCCAGGCACGGCCGGGCAGCACATCCAGACCGATTTCCGCGCCGATTTCCGCTGCCAGCCCGGGATGGGCCAGTACGCGCAATTCCTGCGCTCCTACCGCGACGACATAGTCGATCCGGTCGCCGAGATAGGCGAGGTTGGAAACCCGTGCGGTGATGGCCGATCCGGCCCCCCCGAGACTAACATCTTCCGGCCGCACGATCAGTTCCACGCTCTGCCCCGGCGACATGTCGGCGCTGGCGCGACAGGCCAGATCGCCGAGCGCGGTGGCAGCCACGGCCCAGCCGCCGTGCAGCCGTTCGGTCAGCTTTCCGGGCAGCAGGTTGCACGGGCCCATGAACTCGGCCGCGAACCGGCTGGCTGGGCGCTCATAGATGTCGCGCGGCGCGCCGATCATTTCGATTTTGCCATGGTTCATCACCGCCACGGTGGTCGCCATGGAAAGCGCCTCTGCCCGGTCATGCGTGACATACAGCGCGGTGATGCCGACGCTGCGCTGGATGTCGCGGATGTCGATGCGCATGCGCTCGCGCAGTTGCGCGTCCAGATTGCTCAGCGGCTCGTCCAGCAGCAGCACGCGCGGCCGCCCGACCAGCGCGCGGGCCAGCGCCACGCGCTGCTGCTGCCCGCCCGACAGCGCGGTGGCCGGCACCTGGGCCAGATGGCCAAGACCGACCAGTTCCAGCGTTTCGCCGACGCGGCGCGCGATCTCCGCCTTGTCCGGCCGCGGCCGGGCCTGTTGCAGCGGATAGGCGACGTTGGAGAACACGTCCATGTGCGGCCAGATCGCGTAGGACTGGAATACCATGCCGATGCCGCGATCGCTGGTCGGCACGAACACGCCGCCGGCGGGGTCGGAAACCACCTGCCCACCCAGCAGAACGCGCCCGCCGTCATGGCGTTCCAGCCCGGCGACCACGCGCAGGGTCGTCGTCTTGCCGGAGCCGCTGGGTCCGACCAGGGTGAAGAAGCTGCCTTCGGGTATGTCGAGGCTGATTCCGTCGATCACATGCAGCTGGCGCCGGCGGGTTCGGTAGCTCTTGTCCAGCGCCTCCAGGCGGATCATGCCTCGTGTCCCGCCCCGGCAATTCGGCTGCGAATTGCCGGGATGGGCAGGCCGCGCAAACATGCAGCCATTGTCACGGATCGGCGATCTTCAATCATGCGAACTTCCGATCCGCGACACTAGTTGCCGAAGATATCGGAGAGCTTCTTGCGCAGGGCGTCGGCCGGCGCTCCGGTCAGCTTCGGGGCAGGGGTGGTGACGACGCTGCCCATCGCCTTGGACATGCCGATCCCGGTGTAGGAGGGCGCGTAGCCGAAGCCGGAGATGATCTCCATCGCCTCGCGCGAGTTCATGAAATCGGCCAGCAGCCGGGCCGCGTTCGGGTGCGGCGCATGCTCCATCACCGCCACGCCCGGGCCGCTGGCGAGGTAGACCGGGTAGACCGGCGCCACCGCCATCGGCCCGGCCTCGCCGCCGCCGACGGTGAATACATGCGCAACGAACCCAAGCCCAAGGGCGAACTCCCCGTTGGCGACGCCCTGGGATACCCGCATGCCACCCGGGCCGAACAGCAACGGCTTCTGCGCCGCCAGGCCGCGGAAGAACTGCATGGCCTTCTCCTCGCCCATGTCGCGCACCAGGCCGTCGAAGAAATACAGCATCAGCTCGTTCGCCACCGGCGTCACGATCGCGATCTTGCCGGTCCATTGCGGCTTCAGCAGGTCCGCGTAGCTGTGCGGGATCTGGTCCGCCGGCACCTGCGCCTTGTTGTACATCACGCCGATGGGGTACGAATGGTTCTGGATCCAGTAGCCGGGCGGGTCGGACTGCCATTGCGCGGCGAAATGCTCCGACTGGATGTTGTCGTATTTCGCCAGATAGCCCTTTGCCAGCAACGCCGGCAGCCGCAGCGCGTCCAGCATGAGTGTATCGGCCACGTACCGGCCGGCATCCTGTTCGGACATCACCCGGTTCATCATCGGGGCGCCGGACAGGTAGAGCAGATCCACGGTGATGCCGGGGTATTTCTTCTCGAACGCCGCCTTCAGGGCGCGCTGGGTGGGGGTGATGATCTCGCCGTACAGCATCACCTTGCCCTCTTTCTGCGCCGCCGCCACCAGGGCCGGATCGGGCTCCTGCGCGCGCAGGGGGAGGCTGAACAGAATCAGGGAAAGGGTAACGAACAGCGTGCGCATGGCAATCATTCCCGGCATACCGTGCCATCATGCACGGCCATGAAGTGCAGCATGTGATCGGCGCAGGGTGCGGGCGCGAGCACCCAGACCATGTGGTAGGTGATCGGCAGGTGGACGATGCGGATGTTCGCGACCTCCCTCAGCAGGATCGCCTCGTGGTCGGAGGTGATCCGTCCGCCCGACGGGTACAGCCCGAGCACCGGCGCCTTGATCTGCGTCAGCACCGGCGTGGCGTCGGCCCTGGCGGCCAGGCGCGACATGGCGATCAGCACGTTCACGTCGGACTTGCCGGTTTCGTCGGCGTACCAGTCCAGCATGGCGGGATCGGTATCGGGCGGAAAGCGCGTGGCGGTATTCACCGCCGCCGACCAGGCCCGCGAGCCCATGTTTTTCAGTGCGTCCTGCCAGCTTGCGTGATCCAGGGCGAAGGTCTGCTGGGTCCACGGGCTGATGGACAGCGGGGCGGCCAGCAGCGTGAGCGTGCGCACCCGTTCCGGATGCCCGGCCGCGAGTACCATGCCGATGATGCCGCCGAGCGACTCGCCGGCGTAATGGAAGTCCTCCGCACCCAGGCTGTCGGCGATGGCGATCAGGTCGGAGACGTAGTGTTCGACGGTGAGGCCCTTTTCCAGGTCGAAATCCCTCGATGATCCGCCCAGGCCGCGCAGATCGGGGCAGACGACCCGGAAGAAGCGGCTGAGATAGGGGATCATGCTCCACCAGAATTTGGAGGAGCGCGAGTAGCCGTGCTGCAGGATCAGGATCGGCGCGTGCTTCCACGGGTCGGTGTAGTCGTGCAGGTCGTAATGCAGCCGCACGCCGTCCCTGGCGATGACTTCCGGCATGGTGTTCTCCCCCTTCAGCTGGTGATGCGTGGCATGAGCGGCCGGCACATCCGCACGCCTTCGGCGATGGCGAAGGACGTGGCGATGTACGGCATTTCCACCACCGCGATCGCCCGGCGCCGGACATTGCCGTCCAGGCCGACGGCTTCCATCCATTGCAGGTCCAGCATGCCCTCGCAGCGGGTGGCCGGCACGCCTTCCTCCACCACCGCCAGCCACTGGTCCATGCGCACATCGGGCGTGTGCTCCACGCCGGTGAACAGGTTGCGGTGCCAGTTCGGCATCTT
>JBBIQA010000122.1:12811-14091 GCA_037442565.1 Rhodospirillales bacterium
TGGCGCTGTCGTTGCCGCCCATGCCCATGCCGCGCGCCATGCGCATCAGGCTCATGACCTGCGGCGCGATCATGCCGGGCACGCCAAGCTCGTCGGCCAGTTCCAGCGCCAGGCGCAGATCCTTGTGCGCGAGGTCGAGCGCGAAGGTCGGGCGGAAATCGCCGGCGAAGGCCTTGTTGGCAACGGAACGATAGCCCGAGGAAAAGCCGGACGCGTTGGAGATCACCTGGTCCAGCTTCTTCAGATCGATCCCCGAGCGGGCGCCCATCACCAGCGCCTCGGCCGCGGCGGCCATGTTGCAGAACGCCAGCATGTTGTTGATCAGCTTGGCGACCGAGCCCATGCCGATGCCGCCGACATGCACCACCTCGGAACTGAACGCGTTCAGCAGCGGTCGCTGCGCGTCGCACACCGCCTCGTCGCCGCCGACCATGATGACGATGGTGCCGTCGGTGGCGCGGGGGGTGCCGCCGCTGACCGGCGCTTCCAGCATGGCCACGCCCTTTGCCGCCAGCGCCTCATGCACGCGCTTCGCCACCGCCGGCGAGTTGGTGCTGAGGTCGATGTACACCGTGCCCGGTCTGGCGTTGGCGGCGATGATCGCGGCAACCTCCTCCACGTGCTTCGGCATCGGCAGGGAAGTAATGACCACGTCGCTGCGCCCGGCCACATCGGCCACCGAACCGCCGGCGGAGGCGCCGAGGTCCGTGCATTGCTTCACCGCATCGGGGTTCAGGTCGAACACAATCACCTCGTGGTTCGTGTTCTTGATGATGTTGCGGCACATGGGCCCGCCCATGTTGCCGACCCCGATGAACCCTACCTTCATGACGCCTGTCTCCCGTTGGACTTATGCGCGTAAGACTGCGGTGCGAACCCGGCACGGTCAATCGGGGGAGGCAGGCAAGGCCAGGGGGCAGAGCCCCTGGCCTTGCCTGCCCCCCCGGTTGAGCCGGCGCCCTGGGGCGGCTAGCGTGTGTGCAAGGTGCCGGCGATTGAGACCGGCCGAGCGAGGAATGTTCTTTGAACTGGGTTTCCCCCGGCAAGCTTCAGGCGCCCGTGCGCACGCGGGCGCGTTCTCCGTTGCTGGCGCCCTTCGAGGTGCGCAGCTTTCGTTTCCAGTGGCCGGCCGATCTGCTCACGTCCTGGGCGATCGAAATGGAACTGCTGATCCTTGGCTGGTACATCCTGGTCGCGACGGGATCGGTGCTGCTGCTGACGCTGTTCGGCGCGCTGCAGTATCTGGGCACGCTGATCGCGCCGCTGTTCGGCCTGGCCGG
>JBBIQA010000123.1:0-13955 GCA_037442565.1 Rhodospirillales bacterium
GCCTGGTCGGCGATGCTGCGGGTGATCGCCTGGCGGATCCACCAGGTGGCGTAGGTGCTGAACTTGTAGCCGCGGCGGTATTCGAACTTATCCACCGCCTTCATCAGGCCGATATTGCCTTCCTGGATCAGGTCGAGGAACTGCAGGCCGCGATTGGTGTATTTCTTGGCGATGGAGATCACCAGGCGCAGATTGGCCTCGATCATCTCCTTCTTGGCCCGCGCGCTGTCGCGCTCGCCGCGGCTGACGGTCATGTAGACGCGGCGGAATTCGCTGATCGACAGGCCGGCATCGGTGGCGACGGCGGAGATCTGGGCGCGGATCCTGTTGATGTCGTCCGGCGCCTTGATGACGAACACCTTCCAGCCCTTGCCGGGCAGGCGGCCGACGCGGTCCAGCCAGTTCGGATCCAGCTCCGCGCCGTGATAATGCTTGAGGAATTCCTCGCGGTTGACCTTGGCGTCCACGGCGATGCGCAGCAACTGGCCCTCCAGCGCGGTCAGGCGCTGGTTCAGCTCCTTCAGCTGCTGGACCAGTTCCTCGATGCGGTTGTTGTGCAGGCGCACCTGCTCGACCTTGGCGACGAGCTCCTCGCGCAGCTTCTCGTAGCCCTTCTCCGAGCGGGCGTTGACTTCCTCGCCGGCGGTCAGGCTTTCCAGGCGCTTGTGCTGCATCTTGTGCAGCTTCTTGTACAGCGCCTCGACCTCCTCGAAGTTCGCCAGAACCTCGGGCTTCAGCTTTTCCTCCAGGGCGGAGAGGGACATGCCGGGGCCCTCGCCCTCGCCGTCCTCGTCGCCGTCATCGGCCATCGCGGGGGGCGCAAAGGCGGGTATCTCGGCGGGCTCGGCGCCGTCCACGGCTTCGGCGGGTTCGGCAGCGCCGCCGATCGCTTCCGGCGGCGGCGCGCCGGCACCTTGCGTGGCTTCGAGGTCGATGATGTCGCGCAGCAGCATGCGGCCGGCCTTCAGCGCGTCGTGCCAGGCGATGATGGCGCGGAAGGTCAGCGGGCTTTCGCACAGCCCGCCGATCATCATGTCGCGACCGGCCTCGATCCGCTTGGCGATGGCGATTTCGCCCTCGCGCGACAGCAATTCCACGCTGCCCATCTCGCGCAGGTACATGCGGACGGGGTCGTCGGTGCGGCCGAGGCTCTCGGCATCGACATTGCCGGTCGGGCCTTCTTCCTCGGTCTCGTCCTCGGATTTCTCGGCCTTCACCGGCGCGGCGTCACCGTCCTCGGTTTCCTCGCCCTCGACGACCTGGATGCCCATTTCGCTGAGGCTGGCCATGACATCTTCGATCTGCTCGGAGCTGTTCTGGTCCGATGGCAGGACGGCATTCAGCTCATCGACGGTGACGTGACCTCGCTCCTTGCCCTTGGCGATCAATCGCTTGACCGCGGCGGACTGCACGTCCAGCAGCGCGGTTTCGACATCCTGCTCAATGGTCGCGGTATCGCCGCCGACAGCCGGTTTCGTTGCCATGTATCAGTGCACTCCGAAAGGGACGTTTGGGCCGAAAGGGACGTTTGGGCCGAAAATCCGGCCGCTGGTTTCCGGGTGGGCTGGGTGACGCGGGGTCGGTTCGACAGCTCGGGTCATGTGTCGGCCTCTCCCTGTTCGCCGCGGCGAAGTGCGTCACGTGCCGCGCATAGCGCGATCAGCCGTCTCTGCGCCGCTTCGTCTCCGCGTTCGGCGAACGCTTGACTGGCCGCGGCTACCTCGTCTTCCAGCCGTCCCCGGTGCATCAGGCCGAAGATGTGCCACCAGCCCGCTTCGGCCTCCGCCGGCATGGCGTCGGGGGCAGCGCAGGCTGGCAGCGGCACGGGAACCGCCGAAAGGGCCTGCGCGACTTCCGTCGCCAAACCTGAAAGCTGCAAGTGGGTTAACAACGCGCCAGAGTCAAGCGTATCGGCGGCTTCGGACCAGTCTAGCAGGGTTGCGCGCAGCCGATCGAGCGGTTCCGGCAACGAAATCTCGGCGAAGGCGTGATCCACGTCATGCAGCAGGTCGGGGTGGCGCAGCAGGATCGCGGTCAGGATGCGTTCGCGCTCGGCGGAGGCGGCGGCCGGGGTGAAGCGGCTGCGGGCGATCGGACGGAGCGGGCCTGGGGCATTGGCGGAGCGGTTGTTCCCGCCGCGGCTGCCGCCGGCGCGGAAGGTGCCATTCGTTCCGGTCTGGCGGCGGGCGGAGCGTTCGGCGAAGAAGCGGTCGATCAGCACGGCGCGGTACTCGCCGGCCAGGGATTTGTCGGGGATGCGCTTTGCCGCTGTTTCCAGCCGGGCGCGGAAGGCGGCGCGCTGCTCCGGGGTGGTTTCGCCGCCGTGGCGCAGCAGGTCATACAGCGCGTTGGCCAGGGGGCGGGCGCTGTCCAGCACGGCCTGGAACCCGGCCGGGCCCTGGCGGCGGACCAGAGTGTCCGGGTCCTCGCCGGCCGGCAGGGTGGCGAGTTTCAGCGTGCGGTCCGGTGCGAGCAGTTCCAGTGCGCCGTCGGCGGCCCGCGCGGCGGCCTTGGCGCCCGCCGCGTCGCCGTCGAAACACAGGATGGGCTCGGGCGACAGGCGCCAAAGCTCGCCCAGCTGCTCGTCGGTCAGCGCGGTGCCGAGCGGCGCGACGGCGCCGGAAAAACCCGCCTGGTGCAGGGCGATGACGTCCATGTAGCCTTCGACCACGACCACCTGGGCCCCCTTGCGGGCGGCCTCTCGGGCGAAATCGAGGGCGTACAGGTTGCGCCGCTTGGAGAACAGATCGGTCTCCGGGCCGTTGACGTATTTCGGCTGCCCATCGCCGAGCGTGCGGCCGCCGAAGCTGATCACCCGGCCGCGCCGGTCGCGGATAGGGAACATCACCCGGTTGAAGAAAAGATCGTAGGGCCGGCCGTCCGGCGTGTCAGACCCCCGCATCAGCCCGGCCTCGACCAGCATGGCGGGCTCGATGTCTTCGCGCGCCAGTTCCGAGGCCAGCGCGCCGCGGCCCTCGCCCGACCAGCCGAGGCCGAAGCGCTGGATGGTGTCCTCGCTCAGGCCGCGGCCACGCAGATAGTCGAGCGCCACCCGGCCTTCGGGCAGACGCAGGCGGCGCTGGTAGGCGGTGGCGGCGGCTTCCAGGACGGAATGCAGATCGTGGCGGCGACGCTCGGCCTCGGCGGCGGCGGGGGTGGATTTCGGCACCTCCAGCCCGGCTTCGGCGGCGAGCTGTTCCACCGCCTCGGGGAAGGACGCCCCCTGGCTCTGCATGACGAAGCTGATGGCGTCGCCGTGCACGCCGCAGCCGAAACAGTGGAAATGGTCGTCATAGACGTAGAACGACGGCGTCTTCTCGCCGTGGAACGGGCAGCAGCCCTTCCATTGCCGGCCCGATTTGGCGAGCCGCACGCGCCGGCCGATCACCGCCGCGAGCGGGGTGCGGGCGCGCAGTTCGTCGAGGAAGCCGGGGGGAAGGGCCATGCTAGCCCAGGGCGGCCTTTACCAGGGGGCCGACCTTGGACATGTCCAGCGTGGCGCCGTGCCTGGCCTTCAGCGCGGCCATCACCTTGCCCATGTCCTTCACGCTGGCGGCGCCGGTTTCCGTCACGGCGGCGGCCACCGCGGCCGTGGTCGCCGCTTCGTCCATCTGTGCCGGCAGGAAGGCCTCGATCACGGCGATCTCCGCTTCCTCCTTGGCGGCCAGTTCCGGACGGTTGCCCTGGCGGTAGAGCTCGACCGATTCCCGGCGGGATTTCTGCATGTTGCGCAGCATGGCCAGGATCTCGTCATCCGGGACCTTGTCGATGCCCTTGGGGCGGGCGGCGATGTCGGTGTCCTTCAATTTGGCCAGGATCATGCGCAGGGTGGAGGTCCGCGCCGCATCGCCGGCCTTCATCGATGCCTTCATCTGGTCCATAAACGCTTCGCGCAAGCTCATTTCATACCCTCGCCGGAAAAATGACCCTCTATATAAGGGGAGAAGACGGGCGCGGGGTAGGGCGGAGAAAATTTCCCAAGCCGTGCGAGACATCTTGGCTTGGGAAGTTTTTTCCCATATAGTCCCGCCATGACGATCAGCGTGGACGAAATCATCCAAAGGCTGGGCGGGGCCGATGCCGCCGCCCGGCTGACCGGGGTGGGACCCGAGGCGGTGCGCAAATGGCGCCAGTCCCGATCCATTCCCGCCAAGCACTGGGCCGCGGTGCTTGCCGCCACCGGCCTGACCTTCTCCGACCTGGCCGGTACGCCGCAAGGCGAACCCGGCAACCAGATGAGCGCCCCCATGCAAGAGCCTGCCCCGATTTCCCCGCCGCCCGGCGCCACCGCCGCGCTGGTCCTGGCCGATGGCGCCGTATTCTGGGGCCGCGGTTTCGGCGCCCATACCGGCCAGCCCGCGCCGGTGGGGGAGGTCTGCTTCAACACCGGCATGACCGGCTATGAGGAGACCCTGACCGACCCGTCCTATGCCGGGCAGATCATCACCTTCACCTTCCCGCATATCGGCAACACCGGCATCAACCCCGAGGACATCGAGGCATCGGCCATCGCTGCGCGCGCCCTGGTGGTGAAGCAGGACATCACCGAGCCGTCCAACTGGCGGTCGCGCCAGACGCTCGGCGCCTGGCTGCGCGCCCAGGGCAAGACCGGCATCGCCGGCGTGGACACCAGGGCGCTGACGCTGCGCATCCGCGACGCCGGCGCGCCGTCGGGGGTGCTGAGCTTCCCCGAGGACGGCAGGTTCGACCTGGCGGCCCTGGCCGCCCAGGCCGGCGCTTGGCCGGGGCTGGAGGGCATGGACCTCGCCAGGACCGTGTCCTGCACCCAGTCCTATGAGTGGGACGAGACGCAATGGGCCTGGCCCGCCGGCACCGGCCGGCAGACCGCGCCGAAGCACCATGTGGTGGCGGTCGACTACGGCGCCAAGCGCAACATCCTGCGCTGCCTGGCCTCCGCCGGCTTTCGGGTGACGGTGGTGCCCGCCACGGCCAGCGCCGAGGACATCCTGCGCCACAAGCCGGACGGCGTGTTCCTGTCCAACGGCCCCGGCGATCCGGCGGCCACCGGCGAATGCGCGGTGCCGGCGATCCAGGGGGTGCTTGCCGCCGGGGTGCCGCTGTTCGGCATCTGCCTCGGACATCAATTGCTGGCCCTGGCGCTCGGCGCGAAGACCTACAAGCTGGCGCGCGGCCATCGCGGCGCCAACCAGCCGGTGAAGGACCTGGCCACCGGCCGGGTGGAGATCACCGCGCAGAACCACGGTTTCGCCGTGGATACCGCCACCCTGCCCAAGGGCGTCGCCGCCTCTCATGTCAGCCTGTTCGACGGCAGCAACGAGGGCCTGACCTGCACCGACCGGCCGGCCTTCTCCGTGCAGTACCACCCCGAAGCCAGCCCCGGCCCCTCCGACAGCCATTACCTGTTCCACCGCTTCGTGGCGCTGATCGAGCAGCGGGCCTAGATGGCGGCCCCCGATCCCATTGGTGCAGATCCCGTTGCCCTGCTGCTGCGGGCGGGCTTTCAGCATCTCGTCACCGAGGCGAATGCGGAAGCCGGCGTCGCGCGCATCCAGGAGCTCACCGGGCAGATGGTCTCGGACCAGGCGCTGCACGACGCCCTGGCCGCCTGTCTGCACGACGGCCTGATCCGCGAGCCGGTCCGCCTGCCCGAAGGCGCGCTGCAATGCCATTGGCGCCTGGAACTGACCCCGAAAGGCGTCGCGACCGCGCGCGCCCTGATGCCAACCACCGGAGCCCGCTGATGCCCCGCCGTAGCGACATCCACTCGATCCTGATCATCGGCGCCGGGCCCATCGTCATCGGCCAGGCCTGCGAGTTCGACTATTCCGGCGCCCAGGCCTGCAAGGCGCTGCGCGCCGAGGGCTTCCGCGTCATTCTGGTGAACTCCAACCCGGCCACCATCATGACCGATCCGGGCCTGGCGGACGCCACCTATATCGAGCCGATCACCCCGGAAATGGTCGAAAAGATCATCCTCCGCGAAAAGCCCGATGCCCTGCTGCCGACCATGGGTGGGCAGACCGCGCTGAACACCGCCATGCAGCTGCACGCCTCCGGCGCGCTCGCCCGACACGGCGTCGAGCTGATCGGCGCCAAGGCCGATGTGATCGACCGGGCGGAGGACCGGCTGAAATTCCGCGACGCGATGATGGAAATCGGTGTCGAAAGCCCGAAATCGCAGATCGCCCACAGCATGGCCGAGGCACGCGATGCGCTGGCCGTGATCGGCCTGCCCGCGGTGATCCGCCCGAGCTTCACCCTCGGCGGCACCGGCGGCGGCATCGCCTACAACAAGGAAGAGTTCGAGGAAATCGTCGCCGGCGGCCTGGAGGCCTCGCCCACCACCGAGGTGCTGATCGAGGAGAGCGTGCTCGGCTGGAAGGAGTACGAGATGGAGGTGGTCCGTGACAGCGCGGACAACTGCATCATCATCTGCGCCATCGAGAACGTGGACCCGATGGGCATCCACACCGGCGACAGCGTCACCGTCGCGCCGGCGCTGACGCTCACCGACAAAGAATACCAGATCATGCGCGACGCCTCGATCGCGTGCCTGCGCAAGATCGGCGTCGATACCGGCGGATCGAACGTGCAGTTCGCGGTCAACCCCGCCGATGGCCGCCTGGTGGTGATCGAGATGAACCCGCGCGTCTCCCGCTCCTCGGCACTCGCGTCCAAGGCCACCGGCTTCCCGATCGCCAAGGTCGCCGCCAAGCTCGCGGTCGGCTACACGCTGGACGAACTGGCCAACGACATCACCCGCACCACTCCGGCTAGCTTCGAGCCGACGATCGACTACGTGGTGGTGAAGATCCCCCGCTTCACCTTCGAGAAGTTCCCCGGCACCCCGGCCATGCTGTCCACCAGCATGAAGTCCGTCGGTGAGGCCATGGCGATCGGCCGCAGCTTCGCCGAGGCGCTGCAGAAGGGCTACCGCAGCCTGGAAACCGGCCTGTCCGGCCTCGACCCGGTCGAGCCGCCCGGCGACGGCGGGGCGGACGCCTTCCGCGCCGCGCTCTCCCAGCCCAAGCCCGACCGCATCCTGATGGCGGCCCAGGCGCTGCGCGCCGGCCTGTCGGTGGAGGACATCCACGCCGCCAGCAAATTTGATCCGTGGTTCATCCGCGAACTCGCCCGCATCGTCGAGGCCGAGCGCGAGGTCCAGGCCAACGGCCTGCCCATGGAAGCGGGCGCGCTGCGCCGGCTGAAGGCGCTGGGTTTCTCCGATGCGCAACTGTCCAGGTTGACCGGACAGGCCGAAACCGCCATCGCGGACATCCGGCAAAACCTCGGCGTGCTGCCCGTCTACAAGCGCATCGACACCTGCGCCGGCGAGTTCGCCTCTGCCACGCCGTACATGTACTCCACCTACGAAGGCGGCTTCGGTACCCCGGTTTGCGAATCCGATCCCACGGACCAGCGGAAGATCATCATCCTCGGCGGCGGCCCCAACCGGATCGGCCAGGGCATCGAGTTCGACTATTGCTGCGTCCATGCCGCCTACGCGCTGCGGGAAGCCGGGTTCGAGACCATCATGGTCAACTGCAACCCGGAAACCGTCAGCACCGACTACGACACCTCCGACCGGCTGTATTTCGAGCCGCTGACCGCCGAGGACGTGATCGCCCTGATCCGCCGCGAGCAGACCAACGGCACCCTGCTCGGCTGCATCGTGCAGTACGGCGGCCAGACGCCGCTGAAGCTCTCCCAGGCGCTGTCGAAGGCCGGCATCCCCATCCTTGGCACCTCCGCCGACGCCATCGACATTGCCGAGGACCGCGAGCGCTTCCAGCAGCTGCTGCACGGCCTGAACCTGCTGCAGCCGGAGAACGGCATCGCCCGCTCCGCCGAGGAGGCCGAGGCAATCGCCGAGCGCATCGCCTATCCGGTGGTCATCCGCCCGAGCTACGTGCTCGGCGGCCGGGCGATGGAGATCGTCTACGACCGGGCGGGCCTGCACCGCTACGTCCGCGACATGGTCCGCCCATCGCCGGAAAACCCCGTGCTGGTCGACCACTACCTCAACGATGCCATCGAGGTCGATGTCGACTGCATCTCCGACGGCCAGACCGTCTATGTCGCCGGGGTGATGGAGCATATCGAGGAAGCCGGCATCCACAGCGGCGATTCCGCCTGCTCCCTGCCGCCCTACTCGCTCGCGCCCTCCACCATCACCGAGCTGAAGGCCGAGACCGAGGCGATGGCCAAGGCGCTCGGCGTGGTCGGGCTGATGAACGTGCAGTTCGCGGTCAAGGACGACGTGATCTACGTGCTGGAAGTGAACCCCCGCGCCAGCCGCACCGTGCCGTTCGTCGCCAAGGCGACGGGCGTGCCGGTCGCCAAGATCGGCGCGCGCGTCATGGCCGGGGCCAAGCTGTCCGATTTCAACCTCGACGACGACGCCATCTCCCCGCACGTGGCGGTGAAGGAGGCCGTGTTCCCCTTCGCCCGCTTCCCCGAGGTGGACACCATCCTGGGCCCGGAGATGAAATCCACCGGCGAGGTGATGGGCCTCGATTCCAGCTTCGAGCGCGCCTTCGCCAAGGCCCAGCTCGGCGCCAGCGTGAAGCTGCCGGGCGCCGGCCGCGTGTTCCTGTCGGTCAAGGATTCCGACAAGAAGGGCCTGCCCGGCATCGCCCGCCGCCTGACCGAGATGGGCTTCTCCATCCTGGCCACCCGCGGCACCGCCGCGCGCATCCGCGACGCCGGGTTCAACGTCACCGAGGTCAACAAGGTGCTGGAAGGCCGGCCGCATTGCGTGGACGCCATCCGCTCCGGCGAGGTGCAGCTGGTGATCAACACCGCGTCGGGTCCGCAATCGGTCGCCGACAGCTTCGCCATCCGCCGCAGCGCCCTGACACACGGCGTGCCGCACTACACGACCATCGCCGGCGCGCGGGCCGCCGTGCACGCCATCGCCGCGCTGAAGGCCGGAACGCTTGAAGTTGCACCGCTTCAGTCCTATTTTCGCGGATCGTATTGAACGCCGTCGCGGCCGGGGAGACCCTGCCGCGGCGCTTGCGTTTAAGACAGCCGTGCCGAAAATCCGCCTGACCCCACGCGTTTCGAGCCTTTTGGCCATTACGATAGGACTTTGCCGTGCAGAAGTTCCCAATGACCGCCCCCGGCCTGCAGCGGTTGGAGGAAGAGCTCCGTACCCTGAAATCCAAGGAGCGCCCGGACGTCATCCGCGCGATCGCGGAGGCCCGCAGCCATGGCGACCTCAGCGAGAACGCCGAGTACCACGCCGCGCGTGACCGCCAGTCCTTCATCGAGGGCCGCATCCAGGAACTCGAGGAGATCATCTCCGCCGCCGAGGTCATCGACCCGTCCGCGCTGTCCGGCGACACCGTGAAGTTCGGCGCCCATGTCTGGCTGGTGGACGAGGAGACCGAGAAGGAGGCCACCTACCAGATCGTCGGCGTGCACGAGGCCGACATCAAGCACCAGCGCCTGTCCATCTCCTCGCCGCTGTCCAAGGCGCTGATCGGCAAGAAGATCGGCGACACCGTGTCCGTGCCCGCGCCAGGCGGGGACCGGACCTACGAGATCCTCGGCGTCAAATACCTCTGATCGTAGCCCATTGATCCAGCTCGCAGACGTAGAGGCAGCCGCCGGGCGCATCGCCGGCCGGGTGCTTCGCACCCCCGCCGTTCCCTCCCACGCCGTTTCGGCCGCCACCGGGGCGGACGTGGTGCTGAAGCTGGACAACCTCCAGGCCACCGGCGCCTTCAAGGAACGCGGTGCCGCCAATCGCCTGGCGATGCTGAACCCGAACGAGCGCGGTGCCGGCGTCATCGCCATGTCCGCCGGCAACCATGCCCAGGCCGTCGCCCGCCACGCCAGCCTGCTCGGCGTCGCCGCCACCATCGTGATGCCGAAATTCACCCCCTCCACCAAGGTCACCCGCACCGCCGGCTGGGGGGCCAACGTGGTGCTGCACGGCGAAACCCTCGCCGAAGCCGCCGCCCACGCGCATGAACTGGCGGAAAAGCAGGGGCTGGTGTTCATCCACCCCTACGACGACCCCGGCGTGATGGCCGGCCAGGGCACCCTGGCGCTGGAGCTCCTGGCCGACTTCCCCGACCTCGAAGCCCTGGTCATCCCTGTCGGCGGCGGCGGCCTGCTCGCCGGCTGCCTGGTCGCCGCCACCGCCATCAAGCCCGGCATCGCCGTCTACGGCGTGGAGGTCGAGGCCTACGCGGCCATGGCCCAGCGCCTGGCCGGCCGCCCCGTTTCCGTCGGCGGCCCCACCATCGCCGAGGGCATCGCCGTGCGCGACATCGGCGAGCTCTGCTTCGAGACCGTCCGCCGCCGCGTCACCGAGGTCCTGGTGGTGCCCGAACGCGCCATAGAGGAAGCCATCGGCCTGCTGGCCGAGGGCGCCAAGGTCGTCGCCGAGGGCGCCGGCGCCGCCGGCGTGGCGGCATTGCTGACCTTCCCCGGCAAGTTCCGCGGCAAGAAGGTCGGCGTCCCGGTCTGCGGCGGCAACATCGACGCCCGCATCCTCTCCAACGTGCTGCTGCGCAACCTGCTGCGCGACGGCCGCCTGCTGCGCCTGCATCTGCAGATCCCCGACCGCCCCGGCGTGCTCGCCGACATCGCCGGCAAGATCGGCAACAGCGGCGGCAACATCATCGAGGTCTCCCACCAGCGCCTGTTCGCCTCCGCCTCGGTCCAGGCGGCCGAGCTGGAGGTCATGGTCGAGGCCCGCGACCCCGCGCACGCCGACGCCATCGTGTCGGCGCTGGAAACCGCCTACGTCGTCCGCCGAGTCTGACCCGGCCCCTACCGTCATGCCCGGGCCTGTCCCGGGCATCCACGGCTTCGCCCCCCGCCGTCTGGCGTTTTGCCGGAAACCCGGTTCCCGCGCTATCCTCTGCCCAAGACCAGCAGGAGGACCGCTTCATGGAAATCAAACCAACCGGCGCCATTCTGGGCGCCGACATCACCGGCATCGATCTGGCCACCCCCCTGTCCCCGGCCGATTTCCGCGCCATCCTGCGCGCCCTCGGCGCCCATGGCGTGCTGCGCTTCCCGGCCCAGACCTTCAACACCGACCGGTTCGCCGCCTTCGGCGCCCGCTTCGGTGAGCTGGAGGTCAACGTCGCCAACCTGTTCCACGAGCCCGGTCACCCCGAGGTGATGATCCTCTCCAACATCCTCAGGGACGGCAAACCGACCGGCCTCGGCGACGCCGGGCAGGGCTGGCACACCGACATGTCGTACAGCGAGACGATCTCCATCTGCAACATCCTGCACGCCCAGAAGGTCCCGGTGCGCGACGGCAGGCCGCTCGGCGACACCCAGTTCCGCAACCTGCACGCCGCCTATGACGACCTGCCCGCCGACATCAAGACCCGCCTGGCCGGCCGCACCGCCACCCACGACTTTGCGAAATTCTGGGACATGATGCGCGCCCGCCCCGGCAACACCCGCCCCCCGCTCACCCAGGCCCAGCGCGACCGCAAGCCGCCCGTGTCGCACCCGATCTTCATGACCCACCCGATCACCGGCCGGAAGGTGCTCTATTGCAATGTCGGCTACGCCATCCGCATCGACGGCATGGATCCGGCCGAAAGCGACGCCATGCTCGACTACCTGTTCCGCCATCAGGAGCAGAAGAAATACCTCTACGTGCACCACTGGACCGAGGGCGACGTGCTGATGTGGGACAACATCGGCACCATGCACAACGCCATCGCCGACTACGACGGTCTCCCCCGCTACATGCGCCGGGTCCAGGTCATGGCCACCGCGGACTACGCGGCAATGGCGGCATAGGGCGTGTCGGCGCCTTCCCTCGGATCACCAGCTCCGAGCCGCCGCCCAGGGTCTCGGCCCAGGGTCTCGGAACCGTCTCACGGCCTATATCGCATAGATTAATCGCATGGCGTGAGACAGCCCGGACATCACCCGTCCCAGGCCCCAGCCGGTCCGGACCTGCCCCATCCAACCCTTCGCCGTCATGGCCGGCCGTCCCTTCGTCGTCATGGCCGGCCGTCCCTTCGTCGTCATGGCCGGCCTTGTGCCGGCCATCCACGACTTCCGCTGTCCGAGCCTGCGGGGCCGCGGAACGCGCCGGGCATTCACGCCCCACATCCGCCCCCGCGCCGCCCAGCGCCTCCGCCATCATCCGCAGCGCGGCATGCTCGGCCCAGGCGGCCTGTTCCGCCTGCCCCTCGTCTCCCTCGATCTTCCGCCGCTCCGCCTGCAGCCTTTGCAGCGCCCGCAGCGAGCTCTTCCCCTCCCGCAGCATACTCATCGCCTGCGCCCGGCATTTGCGCGCCACCTCGACCTCCAGCCGGCGCTCGCCGGCCAGAAGCAGGCAATCCATCGCCCAGGCATCCGCCGCCACGAACTGCGCCGCCAGCCGCCCCTCGGCCGCGGTCTCCGGCCGCAACGAAGCCACCGCCGCCATCGCCGCCCGGTCCCGCCGCGCCCAATCCTCCGGCCCATCGGCATGCGGCGGCGGCAGCGCGCCCCGCAGGATCAGCATGATCTCCTGAAAAACTTCCCGGGGCAGCAGGTGCGCGGGATCGGCGTGGGGATCGTATGAATTGTCCATGTGTTAGCATAACAGTTAACATAATTAACTGGCAAGCGAAAAAGCCGCACTGGCGAACTCACTCCAATAACGCAACCGGAATCCACGCCAATCCGGAACGGCCCGCACCGACAGGGACCAAGCCGGCCAGACCCGAGCCCGACGCCATCGCCCGAGACCAACACGCAAGCGTCGCCGACGCTCTTTTTCAGAATAATGACCAGCAGTGGGTCGTCGCAAAGTAAAAATAGTGATGAAATAAGAACGACTCCTTGTTTGCGCTGCTGGGGGTAAGCGGCGGCGGTGCTCCGTATAAGGATGTGGATAATGTCCTATGACGTGATCGTGGTCGGCGCGCGTTGAGCGGGCACGACTAGCGCGATGCTACTCGCACGGGACGGTTATCATGTGCTGCTAGTGGATGCTGCCCGTGTTTCGAGCGACATGCTGAGATGGAGCAGGTCCTGCCCGGGCAGATGCTATGCGACCGAATCGCGCCGTTCTACCCGAATCTAGGCAAGAGCCGCCCGCCGATCGGGCTCGAACGGATGCTGCGCGTCCATACTCTGCAGCAGTGGTTCGACTTGTCCGATCCCGGCGTCGAGGAGATGCTCTATGATTCTGCCGCTATGCGCCGTTTTGCTGGCATCGACCTCGGGCGTGAGCCGGTACCGGACGAAACCACCATCTGCAAGTTTCGCCATCTGCCGGAGCAGAACGACCTGGGACGGCAGGTGTTTGAGCAGGTGCATGTCCACCTCGACGACCGCGGCGTGCGGATCGCCATCGGCACGAGCGTCGATGCGACGATCCTCCACGCACCGTCCTCGACGAAGAACCGCGCAGTGATCCGCGAACACGCTCCGAGGGCTTGGGACTTCACCAACCGCCGGTGCAGGCACCGTGGCGTGGTCGATGAGGCCGGGAAGGCGCGGAACCGAACGAAGTCAAAGGTTCGTGCCAGGATTGAGCACTGCTTCGGGGCGATCAAGCGAGTGTTTGGCTACCCCAAGGAGCGCTATCGAGGCCTGGGAAAGAACGCGCACCGGCTGTTCGTCACCCGCGTTCTGGCCAATCTGTTTATCGTCCGAAAGCGGCTACTGCGCGCCTGATCGGCGCGCGCTACCGAGAAAGCTTGCCCGCCGCGTCCACGTCGGCGCCTGCGATCACGAAAATGAGCGTGCCAACCGGCATCCTGTCGTGGCGGCGCGGCGGAGCGTCAACCCAGCCGTCAGAAGGCAGACTTGTTCAGAAGTTCCTTAAAACATGACATATCGGCTAATTTATAATTGCGTCCGACCAATATTTCTGATGTAGTTCATATTGCAACCCGGACCCTGCGAGAGATGGAAAGTGAGGCAGAGGAAATGCGCTAGGTCGCGTGGACAAAGTTCATCCACTGCCTGATTGTGACGAGCTTCGCGAA
>JBBIQA010000124.1:0-13789 GCA_037442565.1 Rhodospirillales bacterium
GCGGTCCGCGCCGATCAGCACGGCCGCCTGGCAACGCGCGGCGCCGGCGGCGACGGGCTCGCGCAGCGGCCCCGCCGGCAGCAGCCGGCCGTTGCCGAAGCCGAAGGCGCCGTCGATCGTCAGCAGGGACAGGTCTTTCCGCAGGGTCGGGTTCTGCAGGCCGTCATCCAGCACCAGCGCCTGCGCGCCCGCCGCCACGGCGTCGCGCGCGCTGGCGGCGCGGTCGGCGCCAATCCAGGTGGGAGCGGCGGCGGCGAGCAACAGGGCCTCGTCGCCGACCAGGGCTGCGGGGTCGTCCGGAGCCACCCGGCGGACACCGCGGGACGACCCGCCATAGCCGCGCAGCAGCAGGTGCACGGCAATGCCGCGCGCCGCCAGCCGTGCGGCGATGTCCAGCGCCAGGGTGGTCTTGCCGGCACCGCCGACGGTCACGTTGCCGCAGCAGATCACCGGCACCGGCGCCCGCCAGCCGGGCCGGGACACCCGGCGGGCGGTGCTCGCGGCGACGATGGCTGCGATGGGGGAAAGCAGCGCGGGCAGCAGCGCACCGGCGTCCCGGCGCCAGAAGCGGGGCGCGCGCGGCATTACCCGGCCCGCAGAGGGATGACGGCGGTGGCGAGGGCGGCGGCGGTTCGCGCCGGCAGGTCGGCGTAGCGTCCGGATGCGGCGGCGCCGGCGATGCCGGTGGCGGCAAGGCGTTCGGGGTCGCGCAGCAGGGCGTCGGCCCAGGCCGCCAGGGAGGCGGCGTCGTTGACCGTCGCCAGCGCGCCGGCGGCGCCGAGGATTTCGATGGCGGAGTCGAAATTGCCGGTATGCGGCCCGACCGCGACCGCGCAGCCGAGGCGGGCGGGTTCCAGCGGATTTTGTCCGCCGCCGGGGGCGATCAGGCTGCGGCCGACGAACACGATCCGCGCCAGGCGGTAGAACAGGCCGAGTTCGCCCAGCGTGTCGGCGATCCACACGCCGGCGTCGGGCGGCGCGTCGCCGAGGGCGCGGCGAGTGACCGGGGTCTCGCCGGCCAGCCCGGCGATGCGGTCGCCGCGCTCGGGGTGACGCGGCACCAGGATGGTCAGCAGGCGCGGATGCGCCGCCGCCAGCAGGCGGTGGGCGGCGAAGACGATCTCGTCCTCGCCGGGATGGGTGCTGGCCGCGAGCCAGACCGGGCGGCCGCCGAGCCGGGCGCGCAGCCGGGCCAGCTCGTCGGTGTCGGCCGGCAGGTCGGGGGCGGCGAATTTCAGATCCCCGGGCGCGGTCACGTTCACCCCGCCCAGAAGGCGCAGGCGTCCGGCATAGGTCTCCGTCTGTGCCTGGATCAGGGCGAAGCCGGACAGCACGTGCCGGGCGAAGCCGGGCAGGCGCGACCAGTTGGCGAAGCTTCTCTCGGACATCCGCGCATTGATCAGCATGACCGGGATCTGGCGGGAGCGGCAGCCGGCCAGCAGGTTGGGCCAGAGCTCGCTTTCCACGAAGCCGGCGGCGTCCGGGCGCCAGTGATCGAGGAAGCACGCCACCCAGGCAGGCACATCCAGCGGCACGAAGCGGTGGAACACCCGGCCGGCCAGGCCAAGCTCCGGCAGGCGCCGGGCCAGCAGGTTCGCCGAGGTGACGGTGCCGGTGGTCAGCAGCACGTGGATATCCGGCGGCAGCGCGGCGATCACCGGCAGGATGGACACCGTCTCCCCCACGCTGGCGGCGTGCAGCCAGATCAGCCGGCCGGGTGGGCGGGGGGCGGCGTCGATGCCGAAGCGCTCGCCGGTGCGGCCGGGCAGTTCCTTGCCGCGGGCCAGGCGGCGGCGGACCATGAGACGCAGCAGCGGCGCGGCGGCGGTTGCCCCGATGGACCAGGCAATTTGCAACGGATGGGAACTCATGTCGGGCATAGCAGATCGGCGCGTTCGACTGCCGCGTTCAGCGCCGCCTGGATCCGGGGGAGTGCGTCCTGCCAGCCCTCGGGCGGCACCAGGATCGGTGCGCCACAGACAACGACACCTCGCGCGAAGGGCAGCGGGACCACCATCCGGTCCCAGCTGCGCATGACCCTGCGGCGGGATATCTGGGCCGAGCAGGGCAGTACGGCGACGCCGGAGGCCGCGGCGATCTGGGCGGCGCCCGCGGCGGCCACGCGACGGGGGCCGCGCGGTCCATCCGGCGTGATCGCGATCTGGGCGCCAGCCGCCAGCAGGTCAAGCAAGGCGCGCATGCCCGCCGCACCGCCTTTGGAGGAGGACCCGAGCACCACTTTCAGGCCGAAGCGGCGCAGTACCGAGCCGATGAACCGTCCGTCACGGCTTCGACTGACAAGCACATGCATGCGCAGGTCACCGCTGGAGCGGCGTGCACGCGCCATGTCGCAAAGCTTCGGCATCAACGGCAGCCGCTCGTGCCAGAAGGCCGCGATCACCGGCTGTCCGGCAAGGTAGGGCGCCACATGGGCCTCGCCATCCAGCGTCCAGCGTGTCGTGCGCAGCGCGAGCCAGAGGTAGAAGCCCAGCAGATTGGCCAACGCCGTTCGGGCAAAAGGGTGGCGCAGCAGCCGTTTGGCGAGGCCTTTCAAGGCAGTACGGGCCTCGCCCGGCCGCCGGCCTAGGGCCGGATCAGCGTGCCGATGCCGCCCTCGGTGAACAGTTCCAGCAGGCAGACATGCGGCACGCGGCCATCCAGGATCACCGCGCCCTTGACCCCGCCCTGCACCGCCTCGACACAGTTCTCGACCTTCGGGATCATGCCTCCGGTGATCATGCCGGACGCGATCCCGGCGGCGACGTCTTCGACCGACAACTCGCTGATCAGCTTCTTGTCCTTGTCCAGCACGCCCGGGACATCGGTCAGCATCAGCAGGCGCGTCGCGCCCAGCGCCCCGGCGATGGCACCGGCGACGGTGTCGGCGTTGATGTTGTAGGTCTGTCCGTCCTCGCCCACGCCGACCGGCGCGATGACCGGGATCAGTCCGGCGCCGGTCAGGGCGTGGATGACCCGCACATCGACATGCTCGGGTTCGCCGACGAAGCCGAGGTCGAGCACCTCCTCGATCCGGCTGCCGGGGTCCATGCGGGTGCGGCGCAGCTTGCGGGCGCGGATCAGCCCGCCGTCCTTGCCGCAGATGCCCACGGCCAGCGCGCCGGCGCGGTTGATCAGGCCGGCGACGTGTTTGTTCACGGTGCCGGCCAACACCATCTCCACCACCTCGACCATCGCCTCGTCGGTCACCCGCAGGCCGTCGACAAAGGTGGACTGGATGGCCAGGCGCTTGAGCATGGCGTTGATCTGCGGTCCGCCGCCATGCACCACCACGGGGTTGATGCCGACCTGCTTGAGCAGGGCGATATCGGCGCCGAACTGCTCCGCCAGGGCTTCCTCGCCCATCGCGTGCCCACCGTACTTCACCACCACGGTGGCACCGGCATAGCGGCGCAGGAACGGCAATGCATGGGCCAGAATGCGCGCCTGCTCGGCGGCCGCGGCGAATTGGGGGATATCGGTAGCTGGCAATTCAGTCATCGGGTCAGTCATCGGGCACCTGATCTTTCCAAGCCAAATATCTGCGCAACAGCGATTTGCCGGCGCGTGTACGGCCCGACCCGGAAGCGGTCAAGCGGCGAGAGTGGCCAGCTCCGCGCGCAACTCGGCGATGCCCAGCCCGGTTTCGCTGCTGGTGACGAATATCGTCGGATACGCCGCGGCATGGGTGCGGGCGATTTCGGCCGTGGCGGCCGCCTTGCGGGCCAGCGCGCCTAGCTTGACCGCGTCCGCCTTGGTCAGGACCAGCATGAAGGTAACCGCCGCCTGGTCCAGCAGATCCATCACCGCGCCGTCGGACGGCTTGAACTCGATCCGCGCGTCCAGCAGCAGCAGCACGCGCTGCAGGGTCGGGCGGCCGCGGAGATAGTCGAACATCATTCCCTGCCAATCGGCCTTGATGTCCTTGGCCGCCTGGGCATAGCCGTAGCCGGGCATGTCCACCAGCGTCAGCCGGCCGCCGAGGTCGAAGAAGTTCAGCTGCCTGGTGCGGCCCGGCTGGGACGAGGTGCGGGCCAGCGTGTTGCGCCCCGTCAGCGCGTTGATCAGCGAGGATTTGCCCACGTTGGACCGCCCAGCGAAGGCGATTTCCGGCAGACCGGGCAGCGGCAGCTGCTCCAGCTTCTGCGCGCCGTGGAAGAACTGGCACTCGGCCGCGAACAGCAGGCGGCCGGCCTCGATCCGGGCGGCCTCCAGCGCCGCCTGCCTCTCGGCTTCCGATTGCGTGTTCAGGTTCGTGCCAAATTCGGTTTGGGTAGCTTGGTGCGGCGCTGGATCAGCCATTGCTGGCCCACCGACAGGGTGTTGTTCCAACTCCAGTAGATCACCAGCCCGGCCGGGAAGTTCGCCATCATGAAGGTGAAGATGATGGGCATGAACTGGAACACCTTGGCCTGCACCGGGTCGGGCGGCGGCGGGTTCATCTTCTGCTGCATGAACATCGTGCAGCCCATGATCAGCGGCCAGACGCCCATGTGCAGGAACGGCGAAATCGCCGCCGGATTGATCGGGATCAGCCCGAACAGGTTGAACAGGTTGGTCGGATCGACGGCGGACAGATCCCGGATCCATCCGAAGAACGGCGCGTGGCGCATCTCGATGGTGACCAGGATGACCTTGTAGAGCGAGAAGAACACCGGGATCTGCACCAGCATCGGCAGGCAGCCGCTGGCGGGGTTCACCTTCTCCTCCTTGTAGAGGCCCATGGTGCGCTTCTGCAGTTCCTGCGGATTGTCTTTGAACTGTTCACGCAGCGCCTGCATCTTCGGCCCGAGCAGTTTCATCCGGCTCATGGAGCGGTAGGAGTAGTTGGCCAGCGGGAAGAACAGCAGCTTGACGAATACTGTGAACACCATGATCGCCAGGCCGAAATTGCCGATCAGGCCGTTCAGCCAGTCGAGCGCATAGAAGATCGGCTTGGTCAGGAAGTAGAACCAGCCGAAATCCACCGCCTTGTCGAAATGCGGGATGTTGTATTCGGCCTGATAGTGATCCAGCAGCCGGACCACCTTGGCGCCGGAGAACATGTGCGTGGCCAAGGCGGCCTCGCCGCCGGGGGGCACGACCTGTGGGTCGTTGGTCTTGTAGTCGACCTGATAATGGTCGCCGCCGCCGACGAACAGGAAGCGCACGGTGGTGGCGACCGCCTGGTCCGGGACCAGAGCCGTCAGCCAGTATTTGTCGGTGATCCCCGCCCAGCCGCCGGCACCCGATGCCTGGAAGGCGACGTCGCGCATGCTGACGTCGGGATTGTCCTTCTGCTTCTCGGCCTTGCTCTTGGCGTCGTCGTACTTCACTTCCTCCAGCGTGCCGTTGGTCACACCGAGCATGCCCTCGAACAGCACGGAATAGCCGGACAGGACCGGCTTGTAGTCGCGGCGGATGCGCGACCAGGGATAGAGCGAGACCGGCGCGCCGGTGGCGTTGTGCACCACCTGGCGGACCGAGAACATGTAGTCGTCGTCAACCGACAGCGCGATCTCGAAGGTCAGACCGGCGCCGTTGTTCCAGGTCAGGGAAACCGGCTTTCCCGGGGCAAGCTGATCGGCCGAAGCGGTCCAGACAGTCTCGTTGTCGGGCAGCTTCACGTCCGTGCCGGCGGCGGCAGACCAGCCGTACTGGACGTAATAGGGCTGCGCCTCGGACCGCGGCTCCAGCAGGCGGACCAGCGGCGAGTCGGGCGCCAGGGTCTCGCGGTAGCTGTTCAGCACGATATCGTCGATGCGCGCGCCAAGCAGGCTGACGGAGCCGGTCATGCGCGGCGCGACGATTTTCAGGCGCGGCACTTCCCTGGGCACGGCGTTCGCGGCGACGCCGCCGGGCACGGCGGGTTGCCCGGGCTTGCCGGCTTCCGGCTTCGTCTCGGTCGAGGCAGGGCCGGTGGCCGCTTCCTGCGGCACAGGCTGCGGCATGTGCGGGCGAACCAGCACCTGGAACCCGAGCAGGATGGCGATCGAGATGGCGATCGCGAGGAATAGCCGCTTCTGGTCCATCGGTGCCCCGTTCAGTCCCGCCCCATCGGGGCGGCGGTTTCAGTCATATCCGCGTCGGTCATATCCGCGTTGGGCGTACCCGGATCGACGGGATCGTACCCGCCTTCGTTCCAGGGGTTGCAGCGCAGGATCCGCCACCCCGCCTTCATCCCGCCCTTCAGCGCGCCATGGGTGCGGAGCGCCTCGATGGCATAGTCGCTGCAACTGGGACAGAACCGGCAATTCGGGCCGATGAAGCCGCGCAGCGTGTACTGATAGACGCGGACCACGCCGATCCCGACCGCCGCGGCCGGCGTCACGACACGCCGGCCTTGGCCATGGCGCGGGCGATGTCGTCCTGCAGGGTCAGGAAATCCCGCTTGCGCGTGCCGTCGCGGCCGATCAGCACCAGATCCACGCCGGTCAGCCCGCGCTGCGCGAGCAACAGCCGGGCGGCTTCCTTCAACCGGCGGCGGGTGCGGTTGCGGATGACGGCATTGCCCACCTTCTTGGTGACGGTGAAGCCGATGCGTGCCGGAGCGTCGTCGTCACGCTTCAAGGCCTGCAGCACGACGCCGGGCATCGGCGCCTTGCGGCCCTTGCTGGCGACACGCAGGAACTCCGCGCGGCGCTTCAGGCGCAGCGGCGGGGTGGGCATGAGGCTACCTCCGGCGGCAAATCCGCGGCCCGAATATTCAAGGCCGGGGCGGAAATGGTTCAGGCAGAAAGCTTTGCGCGGCCCTTGGCGCGGCGGTTGGCCAACACTTTGCGGCCGCCGACGGTCGACATACGCGCCCGGAAGCCGTGGCGGCGCTTGCGGACCAGCTTGGATGGTTGATACGTGCGCTTCACGAGGTCTCTCCAATGCGTGCAGGCGCGGGATCGGTCCCCAGCAAGTGCAGGGACGCCCGTCGCAGGGGGCGGCTTATAGGGGGGTGCCTTGGCCTCGTCAATCTTGAACCTGCGCATTCGCGCCGGCCGGGCGCTGCACAAAGGCTGGATTACGGGTATATCCATGCCGCACCCCGCGCGAAACAGCCCCCCCTCACAGCCCCGGACCCGCCGATGAAGCGCCTGCTGCCGTTCGGAGTTCTGCTGGTGCTGCTGCTGATCGCCTGGGCCAGCGGGCTGACCGGCGAACTGTCCTGGGACAATCTGATCGCCCGGCGCGGGCAGCTCGGCGCGCTGGTCGCGGCGCATGGACTGGCCGCGCCATGGCTGTTCATCGGCATCTATGCCGGGGTGGTGGCGTTGTCGTTTCCCGGCGCGGCGGCGATCATGACGATGGCCGGCGGGCTGCTATTCGGCACCTGGATGGGGGCGGCCTCGGCCTGCGTCGGCGCGACGCTCGGCGCCGTCATCGTGTTCCTCGCCGCCCGCCACGCGCTTGCCGGCCCGCTGGCCGCGCGTGCCGGCCCCTGGCTGAACCGCTTTCGGGCGGGATTGGCGAAGGATGGCTTCCTGTATGTGCTGGGGATGCGGCTGATGCCGGTTTTCCCGTTCTGGCTGGTCAATCTGGCGCCTGCCCTGCTCGGCATGCGCCTGGGGCCCTTCGTCGCCGCCACGGCGATCGGGATCGTGCCGGGCAGCCTGGTGTTCGCCTCGATCGGCGCCGGCCTGGACGGCGTGATCGCCGCCGGCGGCCAGCCGCGGCTCGCGGCCGGCCTGCTCCTGCCGCTGGCGGGCCTTGGCGCGCTGTCCCTGGCGCCGATCGCCTGGAGGAGATGGAAGGCCGCCGATGGCACCCCCTGAGGCATTGCGGTTCGATCTCGCGGTCATCGGCGCCGGCGCGGCCGGGCTGTCGGTCACGGCCGTGGCGGCGCAGCTGGGGTTGAAGGTGGCGCTGATCGAGCGGGCGCAAATGGGCGGGGAGTGCCTGAACACCGGCTGCGTGCCGAGCAAGGCCCTGCTCGCCGCCGGGCACGCCGCCGAGGCAGCGCGGCACGCCCCGCGGTTCGGAGTCCGGCTGGGCGAGCCGGAAATCGACTGGGATGCGGTGCGCGTGCATGTGCAGGATACCGTCGCGGCAATCGCGCCGATGGACAGCGAGGCCCGGTTCCGCGCGCTCGGCGCCACGGTGCTGCGCGGCGAGGCCCGCTTCCTGGCCCCGGACAGCCTCGGCGTCGGCGGAACCCGGATCGTGGCCAAACGCATCGTGATCGCCACCGGCTCGCGCCCGGCGATCCCGCCGATCCCCGGGCTGGACCGCGTCCCCTACCTGACCAACGAGACGCTGTTCGCGATGCGCGACAAGCCGGCGCATCTGCTGATCCTGGGCGGCGGTCCGATCGGCCTGGAAATGGCGCAGGCGCATGCGGCGCTGGGCTGCCGGGTGAGCGTGATCGAGGCGGCCGGCATCGCCGCCAGGGAGGACCCGGAGCTGGTCGCCGGGCTGCGCATGGCCCTGACCTCGCTCGGCGTGGAACTGCACGAGAACTGCCAGGTGGCCGCCGTGGAGCGCGACCCTGCCATGGGCGGGCCGGTCCTGGTGCTGCAGGACGCAAGGCGGATCGCGGGCTCGCACCTGCTGCTCGCCGCCGGCCGGGCGCCGAACATCGAGGACCTGGACCTCGCCCGGGGCCGCGTGCGCGCCGGTCCGCGCGGCATCGCCACGGATCGCGGCCTGCGCAGCCTGAGCAACCGGCACGTGTTCGCCGCCGGCGACGTCGCCGATCCAGAGGGGATCGGCCCGCGCGCCTTCACCCATGTGTGCAGCTACCACGCGGCGATCTTCATCCGCCGCGCGCTGTTCCGCCTGCCCGCGCGGGTGGAGTACGCATCGCTGCCGCGGGTCACCTATACCAGCCCCGAACTTGCCCAGGCCGGCATGACCGAGGCCGAGGCGCGGGCGGCCGGGCATGCCGTGTCGATCCTGCGCTGGCCGCTGGCGGACAACGATCGGGCAGTGGCGGAGGGCGAGACCCTCGGCATGGTGAAGCTGGTGGTGGCGCGCAACCGCGTGCTGGGCGCCGGCATCCTGGCCCCGCACGCCGGCGAGATGATCGGCCAGTGGACCCTGGCGATTTCCCAGCGGATAAAGCTCTCGGCACTGGCCGGCATGATCGTGCCCTATCCGACCCGCGCGGAGATCGGCAAGCGCGCCGCGGGCAGCTACTTTGCCGCCAGCCTGTTCTCGGCGCGCACCAAGGCGCTGGTGCGGCTGTTGTTCAGATTGCCCTGATGGAGAGAGTGAATGGCCGAACAGGATTGGGACCCGACGCAATATCTGCGCTTCACCGATGAACGGCTGCGCCCGGCGCTCGACCTGCTGGCGCAGGTGCCGCTGGCCGCGCCCTCCTATGTGGTGGACCTCGGCTGCGGCCCCGGCAACGTGACGGCGATCCTGCGCCGGCGCTTCCCCCAGGCACGGCTGCTGGGCGTGGATGGGTCGCCGGCCATGCTGGAGAAGGCGCGGACGGCGGTGCCGGAAGCGCATTTCATCGAGGGCGACTTTGCCACCTGGCGGCCGGAAGGCCCTGCGCCGGAGCTGATCTATTCCAACGCCGCGCTGCATTGGGCCGGCGGGCATGACACGCTGTTCCCCCGCCTGGTATCGCTGCTGGCGGCCGGCGGGGTGCTGGCGGTGCAGATGCCGGCGATGCACAACGCGCCGCTGCGGGCGCTGCAGTATGTCGTCGCCGCCAATGGCCCATGGGCCGAGACGCTGCGCGGCGCCGGCTCGGCGCCGCCGGTGCTGGAGCCCGGCGAGTACTGGGACCTGCTGCGCCCGCATGTCGCGGCGCTGGACATCTGGGAGACGACGTATCTGCACGTGCTGCGGGGAGAGGACGCGGTGGGCGAGTGGGCGGCGGGCAGCAGCCTGCGCCCGTTCCTGGACAAACTGCCGGCCGGGCAGCGCCCGGCGTTCCGCCAGGCCTATGCCGAGGCGGTGCGGCCACATTATCCGCGCCGGGCGGACGGAACGACGCTGCTGCCGTTCCGCCGGCTGTTCATGATCGCAAGGGTATAGCTGCCCGGAATTTGAGTCCTGTCCGGCGCCGGCAGCCTGTATCCTGCCGCGATGAGCCCGCTCGCATCCATCGACCCACTCTATTCGCTGTCCGGCTTCCTGGTGGGGCTGCTGGTCGGGCAAACCGGCGTCGGCGGCGGGGCGCTGATGACGCCGCTGCTGGTGATGCTGTTCGGCATCCACCCAGCCACCGCGGTGGGCACCGACCTGCTGTATGCCGGCCTGACCAAAAGCGCGGGAACGCTCGTGCATGGGCTGAACAAGACGGTCGACTGGCGCATCACCCTTCGGCTCGCCTGCGGCAGCGTGCCGGCGACATTGCTGACGCTGGCGGCGATCTCGCAGTTCGACCTGACATCCTCCGCCACCAGCCGCCTGATCTCCAGCGTGCTGGGCGTCCTGCTGATCCTGACCGCGGCGTCCCTGGTGTTCCGCGCGCGCGTCATGGCGCTGGCCGAGCGGCTGACGCCGGCGCGACAGCCATCCAGAACGGCCGCGCTGACCGTTCTGACCGGAGCCGCGCTGGGGGCGCTGGTCACGGTGTCCTCGATCGGCGCCGGGGCGCTGGGCGTGACCGCGCTGCTACTGCTCTACCCTCGTCTGCCTACGGCGAAAATCGTCGGCTCGGACATCGCCCACGCCGTGCCGCTGACGCTGCTGGCGGGCCTGGGACATCTATTGCTCGGCTCGGTGGACCTGCTGCTGCTGGCATCGCTGCTGCTGGGCTCGCTGCCGGGGATCGTGATCGGCAGCTACTTTTCCGCGCGCATGCCGGATGCGGTGCTGCGGCTGCTGCTGGCGGCGGTGCTTACCTTCGTGGGCGGACGGCTGGTGTTTTAGCCGGGTTCCCGAACGGGAGCCCGGCGGCGGAGCACGATCAAACCAAGGATCCCGGCCAGGAACATGGCGGCGGCGGGCGGTTCCGCCACCGTGAAGGCCCGGGCGAAGACGGCATTGCCGACATCAGTACCCATGGCCAGCGCGGCGGTGTTGTCGAAGGGATAATGCAGGCCGGCATAGATCCGGCTGATCCCGGCCTGCTCCATGGCCGAGGAGAAGCTGGTGAAGGTCCGTGTCTCCGGCGAGGAGTCCGAGGCGACCGAGAAGGTGAAATGATCCGTGCCGAAGAAATCGGCGAGCACGGTGGCGGCCGCCGCGGCGAAGGTGCTGTGGCCGGAGGCATAGGAAGGAAAGGCCGGAGTCACGTGCAGGTCCGGCAGCGTCTGGTCGGACTTGGCGGCGTTCAGGGATGGCCACCATACGGAACTCGGGTCGTAGTTCGGATTGGTCGGGTCGTTCACCGCGGTGACCGGACGCCAGAAATCGTAATGGTACTTCGTGTCCCACTGCGCGACGGCGGCGTCGCCCAGCGCGGTGCCGACCAGGGCAAACAGCCGCGCGTCCTGCAGCAGACTGAGCGGGGTGGCGAGGGAGGCGGAGATACCGACTACCGCCTGCGTCCATTGACCCGGCGGCTTGTACGTGCCGTTGGCGTCGTTGGACCAGAACAGCGCGGTGGCGTTATCCGCCGCCTTGCCGGCCGGAGTGACGGCATAGCCACCGCAGACGCTCGCGGACGGAGCCGACAGGCCGCCCATGCACTGCACCTGCAACAGGGCATCGTTATAGGCGGCGCTGCCCACCGGCGGTGGCGGCGGCGCGCGAAACTCGCTGCCGGAGGTCAGCACGAAGGGCTTCACGCTGCCCCAGTTCGGGGTGACGCCGGTATGATAGTCGGGCGGCGTCGGGCGCCATTGGCCGATGCCGCTGCCGCCGTCATACGGATCCATCGTCGCCATCGAACCATCGGAAACGCCGCGGGCCAACAGCGCCGTGGCGGTTGCCTGCCCCAGCGTCTGACCCCGCTGGATCGCCGAGCCGGCGGGCGGCACGGCGGAATAGCCGAACATGGCGCCATAGACGCTGGCGTCGCCGGTCAAGGCGCCCTGGCTGGCAGCGCTCGTGAACAGGCCGAGCGCCGTCTGCCTGCCGGCATAGAAGGCCGCCGCGGCCGCATCGGCACCGGCAACCGCGCCGCCGGTGTAGCCGAAGGGCTTGTAGGTGTTGCCCGTGGCAGCGTTGACCGCATCGTACATGGCCCCATCGATGATGGCAATATCGTAGGCCGCCTGGGTCGGGGACATCAGGTCGTTGCGGATGCCTTGCAACAACTCCTGGTTCCAGAACTCCAGCGGATTGAGCGTGCCTGCCCGGGCAGACAGCGGCTGGGCGATCGACAGAACGAGTGCAAGCGCAGAAACCGCGGCGCTCGCGCAATAGCCGCGCGGAGTTCTGTTTCGTTTCATGATCGCCCCTTCTGGGTCTTTGCCGGACACTGCGGCAGTCGGATATAGACTGCCAGAACGCGCTGCAAGCGCGATCATCCTTCCTTAAAGAAGAATTAACGTCGAAGTTGCAGAAACCACTCAATCGCTACCCTGGAGGGCATCTGCGCGCCACGCACGCCACTGGTGCCGCCATGCGGCTGGCTTACGGCAGGGGCCACCATCCGGCGGATGGGCGGGAAGGTCGCGGAACTATCGAGGGGGGGACCACTGGTGGAGCCAAGCGGGATCGAACCGCTGACCTCCTGAATGCCATTCAGGCGCTCTCCCAGCTGAGCTATGGCCCCGACCGGTGGGAGGCGGCTTATAGCCCTGGTAATCGATGGGGATCAAGGGGCGTCATCCCAGTGTCTTGCGCATCCCCACCATGCGTTCATGATTGGTCGATGATGAGTCAGGCCGACACCCTCTGGACCCCCTCTCCCGAGCAGATCCTCACCACCAATGCCTGGGCCTTCCTGCACTGGCTGGAAGCCACGCGTGGAATGGCGCTGGAAGGCTGGGGAGGACTGCATGGCTTCTCCGCCGCCGATCCCGCCGGTTTCCGCGCGGCCTTCGCCGCTTTCGCCGGTTTGCCGGAGGGGCCGAGCCGGATCACCCGGCACGCCGGCGAGCGCGAGGCGCTGGTGCTGCGCGACGCGCTGGGCGGTCGCCGGACTGTCAGTCGCGATGAACTGGCGGCGGACCATGTCGGGCTGTCCAAGCTCGGCCTGCCCGCCGACATCATCGCCGCGGTCGCCCGGCTCTGGCCGCGCGCGACGCTGACGCAGGCGCTGGCGGATTTGCTGCTGCACCAGGACATCCGTCCGGACGACCGGGTGCTGATCGCCGGCAACCCGTCCTGGCCGGTCCTGGCGGCGCTGCTGGAGGGAGCCACGATCCTGTTTCATGCCGGCCGGCCGGACCGGCTGCTGGCGGCCGCGGCCGAGGAGCAGGCGAGCGTGCTGGTGGCACCCGCCGCCTGGCTGGCGGACCTGTCGTTCCAGCGCAGCGTGCCGCGTCCGGACCTGCGGGCTTTGCGCAGCATCGTCAGCACCGGCGGGCCGCTGGCGCCGGAAGCGCGCATCCGCGTCTCCACCTGGATCAGGCCGAACCTGATGCTGCTGGCCAGGGCCGGCGAGACGATATGGGGCAATCCGCTGGAACCGGTGCGGGTCCGGCCCAGTCCCTCACCGGCGCTGTTCGCGCCGGTCAGGAGTGGCTGAGGTCAGGCCGCCAGTTGCAGGGCCGGGTCCACGGTGAACTCGGCCTCGGTCTTCTCGCGGATCTCGGCCACGCTGACATCGGGCGCGATGTCCACCAGCACCAGCCCGGCGGGACGAATATCGAATACGCCCAGTTCGGTGATCACCATGCTGACCACGCCCTTGCCGGTCAGCGGCAGGGTGCACTGCTTCAGCAGCTTCGGCTTGCCGCCGGCGGTATGTTCCATCAGCACCACAACCCGCGGCACGCCGGCGACCAGGTCCATCGCGCCGCCCATCCCC
>JBBIQA010000125.1:0-13782 GCA_037442565.1 Rhodospirillales bacterium
TGATCTCGGGCGTCGGCAAGCTGCCGTTCAACACCGATGGCGGCGGGCTTTGCAACAACCATCCGGCCAACCGCGGCGGCATCACCAAGGTGATCGAGGCGGTGCGCCAGCTGCGCGGCGAAGCGCACGCCAAGGTGCAGGTGCCGAACTGCAACATCGCGCTGGCGCATGGCACGGGCGGCTCGCTCGGCACGCGGCATGGCAGTGCCACGCTCATCATGGAACGGGAGTGATCCAAATGGCTGAACAACGGAAAATCTCGTTCATCGGTGCACCCGACACCAACCCGGAAGTGAAGCCCTACTGGGATGCCTGCAACGAAGGCCGGCTGGTGCTGCGCAAATGCGGCGGCTGCGGCAAGGTGCATTACTACCCGCGCGGCATCTGCCCGTTCTGCTTCAGCACCGACGGCAGCTGGGTCGATGCATCCGGCAAGGGCAAGGTCTACTCCTTCAGCGTGATGGAACGGGCCAACCCGCCCTTCACGATGGCCTATGTGACCCTGGACGAAGGTGTGACGATGATGACCAACATCATCGATTGCGATTTCTCCAAGATCAAGATCGGCCAGGACGTGAAGGTGGTGTTCCTGGACAGCGACACCGGCCAGAAAGTGCCGATGTTCACGCCGGCCTAGCCTCAGCCTGACGAAACCGATTGAATGGCGCCGGTGGCAACACCGGCGCCATTTTCGTATGCCTCCCGCCATCGATGAAGGGAAACCCATGCCGTCCGAGATCGATGTGGTGGTGATCGGTGCCGGTGTCGCCGGGTTGTCGGCAGCTACGAGCCTGCGCCAGGCCGGACTGCGGGTTTTGGTGCTGGAGGCGTCCGGACGGATCGGCGGGCGGGCGCGCACCGTGAACGAGCCGGCGCTCGGCGGCATCTGGTTCGATCACGGCGCCGCCTGGCTGCACGTGGCCGAGAGCAATCCGCTGGTGCCCATCGCCGAGGCAGCCGGCGAGGCGCTGATCAATTCCGACGAACTGCGCAACGAACGCACGTTCATCGGCAAAAGACAGGCAACCGAGGCGGAACTCGACGACTACGCCGCCGCCTGGCCGCGCTTCATCGCCGCCGGCGACACGCTGCTGGCGGCCGGCGGCCCGGACCGCAGCCTGGCCGACGTGGCGAAGATCCTGCCGGACGACCCTTGGGCGCTGTCGGTGGAGATGTGGGAAGGCCCGGTGATCTGCGTGACGGAAGCGGAGCGCTACAGCCTGCGCGACTGGAAGCGCAACATGCTGACCGGCGGCAATCGCATGGTCGATGGCGGCATCGGCACCTTCGTCGCCACACGCCTGGGCCCGGGGCTGGATATCCGCCTGAATGCAAGGGCGCACGGCGTGCGTTGGTCCGGCAACGGCGTCACGGTGCAGACCGGCCAGGGCGCGATCGAAGCGCGGGCCTGCATCGTGACGGTCTCCACCGGGGTGCTCGCCAGCGGCGCCATCGCCTTCGATCCGCCCTTGCCCGCCTCGGTCGGTGAATGCCTGGCCGGGCTGCCGATGGGCCTGGCCATCAAGGTCGCGCTGCGGGCCAACGGCCCGGACCGGCTGGGCCTGCCGGACTACTGCTCGGTCGACCGCCGCGTCGAGAAGTCCGGCGAGCCCGCGATCGTGCTGCAATTCTGGCCGCTCGGGCGCGACTACGTCTCCGCCTGGATTGGCGCCGATGCCGCCTGGGCGCTGCAGGAACAGGGCGATGCCGGCTGCATAGATTTCGTTCGCAACCATCTGTCCGACCTGTTCGGCGCGCGCGCCGCCGATCTGTTCCCCGGCACCGAAGCGGTGGTCACGCAATGGGGGCGCGAGGCGAACTTTCTCGGCTCCTATGCCTACGCCCTTCCGGGCCATGCGGACGCCCGCGGCAAACTCGGCCTGCCCTTGGCCGATGGCCGCCTGGTCATCTGCGGCGAGGCCTGCAACCAGGAAGGCCTGGCCGGCACCGTCGGCGGCGCCTGGAACGACGGCCAACGGGCGGCGTCGGTGGTGGCGGAGGCGCTACGGCTGGCCAGGCCACGGGCGGTCAGGGCGGCATCGCCCCCCTGACCAGCCGATCGATCAGCCGCGGCCGATGAACGGCATCTTGTGCGCAGCCACCATCAGGAACTGAATGTTCGCATCCGGGTTCAGGTTCGCCATCAGCAGGACCGAACGCGCGACAGCGTCCGGGTCCATGCGGGGCTCTACCATCATTTCCCCGCTGGCCTGCGGCACGCCGTTGGCCATGCGCTCGGTCATCGGCGTGGCGGCGTTGCCGATATCGATCTGGCCGCACTGGATGTCGTATTTCCGCCCATCGAGCGAGATGCTCTTGGTCAGTCCCGTCACCGCGTGCTTGGTCGAGGTATAGCCGACCGACCCCGGCCGCGGCGCATGCGCGGAGATCGAGCCGTTGTTGATGATCCGTCCGCCCTGCGGCGTCTGGTCGCGCATCATGCGATAGGCGGCATTGGCGCACAGGAACATGCCGTGCAGGTTCACATCGACGACCTTCTTCCACATCTCGAAGGTGAAATCGCCGAAATTGGTGCTGGGCACATTCCCGCCGGCGTTATTGAACAGCACGTCGCAGCGGCCGAAATCCTTCTTCACCGCGGCGAACAGCGCCGTCACGGCTGCCTCGCTGGTCACGTCGGTCGACACCACCAGCGCGCGGCCGGCCTTCGCCATGCCCGCGGTTTCTTCCAGCGCTTCCTTGCGCCGCCCCGCCAGCGCCACGGCATAGCCATCGTTCAGCAACGCCAGCGCCGCCGCCCGTCCCACGCCGCTGCCGGCCCCCGTCACTACTGCGACCCGTTGGGTCATGGCTCGATCCTCCTTCAGATGGTTACCCGCCATTCTGGACCGCAACTCGTACCGGGCCAAGATGGGCGCGAAGTTGCCCCGGCGCGGAAGGTCGGGCAGCCTGCGCCTGCAAACGGAGGAGGACGCGCCGGCACCCGGCGCGCCGGTCATCATCAAAGGGAGCAGGCCAGATGCACACACTCATGCCCAAGGCACAGCGGCTGGGCGCGATACTGAAGGGACGCGGCCAGACGGTCGCGGTGTCGGAATCCTCCGCCGGCGGACTAATCTCCGCCGCCCTGCTCTCGGTGCCCGGCGCCAGCGCCTATTTCCTCGGCGGCGGTGTGGTCTACACCCGCATCGCGCGCAGCGCGCTGCTCGGCATCACCGATGCGGAGATGGAAGGCATCCGGTCCTCCTCCGAGCCCTATGCACGGCTGCTCGCACGCACCGTGCGCCACCGTTTCGGCGCCATCTGGGGCATCGCCGAAACCGGCGCCACCGGACCCACCGGCAACCGCTACGGCGACAAGGCCGGCCACTCCTGCCTGGCGGTGTCCGGCCCGGTCGAAAAAGTGATCACCCTGGAAACCGGCAGCGCCGACCGCGTGGCCAACATGCGCGCCTTCTCCGCCGCCCTGCTGGACCTGCTGGCCGAAGCCCTGGGCTGAGGGGCAAGCAAGGCTGGGGCTCCGCCCCAGACCCCAGGAGGGGCTCTGCCCCTCCACCCCGCAAGGGAACTCGTTCCCTTGACCCTTTTGAATAGGTTTCTTGGGAAAGGGGGCATGTCGAAGCCTGTCAACCGCTACGTCGGTTACGCCCCCTTTCCCAAGAAACCAGTCCATGGGGTTGAGGGGACGAGTCCCCTCACGGGTGCAGGGCGGAGCCCGCCGGGGTCTGGGGCGGAGCCCCAACCTTGCCTGCCGCCCTAGTTCCGAAGCAGCTTGGAACGGTCGCCCATCATGCGGGCGATGGTTGGTTCGATGGCCATCGCCAGTTTTTCCATGCCCTGACGGTTCGGGTGCAGGGGGGGATCCGGCGGGGTCAGGGTCTGGTCGTAGTAGAGCGACACGTCCGTTTTGCCGTTCCGGGTGAACAGCGGCGTCGCGTCGAACCAGGTCACGTCGCCGCCCTTGCCGTAGATTTTGGCCAATGCGGTGTTGATCGCCACGGTGTTCTCGTCCACCCAGGCCGAGCGCACGCTCGGCAGCACGCTGATCAGCAGCAGCTTGGTTTTGGGAAGGCGCTGGCGCAGTTCAGCAATCACTGCCTCGATCCCCGTCACCGTATCGGCGGCGGACCAGTGCACGCGGCCGAGGTTGTTGGCGCCGATCAGGATCACCGCGGCCTTCGGCGCAATGCCGCTCACCTCGCCATTGCGCAGGCGCCAGAGCAAATGGGCTGTGGCGTCGCCCTTGAAGCCAAGATTGACCGCGTTGCGATCGCCGTAGAAATGCTGCCAGACCGGCTCGATATCCATGTTCGGCGGCGGTCCGTGTCGTTCCCAGTTCTCGGTGATGGAATCACCGATGAACAGCAGGTCCACCCGCCCCTGGCGCAGCCGGCGCAGCACCGCCTCGTGACGGGCCTTCCACCACGGCACGTACAGCCGGTCTATCGGCGTTGCCGCGAGTGGGGTGCGCGGCGCGGGCCCCGCGCCGCCGGTCAACGATGCGCCGGCGAGCGCGAGCAGCAGGAAACGGCGGCGGATCATGGCTGGAACAACAGACCTCGGGCAGATTTCAGTTCCTGGTCGCCGGCTGGGCAGCGGCCATCGCCTTCGCCCGGCGCCGGATGCGCCAGCGCTGATGCAGGAAGCTGCCGCCGGCGACGGCGCTGATCAGCAGCACCAGGCTCGATGGTTCCGGGGTGAAGGTGACGAGGATACTGGAGCCGGCGCCGGTGCCGGTGGTGCCGGTGAGGGGGATCGACACATAATCTATGCCGCTCAGGACGCGGCCAAGCCCACTGATGAAGTCGAAGTCCAACCCGCTTATGGGCGAAAGGGTGATCCCGACCCAGCAATTAAGACCGGACGTGCAAAGCGCGCTTTGGATCGTCGCGCCGGGCGGGAGGGTGAGGCTGCTGAGGTAGCTGTAGATGTCCGGCACGAACGGAACGGAAATACCGCTGGAAGCGCCGGACACGGCAGGCAGGCTGGCGAGCACGACCTGGAACCAGTCCAGATCGATGGGCAGGGAGCTGCCGCCGCTTACATACTGAAAGATCTCCCCGCCGAAGGCCGTGCCGGTGAGCCCGAGCAAGGCGACCCCGAGGAGATTGGCGCAAACCCGCGTTACCTTCGCCCAGTTCATGTATGTCACTTTCCTTGTCCGGCCGGCCTGACATGACTTTTGACCAATGCCTGGCTAACCAATGTGTGGCCATTTCGTCGTCCGGGCAGGTTGCCCGCTAGTATGTTAACTGAGCGTATTGCGTCAAACCGGGATTGTCGATGTGAACCGCATTTTGCTGGCTGTCATGGTCGCCGCATTGTCGGTGGGGCTGATCTGGGCCGTGGACCTGGTCTGGGCAGGCTGGTCGGGCATCCTGCTGGTGCGGCTCGGCGGGATCCTGGCAACGCTGGTGCTGCTGGGGGCCAACATCACGGTGTACGCCGTCCTGAATTCCCGGCTGGGCGCCGGGGATCGCGCGGCGGACCTGGCACTTGGCTTCGCCATCTTCGTGGCACTGGGGGCGGGTGGGGCGCTGCTCAGCTATCTCGTGGCCACGCTGGACGCACCCCTGGCCGATCCATGGCTGGCGCGCGCCGATGCCGCCATGGGCTTCGACTGGTCCCGCTGGAACGACTTTGTGCAGGCGCATGCGCTGTTCAAGCTGCTGCTGCGCACCGCCTATCTCAGCATGCAGGTGCAGGTTGTCGTGCTGCTGTTCACGCTGCCGCTGTCGGGGCGAGGCAGCCGCAACCTTGAGTTCATCGCCACCATGGGCGTGTCGCTGCTGCCGACCATCGCGCTCTCGGCGCTGTTTCCCGCCCAGAGCGCCTGGATCTTCCATCACGCCCTCGGCGACGAGCGCCTTACCTATCTGGCCCATCTGAAGGCGTTGCGCGACGGCAGCATGACCACGATCGACCTTGGGGCCCTGACCGGCCTCATCACGTTCCCGTCCTACCACGCGGTCATGGCGGTGTTGCTGACCTATGCGGCGCGGGGCACGTTCCTGTCATTCCTGGCGCTGGTGCTGAACGCGCTGATGCTGCTGTCGGTCCTGAGCGAGGGCGGGCATTACCTGACCGACGCGGTCGCCGGCGTCGCCATCGCGGTGGCGAGCATCCTGATCGTGCGGTTCGCCGCGCGCCGGCTGGCCCGGCGCGGCTTCGCGGCTCAGGCGCCCTTGATCGTCTCGATCTCGGCGTCGGAGTAGCCGGCCTCGCGAAGCACCTCGTCGGTATGCTCGCCGAGCGTCGGCCATAGCCGGCGGATCGACGGCGGGCTGGCGGAGAAACGGGCCGGGATGGCAGTCACCAGAACCTCCCCTTCCACCGGATGCTGCGTCGGCTGGAAGAAGCCGGTCTCCTTCAGATAGGCATCCTGCAGCAGCGCCGGCAGCGTGTTGGCCGGGCCGTTCGGAATATCGGCCGCGGTCAGCAGCACCGACCATTCCGCGGTGGCTTTCGTCTTCAGCCCGTCCGCCAGCGCGCCATACACCGCATCGGCGTTCTGGCCGCGTGCGTAGACCGAGCAGAAGCGCGGGTCCTGCATCAGTTCCGGCCGGTCCATGGCGGTGAAGATCCTGGTGAACTGCACATCCGACACCGCGATCACGCAAAGATAGCCGTCCTTCGTCTCGAACGGCCGGCGGTGCGGCGTCAGCATGCGCGGGTAGCCGAGGCCCTTCTCCGGCTCGTTCAGCGTGCCGTGCCACAGATGCTCGACGAGCATGAAGTTCAGCATCGTCTCCATCATCGGCACGTGCACTTCCTGGCCCTGGCCGGTGCGCTCGCGATGGAACAGCGCCATGCCGATCATCGAGGCGAGCATCTGCCCGGTCAGCTTGTCGGCCGCCACGGTGGGGAAATAGCGCGGCGCGCCATCCGGCCCCGCGTTCAGCGCCGCCATGCCGCTCAGGCCCTGGATCAGGTCGTCATAGGCCGGGTTCTCCTGCGCCGAGCTGCCTTGGCGGAAACCGGTGGCGCAGGCGTGGATGATGCGCGGGTTGCGCGCCGCCATGGCCGCATAGGACAGGCCCAACCGCGCGGCGGCACTGATGCGCATGTTGTGAACGAACACGTCCGCGCCCTCGATCAGCCGCCACAGCGCGTCCATCGCGGGCTTGCGCTTCAGGTCCAGCACGATGCTGCGCTTGTTGCGGTTCAGGTTGGCGAAATACGAACCCATGCCGCGCGTGCGGCTCGGCCCGATTTCGCGCGTGGTGTCGCCGGCGGGGATCTCGACCTTGATGACGTCGGCGCCCATGTCGCCGAGGAGCTGGGTGCCGAACGGTCCCAGCACCACCGTGGTGAGGTCGATGATGCGAATGCCGGCCAGGGGACCAGCGATAGGACCGGCCGATTTCGTGGCTGCGGGGGCGTGCGCGCTCATTGGGGCCTGCCTACAGGAACTTCAGGAACGCCAGGCTGCCGAGACCGGCGACCATGCAATAGACCGCGAACGGGGTCAGTGCCCAGGAATCGTGCCGGCGGAAATACCGCATCAGGAACCAGGTGCTGGCATAGGCGGTGAGGCCGGCCGCCACCGCGGCGACGGCCGACAATTCGAATACGCCGGCTGGCACGTCCGCGTGCAGCAGTTTCGGCACTTCCAAAACGGTGGCGCCAACGATGATCGGTGTCGCGATCAGGAAGGAGAAATGCGCAGATCCCGCATGATCGACACCGCGCAACAATCCGCCGACCATGGTCGCGCCGGAGCGGGAGATGCCGGGGATCAGTGCCAGGCACTGCCAGCAGCCAATGATCAGGGCATCGAGCCTGGTCAGGCTCGACAACGGGCGGTGGCCGCCGCGCCCGCGCAGCTTCTCGCCGAACAGCAGCATGAAGCCGTTCACCACCAGGAAGGCGGCGGCGACAGTGGGGGAACCGAACAGGCCGCGGAAGAATTTCTCCAGCGTGAAGCCGACGATCACCGCGGGGATGGTGGCGATGATGATCAGCGGAAACACCCGGCGGGCCTCGGTCACCCTGTGGGGCGTCGTCAGTCCGAGCACACCGACCAGCAGCGCCCACCAGTCCTGCCAGAAGAATACCAGCAACGCGAGGGCGGTGCCGGTATGCAGCATCACCAGGAACGGCAGGAAGGCGGCCGAGTGCTGGTCGATCGCCCAGCTCACCAGCGACGGCAACACCACCGCGTGGCCAAGCGAGCTGACCGGAAACAGCTCCGTCGCGCCTTGCAGAACGGCGATGATCAGGGCGTGCAGCAGGCTCATGGCGTCAGGTCCTTTTGGCGGGCATCCGGAGTTGGGCTACTGGCGCGTGGTTCCTGGCCGAAACCCGCCGCTATGGCAACCCGTTCAGGTGATTTCCCCCAGCCGGTAGAACCGCGCGGCGGTGCCGGAGAACAGGTCGGCGGTTTCCGCCGCCGACGCACCGGCGGAGATCCGCTTGAAGGCGTTCCACAGGATCGGATAGCTACACGTCCCCTTGTCCACCGGGAAATTGCTCTCGTACATGCAGCGCCGAGTGCCGAACAGTTCGATGCAGGTCTCCACATAGGGCCGCCAGGCGGCGGCCAGCTCTTCCGAGGAAGGCGGCAGCGCGCGTTCGTGGAAATCAAAGCCGAACAGCTTCATCCCCAGCCCGCCCAGCTTCACGAATACGTTGGGGCAGCCGGCCAGCCGTGCCATCGCCGCCTTCCAATCCGCGAATACCGCATCCCGCCGCCCGGCATAGGGGCCGACATGCGCAGCGCCGCCCACATGGTCCATCACGATGGCGGTGCCAGGGAAGGCACGGGCGAGATCGGTCAGCTCATCGAGCTGGGGATGGAACAGCCAGGCGTCGAACGACAGGCCGAGCGGGCCGAGGCAGGCGAACCCTTCGCGGAAAACCTTGTCCGCCAGCAATCCCGCCGGCGGGCGGATGGAGGAGCTGCGGATGGTCTCGTCCGGGTCCCAGGCGGAGATGTAGCGCACGCCCTTGAACCGTCCGCCCCCCGCAGCGACCTGCGCCTGCAGGATGGTCTGCGCCCGCGCGCCCAGCGTCAGGTCGGCGAACCCGACGATGCCGGCGCACAGCCGCGCGCTGCCGTACAGGCCGCTGGCGCTCATCGCCGCCACGCCATTGACGAATTCGGTCTCACCCAGGGGGCGCAGTTCCACCGGACCGTCCGCGCGATACATGGAGCGGCAATCGACGAACACGGTGGCGCGGACATCGTGCCCGGCATCGGCGTCGGCCAGCAGATCGGGGAACAAATAGCGGTTCTCCGCCCGGTCCCACAAATGATGATGCGGATCGACGATCGGCAGGCCGGGATCCAGGATCGGTTCCTGACGCAGGCCCAGCCAGTCCGGCCGCACCGGCAGCGCGGTGGCGTTCGGCAGGCTGGCGGCCTGGGTGGGCTGGGCGGGCGATGTGCTCATGGACGACGCACTCCCTAATTGCTGGCAATGAGTGTCGCCGGGATGCGGCGGCGTGTCGATTGCGCTAGGCTGACCCACACACAAGTTACATCGCGGTGCCGACCGCAAAGGGGCGCGAACCAATGGATGCGAAGCACGGCGAGGACGGCCATGCCGGGCATGATCATCATGCCCCGCCGGACCATGACGACGACCATGGGCATGACCACGGGCATGACCACGGGCACGGCCATGACCATGGTCACGGCTTTGGCCATCAACACGGCCCGGTGTCGCACGACCGGGCCTTCGCCATCGGGGTTGCGCTCAACAGCCTGTTTGTCGTGGTCGAGATGTTCTACGGGTTCGCGGCGAATTCCGTCGCGCTGATCGCCGACGCAACCCACAATCTGGGCGACGTGCTGGGCCTGTTGCTCGCCTGGGCGGCCGCGGCGCTGACCCGCCTGCCGCCCAGCGCCCGGCGCACCTATGGCTGGGGCCGCACGTCCATCCTCGCCTCGCTGGCCAATGCCGCCATACTGCTCGTCAGCATCGGCGCCATCGCGCTGGAGGCCGGCTATCGCCTCGCCAGCCCCGCCCCGGTGGGCGAATGGACGGTGATGCTGGTCGCCGGCATCGGCATCCTGATCAACGGCGCCACTGCGCTGATGTTCATGCGCGGGCGCGAAGGCGACCTCAATCTGCGCGCCACCTACCTGCACATGGTCGCCGACGCCGCCGTTTCCTTCGGCGTCGTTGTCTCGGCCGGCCTGATCATGCTGACCGGCTGGCTGTGGCTCGATCCGCTCACCAGCCTGGCGATCGTCGCGGTGATCGCCGTCGGCACCTGGAACCTGCTGCGGGAGGCGATGTCCCTGGTGCTGGACAATGTTCCCGCCGGCATCGAGGAAGGCGCGGTCCAGGCCTACCTGGCCGGCCTGCCCGGCGTCAGCGAAGTGCACGACCTGCATATCTGGGGTCTGAGCACCACGGAGTCGGCGCTTACCGTGCATCTGGTCCATTCCGCGCCGGATGATACCAACCCGCCCGCCATCCGTCCGCATGAAGTTGCAGCCGAACTGCGCAGGCGTTTTGGCATCGGCCATGCCACCGTGCAGATCGAGTGGATCACGGAAGCGGAATGGTGCCGGTTGCGCCCGCAGCACGTGGTGTGACCGTCCGCAGCCGGATCGGTTGACCAAACCGTCATCGTCCGACCGATGGACAAGCCAATCTACCCGTGAGTATCCTCGTTCCTGAGCATTGGCCTGCCGCGAGGTGAGCCCATCACAATAGTTGGCACACTGGCCGGTCGACGCCACTCCGAAACAAAGTGCCCAGCATAAGGCACGAGAGAGGAACGAAGATGACGAGTGTGAACTGGACCGACTCGATGCTGGAATTGGCCGGCGTCAAAGTACACCTGTCGCGCGCCGGCAGCGGCAAGAAGATCCTGGTGCTGCATCACGATTTCGGCGCCCCCGATCGGCTGCCGTTCTACGACGAACTGGCGCGCGATTTCGAGGTTCTGGTCCCGCATCATCCCGGCTGGGGCCGTTCGGTGGACCGTCCGGCCTGGATGCGCAGCCCACGCGACATCGCCGCGATCTATTCCTGGCTGCTGGCCGATCTGGGCATCACCGACGCCTCCATCGTCGGCCTCGGCTTCGGCGGCTGGATCGCCGCGGAAATGGCCAGCCAGGCGCCCACCGCCTATCATCGCCTGGTCCTGGTCGGTGCGATGGGCATCAAGCCGAAGGAAGGCTACATCGCCGACCAATCGCTGGTCAGCTACATCGACTACGCCAAATCCGGCTTTCACGACCCCGCCGCCTTCACCCGGGTGTTCGGGGATGTGAGCACCGACCAACTGGAACAGTGGGACATCTGCCGCGAGATGAGCTTCCGCACCGCCTGGAAGCCCTACATGTACAGCCAGACGCTGCCATACCTGCTCGGGGGTATTCGTACTCCGGCTCTCGTGGTCTGGGGCGACGACGACAAGATCGTGCCGAATTGCGTGCAGGACCAGTACGCGGCCGCGTTGCGCAGCGCCCGCACCGAGACGGTCAGGAATTCCGGCCATTGCGTGGATATGGAGCAGCCGGCGGCGCTCGCCGGGCTGGTTGTCTCGTTCGTAAACAAGTGAAAACAATACTCCACCAGGGAGAGTAGCCATGCACCTGATGTACTTCACCGAGCAGCCGATGTCCGCCTACGACCCGAATGAGGGTCTGAAGTTCGGCGCCACCGCGCTGATGTTCTCCAACAAGAACTTCGATCCCGTCGAAGGCAGCCGCCTGTACAACGAGTATCTGGAGCAATACATCTACGCCGAGGAGATGGGCGTGGACGGCATCATGCTGAACGAGCACCACAACGCGCCGTTCTGCATGCAGGCGAAAACCAACGTATTCGCCTCCATCCTCGCCGCCGTCACCAAGCGGGTGAAGATCGTCATCCTCGGCAACCCGCTGCCGCTGGCCGACAACCCCGTGCGCCTGGCCGAAGAGCTTGGCATGATCGACATGATCTCCAAGGGGCGGCTGGTATCCGGCTTCGTGCGCGGCGGCGGCCAGGAACAGCTCGCCACCGGCGTCAACCCGGCCTTCAACCGCGAGCGGTTCGAGGAAGCCCACGACCTGATCGTCAAGACCTGGAGCCAGCCCGGCCCATTCCGCTGGGAAGGCACCCACTACCAGCACCGCGTGGTGAACCCCTGGGTTGTGCCGCTGCAGAAGCCTCACCCGCGCATCTGGATCCCCGGCGTGCTGTCCAAGGAAACCGTGATTTGGACCGCCAAGCACCGCTATCCCTATATCTGCCTCAACACCTCGGTCGAGGCGACGAAGAAGATCTGGGAGACCTATGACGCGGCGGCGGCCGAGGTCGGCTACACCCCCGGCCCGGAAAACCGTGGCTATCTGATCCGCGTGCATGTGTCCGACACCGAGGAAAAAGCGGTCGAGAACGCCAAGAAGTTCCTGTGGATGCAGGGCGAGTTCACCGGCCTGGCGCATCCCGTGTGGTCCAGCCCATCCGGCTATTTCTCGCCCACGCAGCGGCGCGGCTTTGTCGAATTCGCCACCGGCCGCGCCGTCAGCCCGCGCGGCGCGCCCACCTTCGAGGAGCAGCGTGAGAACATGATGATCATCTGCGGCACCCCCGATACGGTGGTGGCGAAGCTGAAATACATCATGGAAGAAACCCGCCCGGGCATCATGGCGTTCTGGGGCAATGACGGGAACGTCTCGGTGGAGGATGCCAAAACCTGCATCCGCCTGCTGGGCCAGGAAGTCATGCCGCAGATCCGCGAATACGGGAAGAAACTCGGCCTGAACAGCCCGTTCGAGGGCGATGTGCCGGTCTCGCTGGCCGAATCCCGCGACCTGCGCCAGATGGCGGCGGAATAGACCGACACTTATCCGGCAAGGCAGGCCGCCCGATTCCCGGATGGTGTCTTGCCGGGAAGGTGAATTGTCAACCTCGCATACCCACGGACGGGGCGCTTTCACATCGGGTGACAGCGCCCCGTTTGCCGTTGCGGTCGGGCTCGCACAGCGGAGGACTTGCAAGGCGTCGCACTCACGGCCAAACCAATAACCTGAAAACGGCAATTTAGAGACAGGACGGGAAAACGAGCATGGATCTGCAACTCACCGGCAAAACGGCACTGGTCACCGGCGCCAGCATGGGCATCGGCCGCGCCATCGCCCGCGGCCTGGCCGTCGAGGGCGTGAAGGTCGCGGTCGTCGCGCGCCGCACCGAATTGCTCGACACCCTCTCCGCCGAGATCACCGCTGCCGGCGGCATCGCGCCGGCGATCATCGCCCAGGACATCATGGCCGAGGACGCCGCCGCGAAACTTGCCGCCGCGGCCATCGCGGCGCTCGGTCATGTCGACATCCTTGTCAACAACGCCGGCGGCTCGCGCGTGCTGCCGATCGACGCGCCGGAGGAGAAATGGGAGGAAGCCATGACCCTGAACTTCACCCGCCAGCGCCAGATCGCCCATGCGCTGTTGCCGCAGATGATCGCCCGGAAATGGGGCCGCATCATCTGCATCACCGGCAAATCCGAACCCGAGCACCTGAACGCCGCCTTCGCCGCCAAGGCCGCGGTGCATGCCTGGGCCAAGGGCCTGTCGCGCGAAGTGGGCCAGTTCGGCATCACCATCAACTCGATCCCGCCGGGCCGTATCATGAGCGAGCAGATCCGCCGCAACTACCCCGAAGACTACCGCAAACACTTCGCCGAAACCGAAATCCCCGTCCGCTTCTGGGGGGAGCCGGAAGACCTGGCGGTAATGGCGGTATGGCTGGCCTCGCCGCTGGCGCGCTACATCACCGGCACCGTCATCCCGGTGGACGGCGGCCTGCGCCGGTATCAGTTCTAGGCTGTAGTTGGAGCGGGGTCGCAATCGGCTCTGATTGCAACCCCGCCTGGG
>JBBIQA010000126.1:0-9318 GCA_037442565.1 Rhodospirillales bacterium
TAGTCTGGAACACTGGACTGCTGCGCCTTCAAGAAACGACGCGCCAGGACACCATAGATAGGCCGCCGACACACCAGCCGCGAGACGCCAAGGGCCAGGAACGCGGTCGCCATCAGCGGAATGGTGAGGCGCTGGTTGTCCGCCATCTCCATGACGATCACGGTCGCGGTAATGGGTGCCTGCACCACGCCAGAAAAATATCCAACCATGCCCAGCAGCACGACAGCCCCGGCCGGTGCCGATGGCATCAGATGTGCCAGCCATGCGCCCAGCCCGGCGCCGATTGATAGCGAGGGAGCAAAAATGCCGCCGGGAATACCGCTGATGTAGGAAATCACCGTGGCCGCGAATTTCAACACCATGTAAGAAGCCGGCAACAAATGCGCCCCTTCGACCATCCCCCGCGCCTGCGCGTAGCCGGTGCCGTAGGTCTGCCCGCCGGAGACGACGCCAATGGCCGCCAGCGCCAGGCCGCACAGCACAACAAACGCCACGGGATAACGGAGCAATGCCCGGCCGGCACGGCCCGGCAGACCCTGCGCGAAGCGGATCAACGCGCTACTGAACAGTCCACCTGACAGGCCGCCCGCGACGCCGCACAGCACCACCGCCACCCAGCTCCGGCCAAAATCAAGCTCCGCCGACGTATGGCCGAAATAGGTGTAGTTCCCCACCAGGGCCAGCGTGGTGATGCCGGCTATGATCACCGCTGTCAGCACGGTTCCGGAGGTGCGCGCCTCGAATGACGGACTCAGCTCCTCGATGGCAAAGACCACTCCTGCCAACGGCGTGTTGAAAGCTGCGGCGACACCGGCGGCGCCGCCGGCCAGCATCAACGCGCGCTCCAGTTCCAGCTGCGGCAGGCGAAGCAAACGGCCCAGCGTGTGCATGATCGAGGCACCGATTTGCACGGTCGGGCCTTCGCGGCCGATCGAGGCGCCGCAGAACAGACCGAGCAGGGTCAGCAAGAACTTGCCAGCGGCAATGCGCAGCGAAAGCACACGGGCGATCGCGTCGCGATCGGTCATATGCTGGGCGGCGATAACCTGCGGAATGCCGCTGCCCTGCGCTCCCGGGAAAACATGGCGGGTCAGGAGGTACGACGCGACCAGGCCGGCGGGACAGACGATGAACGCAATCCAGGGCCTCGGCGCCTGGAAGTTCACGAACACGGCTGTGCCGAGATCGGAGAGGGCCGCGAAGCCGATCGCGGTCAACGCCACCATCACCGCGCCCAGCCAGAACACCAGACGACGAAGCCACTGCCTTGGGGACGTGATCGGCAGGCGGCTCAGCCGCCGAAGTCGGCTGCGCATCGGCTTTAGGGAGAACATGGAAAGGGGATTTGGACCCAATTCGGCCCGGTGTCCAGTTCAGATCGCACCAAAAATAGGGCGGAACCGCCCCCCGCATCTGTCGCCAAATTACAAAACTTTGCAGCCGCCGGATAACATATTCCCTAACCAAAATCACTCCGCAGCCGGGGGCCCATCGGCTCCATGGTCCATCGTCCTGCCCTCACGCACACGCGCCGGGACGGATCCCGCGTTTTCATCCGCCGCCTGCCGGTCCCTGCGACGGAGGGCGGCGGATCAGTTTCCATATGTTCGGCATTTCCCCCACCGGCACCTCGATCAGCGCCGGCCCTCCGGCGGCGAAGGCTTGGCGCAAAGCGGCGCGCAGCTGCTCGGGAGACTCGGCGCGAAGACCCAGCATGCCAAAGCAGCCGGCCAGGGCGGCGAAGTCCGGGTTGTGCAGATCGACCGCGATGTGCCGTCCGCCATAGCCCTCCTTCTGGATGCGCTTGACATTGCCGAAGGCGCCATCGGCAAACACGATGGCGACGACAGCGATGTTGTGCGCAACGGCGGTGGAAAGCTCCTGCACGTTGAACAGGAAACCGCCATCGCCGGAGATCGACAGCACCTGGCGGCCGGGGTTGCCGACCTTGGCGCCGAGCGCCGCCGGATAGGCATAGCCGAGCGTGCCCTGGTAGCCGGGCGTGATGATCGTCCGCGGCAGGTAGGCCGGCATGCCGTATTGCGTGAACGTCGCCATCTGGGTGACGTCGGTGACGATGATGCCGTCGTCGGGCATCTCCTCGCGGATCACCCGGGAAAAGGATTGCTGTGGCTCCAGCGCCGCCAGCTTGTCCGCGACGCTGCGCCGAACAGCATCGAGCCCCGGTCTGCGCGAAGGCCTACGCCGCTCCGGCAGGGCCGCGGCAAGTGCCGCCAGCGCCGCACGCGCATGACCGGTCAATGCCAATTCCGCCTCGCGCGGCTTGGCCAGCTGCACCGGATCGATGTCGATCCGGATGATCCGCACCTCCTTCTCCCGGCCCCAGGACAGGGCCGGGGCCAGGAAACGGGTGCCGACCACCAGCGCCACATCCACCTCGTCCCAGATCTCCTGCCCGCCCAGCATGCCCAGCGCCAGTTCATGCCGGTCCGACAGCGCGCCGCGTGCCGTGCGGCTCATCACCACCGGTGCCTGCAGCCTCTCGGCCACCGCCCGCAGCTCCGCCTCGGCGCCGAACACGCCGCTGCCGACGAAGATCGCGGGGCGGCTTGCCGCCGACAGGATGGTGGCGGCGGCGGCGATATCCGCCTCGGCCGGCGTCCGCTCGGAATAGGTCTCGGGCTCAGGCAACACCACCTCGGCCGATTTGCCCATGATGTCCGGCGCCATCTCGAACACCGCCGGCTGGTGCCGCCCGGCCAGCATGGCGCGCCAGCCCTCGGCCAATACGGCGGGCGCCGCTTCCGCCGTGTCGGCCCGGCCCACCCAGGGCACCACGCCGCCGATGGCCTGCTCCTGGTTCAGGATCTCATGAGGAATGCCCAGCCCGCGGCCGATCTGGCGCGACGGGATCTGCCCGGCGATGCACAGCACCGGCACGTTGGACCCGGACGCGGTGCACAGCGCGGCGGCGGCGTTCAGCACGCCGGGGCCCGGCACCACGGTGCAGACGCCGACCCGGCCAGTGGTCTGCGCATACCCCAGCGCCATATAGGCCGCGCCCTGTTCGTGCCGGGCGTGCAGGGTGCGCACCGACTGGCGGGCGCCGTGCAGGGCGTCGAACAGATTGTCCAGTTGCACGCCGGGCAGGCCGAACACGGTATCCACGCCATGGGCCTTCAACGTCCCGACGATCGCCTCGGCACCGGTCATCTTCGGCATGAACCCCTCCCCTGGCGGCTATCCGGCGATCCATCCGTCCGGCTCGCCTTCCGCGCCGACATCCCGGCAGGAGTGGAGGGCCGCGTCAATTCCGGGTTGCCGGCGATGGGGCGGAGCCGCTCGGTTGAGCCCCCATTGGCAGCACGCCGGCGATCCGGCAGCCTGCTGGGCTGAACATCGGACCAGGGGGAACAACCATGAAGCTCGGCCTGTCGATCGGCTATTCCGGCGCGAAACTGGATATTCCCGTGGCGCTGGTGCAACGGGCGGAGGCGCTCGGCTACGACAGCGTATGGACCGCGGAAGCCTATGGATCGGACGCGGTAACCCCGCTCGCCTACCTCGCGGCGGTCACGAAGCGGATCAAGCTCGGCACCGGCATCATGCAGCTGGCGGCACGCACGCCGGCCAATGCCGCGATGTCGGCCGGAACGGTCGACGCGCTGGCCGGCGGCGGACGGTTCATCGCCGGGATCGGCGTTTCCGGGCCGCAGATCGTCGAGGGCTGGTACGGCCAGCCCTGGGGCAAACCATACTACCGGATCCGCGACTACGTCGCGATCATGCGCAAGATCTTCCGCCGCGAGGAACCGGCCACGCACGAGGGCCGCGAAATCAGCCTGCCGTACACAGGCGAAGGCGCGATGGGCGTCGGCAAGCCGCTGAAATCGATCCTGCACATGAACGCGGACATCCCGATCTACCTGGCCACCGGCAACGAGGCCACGGTGAAGCTGACAGCGGAAATCGCCGATGGCTGGCTGCCGATGGGCTTCATTCCGGGATCGCTGGAGGAATACGGCCCCTGGCTGCAGGAAGGCTTCCGCCGCGCCGGCAACGGCAAGTCGCTGGCCGATTTCGCCATCCAGGCCTCCGTGCACGTGAACGTGGATGACGACGTGAAGGGCGCGCTGGCGAAGCTGAAGCCGGAAGTGGCGCTGTATGTCGGCGGGATGGGCCATCGGGACAAGAACTTCCACAAGGACATCATGATCCGCCGCGGCTTCGGCGAGGCGGCGGACCGGATACAGGAACTCTATCTCGCGGGCCGCAAGGAAGAGGCAACGGCGGCGGTGCCGGACGAATGGGTGGACATGAAATCCCTGGTCGGACCGCCCGCCCGCATCAAGCAGCGCTATCGCGCCTGGGAGGAGTGCGGCGCGACCAGCCTGACCGTGCGATCCCGCCAGCCCGAGGCGATCGAGGTGATGGCCCAGGCGGCCAGGCTGAACTGACGGCCCGGCTGAACTGACGGCCCGGCTGAACTGACGACAGGGAAAAGCCGATGAAAATCATCGACGCGCAGGTGCATATCTGGTCCAGCGGCAAGCCGAGCGGCCACCACCGCCAGACCTCGATCTTCACCGCCGAGGAGCTGCTGGCGGAAATGGCCGAAGCCGGCGTGGACGGCGCCCTGCTGCATCCGCCGAGCTGGGACCCCAACTCCAACGAAATGGCGGTCGAGGCCGTGCGAAACCACCCCGGCCGGTTCGCCACGATGGGATGGTTTCAACTGAAAGACCCGGCCAGTCGCGGCAGGATCGGAACCTGGAAGCAACGGCCCGGCATGCTCGGCCTGCGCTGGGCGCTGGTGCTGCCGGAACAGGCCACCTGGCACGAGGATGGCACGATGGACTGGGTGTGGCCGGAAGCCGAACGCGCCGGCGTGCCGATCGCCACGATGGCCTGGCGCTTCCTGCCGAAATTCCGCCAGATCGCCGAGGCGCACCCGAACCTGCGCCTGATCATCGACCATTGCGGCCTGGTCCGCTCGGCGCAGGACGACGCGTCTTTCGGCACGCTGGAAGACCTGCTCCCCCTGGCGAAACTGCCCAACGTCGCCATCAAGGCAACCGGCGCGCCCGGCTACTCCACCCATCCCTACCCGTTCCGCAACATCCATGATGGCCTGCACCGGATCTTCGATGCCTACGGCCCGGAACGCTTCTTCTGGGGCACCGACCTCACCCGCATGCCCTGCAGCTACCGCCAATGCGTAACCATGTTCACCGAGGAACTGCCCTGGCTGAAAGGCAAGGACCTCGAATGGGTGATGGGCCGCGGCGTCGCCAAATGGATCGGCTGGGAGTTCCCGTTCAACTGAAGCGGCCCCGCCAAGCCGCGGCCGCCCACTGGCGGAGCCCGGCGGAGCGGCTAGACTGATCGCCACCTGGCAAGGCGGGAGGAAACCATGATGTTCACGGTCAAGCCGAACGACGCCGTGATCGGCGCCACGATCGAGGGCCTGGATGCATCCGGGCCGATCGACGAAGCGGTGTTCGCCAGGCTGCTGGTGGAACTCGGCCGCTACGGCGTCCTGCGCTTTCCCAACCAGGATTTGTCGCCCGACCGGTTGCGCGCCTTCTCCGAACGGTTCGGCGACATCCAAAGCTCCGTCAGCCAGGCCAGGAACGAGGCGCCGGAAGTCGGCATCCTCTCCAACATCCGGGAGAACGGCGCCTATATCGGCGCGCCCGATGCCGGGCAGGACTGGCACACCGACATGTCCTACCGCGACGTGATGGGCTTCGTGAACGTGCTGTTCGGCATCAGGATCCCGCGCCGGAACGGCCAGCCGCTCGGGGGCACCGAATTCTCCAACATGCACCGCGCCTACGAGGACCTGCCGGCGGAGATCAAGACGAAGCTGGCGGATGCCACCGCCACGCACGACTTCAACAAATTCTGGGAAATGATGCGCCGGGAGAAGGGCAGCGAACGCCCCCCGCTCACCGAGGAACAACGAAGCCGCCGCCCGCCCGCGGTGCATCCGGTCTTCCTCACCCATCCGATCACCGGCAAGAAGACCCTCTATTGCAACCCCGGCTACGCCATCCGCATCAATGAGCTGCCGCAAGCCGAGAGCGACGACATGCTGCGCTTCCTGTTCGCGCACCAGCTGCAGCCGAAATACCGCTGGACCCATCGCTGGAGCGAAAACGACCTGCTGGTCTGGGACAATCTGGGCACCATTCACCAGGCCATCGCCGATTACCGGCCGGACGAGATCCGCCTTATGCGCCGCTGCCAGGTGATGGCGACCAAGGTGTTCGATCCGGAATTCCTGCGCCCGGTGAGGGCGATCCAGGACGCCGCCTGAAAAAACAAGAAGCAAGGAAACCATCATGGCCGTCGACCTTTCTCCCGCCGAAGCCGTCCATACCGTCGTGCGCATGTACCGCCGCCTGGATGACCGCGACTACAAGGGCATCGCCGCCCTGATGGCGCCGGGCGGCGTATGGCACCGCCAGGGCGCCGCACTGAAGGGCGAGGCGGAGATCCTCGCCGCCATGGCCAAGCGTTCCCCCACGCTCATGATCCATCACCTGCTCAGCAACATGTTCGCCGACATCGCCGCGGACGGCACGGCCATGGTGACCGGCTACATGCTGGTCGTGCGCTACGACAGCGGCTCGCCGGTAACCGGCGCCGCGCCGTTCTCCGGCGTGGAGAACATCCGCACCCTCCGCGTGAAGCTGACCCCCACGGAAGATGGCTGGCGCATCCTGAACGCCAACACCGACCCCATCAGCTTCGCCGCCCCCTGAACGACCCCATCCTGAACGATCCTACCTGGAGATACGCATACATGCCGGCTTCCTACGCGACCCACCGTGCCCAGATCGAGGCCATCCTGATAAGCTGGGGCATGGCCAAGGCCGACGCCGACCGCACCGCGGAGGTGATGGCCTGGGCCGATCTGCACGGCATCGACAGCCACGGCTTCTCGATGCTCACGGTCTACCATGAGCGCTGGAAGCAGGGCCGGCTCAACATCCAGGCGCAGCCGTCGATCCTCCGCGAAACACCGGTTTCCGCGCTGATCGACGGCAATGCCGGGCTCGGCCACCTGACCTCGCGCTTCGCCATGGACACGGCGATCGCCAAGGCCCGCGCGGCCGGCATGGCGATCTCCTCGGTGCGCAACTCCGCGCATTTCGGCGCCTGCGGCTTCTACGCCAAGATGGCCGCCGATGCCGGGCTGATCGGCATGGTCGCCACCAGCGCGTCCGGCAAGCAGGTGGCCCCCGCCGGCGGAGCCGAAGCCCGCCTCGGCACCGATCCGCTCGCCTTCGCCGCCCCCGGCCGCGACGGCGAGCCGTTCCTGCTGGACATGGCCACCACCACGGTCGCCGCCGGCAAGATCCGCAACAAGTTCAACGAGGGACTGCCCACCCCGCCCGGCTGGCTGGTCACCAGGGAAGGCCTGCCCAGCACCGACCCGCTGGAAGCGACCAACAAGGGCGGCTCGCTTACCCCGCTCGGCGGCACGCCGGAGGGCAGCAACCACAAGGGCTATGGCCTGGCGGCGATGGTCAACATCCTCGGCGCCTGCCTGTCCGGTGCCACGCTGATCACCTCGCCGATGCACATGAAACAACCCTTCGGCCAGGACATCGGCCATTTCTTTATGGCGATCGACCCCGGCCTGTTCCGCGACCCCGCCGATTTCCGGGCGGATGTCGCCAGCTTCTGTGACGAACTGCGCGCCACGAAACCGATGGACCCCGCGAAACCGGTGATGGTCGCCGGCGACCCCGAGCGCCGCAACGCCGCCCGGCGCATGGTCGACGGCATCCCCATCGGCGCCGGCCTGTTCGAGAAGGTTCGCGCCATCGCCGCCGAACACAACGCGCCCTGGATGCTGAATTAGAGGGGATGCTGAACTGAGCATGGCCATGCTTCCGTTATCCGGGCTCATCGTCCTCGAACTCACCCACACCGTCATGGGCCCGTCCTGCGGGCTCGTGCTCGGCGATCTCGGCGCCGACGTGATCCGCGTCGAGCTGGCGCCGGACGGCGACCGCACGCGCAGGCTGCGCGGCTTCGCGGCCGGCTTCTTCTCCTATTTCAACCGCAACAAGCGCAGCCTGTGCCTCGATCTGAAATCCCCCGAGGGACTGGCCATCGCCCATGCCATGATCCGCAAGGCCGACGTGCTGCTGGAGAATTTCGGCCCCGGCACGCTGGACCGCATGGGGCTCGGCTGGGAGGACGTCCACAGGGTCAATCCCCGCCTGATCTACTGCGCGCTGAAGGGCTTCCTGCCCGGCCCGTACGAACATCGCCCGGCGCTGGACGAGATCGTGCAGTACATGACCGGCCTCGCCTACATGACCGGCCCGCCCGGCAAGCCGATGCGCGCCGGTTCCTCGGTGGTGGACATCATGGGCGGCGTGATGGGCGTGGTCGGCATCCTCGCAGCACTCCGCCAGCGCGACAAGGACGGCATCGGCCGGCAGGTCACCAGTTCGCTGTATGAATCCTCCGCCTTTCTGGTCGCCCAGCACATGGCCGGCGAGGCCGCCACCGGCGTGCCCTCTCCGCCGATGCCGGCGCGCGGCGCTGCCTGGGGCATCTACGAAACGTTCCAGACCAAGGACGACCTGCCGCTGTTCATCGGCATCACCTCGGACAACCATTTCGTGGCGTTCTGCAAGGAGTTCGGCCGGACGGAGCTGCTGACCGATCCCCGCTTCATCGGCAATGGCGACCGGGTGCAGAACCGCCCCGCCTTGCGGGAGATCGTGGCGGAGATCGTGCGCCGGCACGACCTGGCGAAGCTGTCGGAAATCATGGACCGGGTCGGCATTCCCTTCTCGCCGGTCCGCACGCCGAGCGACCTGTTCGACGACCCGCAGCTCAACGCGCATGGAAGGATGCTTGCAACCCGCATGGCGAACGGCAAGGTCGTCAAACTCCCGTCCATGCCCTTCACCATCGATGGCGAGGCGCCGAAGATGCGCATCCAGCCGCCCTCCAGCGGCGAGCATACCGACGCCGTGATGGCACAGTTCGGCTACTCGCCTGACCAGATCGCCCGATTGCGGCAGGAAAAAATCATCGTCTGATACCGACCGGTGCAATGGCGGACGCTGGAGCCACCGTCTTGGCCGGCCTTGTGCCGGCCATCCACGGCTTTGCCGGCAGCGTGAAGGGCGTGGATACCCGGGACAAGCCCGGGCAAGACGGATCGGTCTCTCCGCCGGTTGGTATGCGACCAACCTGCGTCAATATCGGCCCGCCATCACGCCCCCCCGGCCCTGCTTCCGTACCAAGCCCCGGCGCACCTGCACCAGGCCCCGGCGCACCTGCACCAGGCCCCGGCGCACCTGCACCAGGCCCCGGCGCACC
>JBBIQA010000126.1:9418-13516 GCA_037442565.1 Rhodospirillales bacterium
GCCCCGGCGCACCTGCACCAGGCCCCGGCGCACCTGCACCAGGCCCCGGCGCACCTGCCGCCGCACCCAGGAGTCCAGCCGCCGTCTCATAAGGCGCAACCTGGAGATTAATCGCAAAATGCGAGGCAGATCCAACGTCAACATCAGAGACCGTCGCGTGGGGTCCTCCGTCAACAACGGCGTCGTGCCGGTCATCCATGCCTTCGTGCCGCACCGGTTCGCCGGCGGCCGGAGCCAGCGCCGCCTGCATCATCCGCGCGGTGCCATGCTCGATCCAGGCGGCGCGCTCCGCGTCCGCGGGGTCTGCCTCGATCGCGCGGCGCGCCGCCTGCAGCCGCAGCAATGTGCGCAGCGCGCTTTTCCCCTCGCGCATCATGGCCATCGCCTGTGCCTTGCATTTGAACGCGATGCCCGGCTCCCGCCGCCGTTCCCGCGCCAGCCGCAGGCAATCCAGCGCCCAGGCATCCGCCGCGACATATTGTGCCGCCAACCGCCCTTCGGCCGCATTGGCCGGCAGCAAGGCCGCGACCGCCGCCGCCGCCGCCCGATCCCGCCGCGCCAGAGCTGCCGGCGCCTCCGCCTCGGGCGCCGGCAAGGCGCCGCGCAGAATATGCACGATCTCCTGAAACACCTCCTGTGGCAGCAACTGCGCGAGATCGGGCGTGGTCCGGTGATATGTGTCCATCCCGGCAGCTTACAGTCATTTTAATTAACGGTCAACGTTATTATGAAGGACATTTCCGCACGACCGGCCGTCCGCCATCGTCATCGCCATCCGTGGCGCGACAGGTTCGGGACCAGGCGCCTACTCGGGCATCCGGATCATCATATACGGCGCGTTCGGCTTCGCGTCCGGCGCGAGCGGCCCGGTCACCTTATGCTTTGTCGGCGGCAAGGTCTTCAGATAGGCGGCAATCGCGGCGGCATCCCGATCGCTCAACGCCGCGAAGGAACGCCACGGCATGGAGGGTGCCAGGATGCGCCCGTCCGGCCGAATCCCTTTGCGCAATGCCGTGACGATCTGTTCGTTGGTCCAATTACCGATGCCGGTCTCGCCGTCCGGGGTCAGGTTGGAGCCCCAGAAATAGCCAAGGCCTGGCACCACGAAACCGACATCCGAATCGGACAGCCTGTGCGCAACGTCCGGCTTGCCGAAAAAATGCCCGGGCGTGTGGCAATCGCCGCAGCCCATGATCTGCACCAGATAGGCGCCCCGCTCGAGCTGGCTCTCCGCATGAACCGCCGTACCAGACAACATTGCCGCAACTCCCGCGGCGATCAGGCCAATCGTTACCTTCAACCATACCTCCATGACGATCCGGAATATTCCGCCCGCTGCGTTGGACCTCCCTCCGCTTCTGCCGATTTAAGTGGGCAAGGCACGGGTGCCGCAACGGCAATTCCGTCATCGGCCATGGATTTCCCCCCAAGGGTGGTCAAAGCCGCCCGGCTTGGTCAGACTTGCCGCAACGCAGAAGGATCCCAGGGGATACGGAGGATGATCCAAAGATGACCGACCGCACGCTGAGCCTGAACACCGACCGCATGATCGCCCGGATCGAGGGACCGATCGGCTGGATGATCTTCAACAACCCGGCCCGCCGCAACGCCTGCTCCACCGACATGTGGGCCGCCATCCCGGACATCATCGACGCGTTCGAGAAGGATCCGCAGGTGCGCGTGGTGGTGCTGCGCGGCATGGGCGAAACCGCCTTCGTCTCCGGCGCCGACATCTCGGAATTCGAGAAGACCCGCTCCTCCGCGCAGGCCAACATCACCTACGAAGGCCTCACCGAGGGGGCCGGCAAGCGCATCGCCGAATGCAGCAAGCCGACCATCGCCATGATCCACGGCTTCTGCATCGGCGGCGGCGTCGGCATCGCGGTCGGTTGCGACATGCGCATGACCGCCGATGACGGCAAGTTCGGCGTGCCGGCCGTGCGCCTCGGCCTCGGCTACGGGCCGGTGGGGGTGAAGAAGCTGATGGACCTGGTCGGGCCGTCGTTCACCAAGGAGATCTTCTTCACCGCGCGGCATTTCGATGCGGAAGAAGCCCGGGCGATGGGCCTGGTGAACCGGGTGCTGCCGAAGGCAGAATTGGAAGCCTATGTTCGCGGCTACTGCGCGACCATCGCCGACAACGCGCCGATGACCATCAACGCCCTGAAGCGGACCGTGGCGGAACTGGTCAAGGCCTCCCCGGCGGCCGACATCGACTACTGCAACCGGCTGGTGATGGAATGCTTCGACAGCCAGGATTTCATCGAGGGCCGCCGCGCCTTCATGGAAAAGCGCCGCGCCGTATTCCAGGGCCGCTAGCCGGCCAAAACAAGAAACACGAGGACGCCCCGATGAATTTCGACTTCCCCGACGAAATGAAGGAACTGCGCGAGCAGGCACAAAAATTCCTCGCCGATCGCTGCCCGACCAGCGTGCCGCGCGGCATCCTGGACGGAACGGAACCGTTCCATCGTGGCCTGTGGCAGGAAATGTCCGACCTCGGCTGGGTCGGGGCCGCCATACCGGAAGAATACGGCGGCGGCGGCCTCGGCCATCTCGCGGTCTGCGTGCTGGCCGAGGAACTCGGCTACGCCATCGCGCCGGTGCCGTTCTCCTCCTCGGTCTATCTGGCGTCCGAGGCGATCGCGCTGTTCGGCTCCGACGATCAGAAGGAACGGTATCTGCCGAAACTGGCGACCGGCGAGGTCATCGGCACCTTTGCCTTCGCCGAGCGCCCGGGAGCGACCGATGCCCGCAAGCTGGAAACCAGGCTGGCGGACGGCAGGCTGACCGGCACCAAATCCCCGGTGGCGGACGGCGACGTCGCCGACATCGCCGTCGTGGCGTCACGCGCCTCCGGCCAGGCGCCCACGCTGCATGTGGTGGACCTGAAAGGCGCCGGCGTCGTGCGCACCAAGGTGGATACGCTGGACCCCACCCGCTCGCATGCCCGCATCACCTTCGCCGCCGCGCCCGCGGACACTTTGGCGGGATCGGAGGGCGACGGCGCGGTGCGCCATCTGCTTGACCGGGCGGCGATCATGATGGCGTTCGAGCAGGTCGGCGGCGCGCAGGCGGCGCTCGACATGGGCGTTGCCTATGCCAAGGACCGCTACGCCTTCGGCCGTCCCATCGGGTCGTTCCAGGCGATCAAGCACAAGCTGGCGGACGTGTATGTCGCGGTGCAATTGGCGCGATCGAACGCCTATTACGGCGCCTGGGCGCTGCACACCGATGCCGCCGAACTGCCGGTGGCGGCCGCGCTCTGCCGCGTCGCAGCCACCGAGGCCGGCTGGCAGGCAAGCAAGGAAAACATCCAGACCCATGGCGGCATGGGCTTCACCTGGCAGTTCGACTGCCACATGTATTACCGCCGCGCCAAGCTGCTGGGCCTGGCGCTCGGCTCCGCGCGCGAGTGGAAGCTGCGCCTGGTCGACGAACTGAAAACCCGCAACGCCCCCGCCTCGGCGGCGGCATAAAGATCACGGGAGCCACGAACATGGATTTCAACGACAGCCCCGAAGAAGCCGAATTCCGCGCCAACGCGCGCGCCTTCCTCGACCGGACCGTGCCGCGCCGCAAGCCCGGGGAGGTTGCCGGATATCGCCGCGGCCAGGACGCGCCGGAGGCGATCGCCAGCGCGCGCGCCTACCAGCGGGCCAAATACGACGCCGGCTTTGCCGGCATCTCCTGGCCGAAGGAATGGGGCGGCCAGGGCGGCACGCAGATCCAGCAGGTGATCTTCAACCAGGAAGAGGCCCAGTACAAGACCCTCGCCGGCATCTTCACCATCGGGCTGGGCATGTGCCTGCCCACCATCTGCACCTGGGGCACGCCCGAACAGCGCAACCGCTACGCCCCCGCCGCGCTGAAGGCGGACGAGCTGTGGTGCCAGCTGTTCTCCGAGCCCGCCGGAGGGTCGGACCTCGGCGCGCTGCGCACCCGCGCGGTGCAGGACGGCGATCACTGGGTCATCAACGGCCAGAAGATCTGGACCTCCGGCGCGCATTACTGCGACTGGGGCATCATCGTCACCCGCACCAACCCGGACGTGCCCAAGCATGAAGGCCTGACCTTCTTCTTCCTGGACATGAAGAC
>JBBIQA010000127.1:0-13209 GCA_037442565.1 Rhodospirillales bacterium
CCACGACATGGGCATCACCCATGTCATCCGCGGCGACGACCACCTCACCAACACCTTCCGGCAAGTGCAGGTTTATCAAGCAAACAACTGGGATATGCCGCGCTTTGCCCACATCCCCCTGATCCATGGGGCGGATGGCGCCAAGCTGTCCAAGCGGCATGGCGCCGTCTCCATCCTGGAGTTCCGCGAGCAGGGCTTCCTACCCGAGGCGCTCTGCAACTACCTCCTCCGCCTCGGCTGGAGCCATGGCGACCTGGAGACCATCGACCGAGACACCGCAATCCGCCTTTTCGACATCGACGGCGTGAACCGCGGCGCCTCGCGCATGGACTACGCCAAGCTCACCCATCTCAACGGCGTCTATATTCGCGCCGCCGACGATGCCCGCCTGACCCGCGAGGTTCTGCATATCCTCGCCCACCGCCCCAGCCTCGCGCTCGGCGCCGTCGCCGCCGAGCGCATCGAGGCGCTGATGCCCGCCCTCAAGGAACGCGCGAAGACAATCGTGGAACTGGCGGATTCAGCGCAATTCCTCGCCCACCCGATCCCGCTGCCCATGCAGCCCAAGGCCGCCGCGCTGTTGACGCCGGAAGCCCGCATTCAGCTTCGCGCGCTCGCCGACAGCCTCGCCGAAACCGACTTCGCGCCCGCCGCGCTGCACGCCGCCCTGCAGGCCTTCGCCGATTCGGCCGGCGTCAAGCTCGGCCAGGTCGCCCAGCCGCTGCGCGCCGCCCTGACCGGCAGCACCACCAGCCCCGGCATCGACCTGACCCTCGCCGCCCTCGGCCGCGACGAAGCCCTCGCCCGCATCCGTGCTGCTGCTGCCTGATCGTCCAACCGCCCCGCCTCACACCCGCGGCAGCAATCCCCGCTCCTGGAAAACCCGGAACCACTTGGTGAACATCGCCTCGGTGTCCATCACGTCATGGAACCCCGCCTGCAGGATCTTCACCGTCGAGACGATCGCCGGCGGCCCGGCCACTGCCCGCCCGTAGCCCATCGTATAATCCGCATACTCGAAGGAAAGCCCGACGAACTCCCGTAAGCTCCCCGACCGCAGTCCATGCCGGGCGCGCACCCGCTCCCACGCATCTTCCTGCGGGCGGATATCCGCATCCAGCGACAGCGGAACCTCCCCGCCGGCCTCCATCCCCAGCGCCCGCGCGATCGCCGGCCAGATGTTCTGCCAGACGAACACATCGCCGTTCGTCACGTTGAAGATCTCGTTGCGCGCCGTGTTCGCCTCTCCGGCCCAGGCGATCGCGCGGGCCAGCAGGTCCGCATCCACCGCCTGCGCCACCCGCGCGGCACCGCCGGGAAACGGCAGGTCGGAATACCCTGCCTCCCGCCGCAGCGCCGCATAAACCCCCAGCGCTGGGATCACGTTCATCGCGCTCCCTGTCGAATACCCGACGATCAGTACCGGCCGCAGGATCGACCAGGTCCAGTCCTTGCCGTCCTGCAATTCGCGGACGTAGCGTTCCTGGTTCCAGTAGAAATTGGGCTGCTCATGCATCTCCGAGCGGTCCTCCCGCGCCGGCACCGAAAGCGGGCGCACATGCACGCCGTACGCCTTGGTCCCCTGCAGCAGGGAGACATGCCGCAATCCCTTGGCCGCCATTTCCAATGGTCCGAGCAAATTGCGCAGCATCCGGTCATTGACCCGGATCTGCTCCTCCTCCCGCCATCCTGCCACCAGCCCCGGCCGCTCGTACAGCGCCGCGTAGACGAGATGGGTCACCCCGGAAAGCTGAGCCGCCGCCGCCATGCAGGCGGCCTCGTCCATCAAATCCAGCGGCAGGAACCGGGCGCCGAACGTCTCGTCCGGCGCCCGGCGGGAAACCGCGATCACGTCGCAATCCGCCTGCAGGCTGAAGAACTTCATCGCCGCATAGCCCACCAGCCCGCTGGCGCCAGCGATCAGCACGGTTTTCCTTGGCATCGTCACGTTCCCTTAATTCTTGAACGCCAAGCTTACCCTCGCATCTCCGCCGCGTCATGAAGCGCCCGGCCTACGGATAGGCCACCCCAAACAAAAGGGGCGTCCCCATGTCCCATGGGAACGCCCCTCGCAAACCACCCCCTCAGCCCCAAACGAAGGGAGCCGTCATCTCACTCGTAAACGAACGCCTTGTCGTCCAGGTCGATCGCCGGCAGCTCGTCCTTCTCGGCCCAGTAATCCTGCGTATGCGCCCATTCCGGCTTGTCGCCCCGCTTCGGCAGCAAATGCATCCCGCGCATCAGGTATCCCGGGTTGAAGTTCTCCGGATCGATCCAGGGCAGCAGCGGCATGTTGCCGTCCTCCGGCCGCAGCTTCGGCGTCACTTGCCGCACGCCCTTCGTCTTCATGTGATTGAGCAGCCGGCAGACGAAATCGCCCACCAGATCCGCCCGCAGCGTCCAGCTCGCCCGGAAATAGCCGAACACCCACGCGAGGTTCGGCACTCCGGTGAACATCATGCCGCGATAGGTCACGGTATCGGCGAACACCAAAGGCTCCCCGTCGATGACGAAATCGATGTCGCCCAGCACGTTCAGGTTAAAGCCGGTTGCGGTGAGGATGATGTCGGCCTCGAGCTCCCGGCCCGATTTCAGCAGGATGCCCTTGGCGGTGAAGCGGTCGATCTCATCGGTCACCACCGAAGCCTTGCCGGAGCTGATGCCCTGGAACAGGTCGCCATCGGGGATGAAGGCGATGCGCTGGCGCCATGGCCGGTATGCCGGCGTGAAGTCCTTCGCCACGTCGTAATCCGGCCCCAGATAGGACCGCACGCCGGACAGCAGCTCGTCCTTCACCTTCTCCGGTTCCTCGAAGGAACGGCGGGTGAAGATCGCCTGATCGTACAGGATCTTCCGGCGCACGATTTCGTGGATCCAGGTCTCGTCGATGGAAAGCTCACGCAGCTGGTCGGCCAGTTCGATCGCGTTGCGCCCCGTTCGGAAGAACGTCGGGGAGCGTTGCAGCAGCGTGATATGCTCGCAATCCTCCGCCATCGCCGGTACCACCGTCGCCGCCGTGGCGCCGGAGCCGATCACGATGACCTTCTTGCCCTTGTAGTCCAGGTCTTCCGGCCAGGTCTGCGGATGCACGATCCGGCCTTGGAAGTCCTTCATCCCCGGCCATTCCGGCGTATAGCCCTCGGAATGGCGGTAATATCCCTGGCACATCCACAGGAAGTTGGCGGTGAAACGGACCGGCAGGCCGGTATCGGTGCGCACCGCGTCGATCGTCCATTGCTTGTCCGCGCTCGACCATTGGGCGGAGGTGATCTTGTGTCCGTAGCGGATATGCCGGCCGAGGTCGTTCTCCTCGATTACCTCGCCCATATACTTCCGGATCTCCTCCGCCGTCGCGATCGGCGCCCCGGTCCAGGGCTTGAAGCGATAGCCGAAGGTATAAAGGTCGCTGTCGGATCGTATCCCGGGATACTTGTGGGTCAGCCAGGTGCCGCCGAAGCTGCCCTGGGACTCGAGCACGACAAAGCTCGTCCCCTTGCATTGCTGGGTCAGGTGATATGCCCCTCCTACGCCGGAAATTCCCGCCCCGACGATCAGCACATCGAAATGCTCGGTCGTCTGCGGCACCATCTGGGCAGGCTTGTCCATCGCGTTCATCGGTTCGGTTCTTCTCTCGGTTGCGCGGATTGCTCGGTTTCGCGGTCTTCTTGGCACGGATCATCGGAGCGGATCAGCCATTCCTACCCCGTCGCGAAAATCATGCGAAGCCCCGCCTTGGCGCGGCCATGATCCAGATCAATCCATGACCCAAATCAAGCCGCGCAAATACATAAAACGCAAGCACCCCGCGGAGGCCGAACCGGACGCCTTGTCGCTCGATCCTGCGGACTGGTCGGAACTGCGCGCGATCGGCCACCGCATGCTCGACGATGTGTTCGACGATCTCGCCGGCATCAGCGACGGGCCGGTCTGGCGGCCCATGCCGCCGGCGGTTCGGGCAAGCTGGAACGAGGCGTTGCCGCACGCCGCATCCAGCGCGCAGGAGCTCTACGCGGACTACCGGCACCGGATCGCTCCCTATGCGGTGGGCAACCGGCATCCGCGCTTCCTCGGCTGGGTGCATGGCGGCGGCACCGCCATCGGCATGCTGGCGGAAATGCTGGCCGCCGGGCTGAACGCCAATTGCGGTGGACGCGACCATGCGCCGATCGCCTGCGAGCGGCAGGTGGTCCGCTGGGCGGCGGAAATGCTGGGCCTGCCGCCGGACGCCTCCGGCCTGGTGGTAACCGGCACGTCCATGGCCAACCTGGTCGCGGTACTGGTCGCCCGCGCCGCGGCGCTCGGGCCATGCAGCCGGCAAACCGGCGTCGATGGCGCCGGACTGACCGCCTATGCCTCGGCTGCGGTGCATCTGTGCGTCGGCCGCGCGCTCGACATGGCCGGCCTCGGCGCCGATGCCCTGCGCCTGGTGCCCTGCGACCAAGCGGGCCGAATGGATATCGGGGCGCTGCGGGCGCGTATCCAGGTGGACCGGCAAGCGGGCAGGGCGCCCTTCCTTGTGGTAGGCACCGCGGGCGGCGTGGATACCGGCGCGATCGACGATCTGGCCGCCATCGCCGCGATCTGCGCCGCGCAAGGGCTATGGTTCCATGTCGATGCCGCCTTCGGCGCGGTGGCGATGCTGTCGCCGGCGCTGCGGCCGCTGTTCGACGGGATGCAGCGGGCAGACTCCGTCGCGTTCGATTTCCATAAATGGGCGCAGGTTCCGTATGACGCCGGCTGCATCGTGGTGCGCGACGCTGCCGCCCACCGTGCCGCCTTCGCCCGTCCGGCTGATTATCTTCGGCGCGAGGCGCGCGGCCTCGCGGCCGGGGAGCCCTGGCCGGTCGATCTCGGCCCCGAGCTGTCGCGCGGCTTCCGCGCGCTGAAGGTCTGGATGACGCTGAAGCTCTACGGCGCGGACCGTCTGGGCCAGGTGGCGGAAAACAGCTGCGCCCTGGCCCGGCGGCTGGCGGCGGCGATCGATGCGGCCGCGTCGCTCGAAATGGCCGCTCCGGTGCCGCTGAACATTGTCTGCTTCCGCTACCGCCCCGGTGACGACGCGATGCAGGCGGCGATCGCCGCCGACCTGCAGGAGGCCGGGGACGCGGTGCTGTCCACAACGACGCTGAACGGGCGCCTCGTGCTGCGCGCCGCGTTCATCAATCACCGCACCGGCAAGCGGAATGTGGACGCGCTGGTTCTGGCGGTGCTGGCGGCCGGCGAACGTCGGTTACGCGCCGGGAAACGCCAGACCGGGCGCTGCCAAGTGGAATCGGGGGAGGGGGAAAATCCGCTGGCTCCCGGAGTAGGACTCGAACCTACGACCGAGCGATTAACAGTCGCTTGCTCTACCAACTGAGCTATCCGGGAACAGCGGGCGCACCCTATAGCGAAGCCCGCGCCAACAAGCAAATCCTAACCCGCCGGGCTGTCCTGGAGCCCGAAAAGCAACTGCTTGCGCGCGAATCCACGCAGGTCGAAATGGCCGATCTCGAAGCAGGGTTCGTCCAGCCATGCCACGAATCCGGCGGACATGATCAGGTTCCGGCCGATCACCCGGCAGATCCGCTCGATCCGGCTCGTCAGGTTGACGTCCGGCCCGATCACCGTGAAATCCAGCCGGTCGGCAGCGCCAATATTGCCATAGGAAGCCTGCCCATGGTGCAGCGCAATCCCGGCATGCAAAAGGATTGCATCCGGCCCCAGGCTTGCCGTCTGCGCGGCGTTGGCTGCCTCCAGCGCCGCCAGGCCTTCCTGGGCGGCATCGAAGGCCAGGCGGCAGACCTCACGGGAACTGCGCGTGCCATTCTCGTTGAAGATCGCCAGGATGCCGTCGCCCATGATCTCCATCACCTCGCCGCCCCGGTCCAGCACCGGCGGAATGACGCAGTCGAAATACCGGTTCAGCGTCTCGATCACCAGGGCCGGGGAGTGGGTGTCGGACAGTTCGGAGAACCCTCGCAAATCCACCAGCATCAGCGCGGCGGTCGCGGTGCGCACGTCGCCGCGGCGAACCTGGCCCTTGCGGATAAGCTCCCCCGGCTCGCGCCCGACATAGGTCGTCAGCAAATTGCCGGCAAAGCGGCGCAGGCTGTTGATCTCCACGATGGCGGCCAGCGCCGGCATCAGCGCTTCCAGCAGCGCCAGGTCCGCGCCGCCAAACCCACCCGGCTCGCGCGTGGCCCAGGAGATCACGTTCACCTCCCCGTCGGAGAAGATCAGCCGGGTGACGGCATAGCCGGCATGGCCTGCCGCCCGCAGGTCCTCCAGCGTCGGAAACTCCGCCGGCACTCCCGGGTCTATACGCCAATTGTGAAAGCCGGAATTTTCGATCGCATGCCGCACCGGGCTGTTCAGGTAGACCGGGCTGGTCTCAAATCCGTATGGCAGCGGCCGGCTCATCACCCCCTCCTGCGGCAGCCATATGCGCATCATGCCGGCGAAATTCGGATGCAGGGTGCGGATGTACAGATAGCAGCGCGACAGTTTCACGCCCAGCTCCGTGAGCTGCTCGCAGAACCGCTGCAGCAATTCGGCATTGCCCCCGGTGAACCGCCCCTCGCGCACCAGCCAGTCGTTCACGCGCGCCAATCGGTCCAAGCGGTCGCTCCAGGGGTCAGTGGTCGGGGTCCGTCGATGCGCCTATAGCATCAGGGTGGAAATCCCGCGCCGGCCGGCCTGCGCGGCCATCCGCACCCCGGCATTCACCGCGCCGAACCCCTTGTAGCCGCGCCGTTGCACGATCTCGAAGAAGAAGCGGTCCTCGAACGTGCCGGTATAGGCGTGCAGGAAATCGCCGTTCTCGTCGCGGTCGTACAGCACGTTCAACTGCCGCAGCCCGTCCAGCATGGCATCGTCCAGATCCCATTTGGCCTGCAGGTCGTCATAGTAGTTCGCCGGGATCGGCAGCATCCGCGCCCCCGCCGCCGCCAGCCGCCGCAGCGTGCGAAAAATATCGCCGGTGGCGAAGGCCGCGTGATGCACCCCGGCGCCGGCGAAGGCGGACACGAAGCGCCCGGTCGCCGTTTCCCGGCTCTCGGAGATATTCAGCGGCAGGCGTAGCGTGCCGTCCGCGCTGGTCATCGCCCGGCTGCGGATCAGCCCGTACGGGTCCGGCAATTCCCACAGCTGCTCTGGCTCCAGCCCGAACACGGCGCGGTAGAACAGCACGAAACTGTCCATTCGCCCCGGCGGCAGCGCCTGCGCCACATGATCGATCACGCTCAGCCCGCTGTCGTCGTCCGGCGCCGCCACCAGTTCGAAATCGTCCTCCCAGATGCTGCGCCCACCCGGCTCCACCAGATACACCAGCGTGCCGTCCGGCGCCCGCACTGCCGGAATGCGCCGTTCGCCGGCGCCGATCGTCTCCTGCCAGATCGGGCAAAGCAGCGCCCGCGCCCTGGCCACCGCCCGGTCCGCCGCATCCACCCGAATGGCCATCGCGCAAACCGACGGTCCATGCGTATGGAAATGCTCGGCCGCCGCGCTGTCCTGCTCGGCGTTCAGCACCAGATTGACATGCCCCTGCCGGTACAGCGTGACCGCCTTGGACCGGTGGGTTCCCGCCAGGTGAAACCCCATCCCCACCAGGAAGATCGCCAGTTCCACGCCGCTCGCTTCGTCCACGGCGAATTCCAGGAACTCGAATCCACCATACACCGGCGGCTCCGGCAGCGCCGGCCCGGCCGCTTGCGCCTCGGCCAGGATCAGCGACCGCAGCCCGTCGCGCGCCGTCAGCCGCGCCGGCGTCGAGCGGAATTCGTCGTTGAAGATCTCCAGGCTCAACGGCCCGCGATACCCGCCCGCCAGCGCCGAGCGCAGGAATCCGGCCACATCCAGCCCGCCCTGGCCGGGAAAATTGCGGAAATGCCGGCTCCAGGACAGCACATCCATCGACAGCCTCGGCGCATCGGCCAGTTGCACGAAAAACAGCTTCTCCGCCGGCACCAAAGCGATCCCGGCGGGATCATCGCCCATCGCCAGGGTATGAAAGCTGTCGACGATCAGCCCCAGCGCCGGATGGCCCGCCCTCTGCACGATCCGCCAGGCATGCCCCCAGCGATTGACATGCCGCCCCCAGGCCAGCGCCTCGTATCCCACCCGCAGCCCGCGCAGCCGCGCCCGCTCCGCCATCTCCGCCAGGTCGGCCGCGGCCCGCGCGTCATCGTCGATCGCCGCCGCCTGGGTGTTGCTGCACACCAGCAACAGATCGGTGCCCAGCGCCTGCATCACGTCGAACTTCCGCTCGGCGCGATCCAGATTGCGTGCGCGCTGCGGGTCCGGCATCGCCTCGAAATCGCGGAACGGCTGAAACACAGCGATCTCCAGCCCCAAATTCTCCGCGATGCGCCGAACCTCCTCGGGCGAGCCATCGAACGTCAGCAGGTCGTTCTCGAAAATCTCCACCGCGTCGAACCCGACCGCCGCTGCCGCCTCCAGCTTCTCGGGCAGCGTGCCGCTCAGCGAGACAGTGGCGATTGACTTTAAAAGGCGGGGGGATTTGGCAAGGCGCTGGGAATTCGGCATCTTCGGCTCCTTCAATCGGCGACACTGTAGCATCAACGGCCAACGTGAGTGCGGCCGGCGAGGGGAATGTCCATGACCAATCCATTCAGCCTAAACGGCAAGCACGCCCTGGTAACCGGCGCCTCCAGCGGCCTCGGCCGGCATTTTGCCCAAACCCTCGCCGCCGCCGGCGCCAAGGTCTCCGTTGCCGCCCGCCGCCAGGACGCCCTGGCCGACACCGTGGCGACCATCCGCGCGGCCGGCGCCCAGGCCCAGGGCCTGCGGATGGACGTTACCGACACCGCCAGTATCGAACTGGCGCTGACCGAGGCCGAGACCGAGTTCGGCCCGATCCACGTCCTCGTCAACAACGCCGGCGTCACCAACACCCGCGCTGCCGTGGACCTGACCGAGGCCGATTGGTCCAGCATCATCGACACCAACCTGACCGGCAGCTGGCACGTCGCCCAGCACGCCGCCCGCCGCATGATCCAGCACGGCACACAGGGCAATGGGGGTGGCAGCATCATCAACATCGCCTCCATCCTTGGCCTGCGCGTCGCCGGCGGCGTCATGCCGTACGCCGTCTCCAAGGCCGGCCTGGTGCAGATGACCAAGGCGCTGGCCCTGGAATGGGCCCGCCACAAGATCCGCGTGAACGCCATCGCCCCCGGCTATATCGAGACCGACCTTAACCAGGATTTCTTCGCCTCCGACGCCGGCCGCGCGCTGATCCGCCGCATCCCGCAGCGCCGCCTCGGCGAGGCCCGCGAACTCGACGGCGCGCTGCTGCTACTGGCGTCGGATGCCAGTTCCTACATGACCGGCAGCATCCTCGCGATCGACGGCGGGCATCTGGTCAGCGGGCTGTAGGCAGCCGGATCAGTAGATCGTCTCCCGTAGCCGCTGCGGATATTCCCGGTCATAGGCCTCGGCGTCGAAATCCTCCTGCAACGCCTTCATGATCACGCCGGTGCTGGGCAGGGCCGGGTCGGCATGCGCCGCCGGGTCCCACAGCTTTGAGCGCACCAGCGCCTTCGGGCACTGCGTGTAGACCCGCTCGGCCGTCACCGTGATCACGCTGCGCGGAACCTTCCCCTCCATCGTGAACGACGCGCAAAGCTCGGGATCGGTATCGATCACCGCCCGCCCGTTGATCCGCAACGCCCGGCCCTCGCCGGGGATCAGGAACAGCAGCGCGATGCGCGGGTCGCGTATCAGATTGCGCAGCGTGTCCAGCCGGTTGTTCCCCCGCCGGTCCGGTAGCAGCACGGTATGCCGGCCCACCACCCGCACGAACCCCGCCGGATCGCCGCGCGGCGTGCAGTCCAGCCCCTCCGGCCCGGAGGTCGCCAGCACGACGAACGGAGAGGCCTCGATGAAGGCACGGTAGTGGTCGGAGATATGCCCGATCTCCTTGATCACCGCGGCCCCCGAGGGCAGGCCGTACAGCGCTTCCAACTGGGCTTCGGACGTCACGATATGGGTCATGCTGGCCTCCTGGCTGGGCAGCCAGCGTGCCAACGAAAGCGGGCCGGGTGCAAGTTTGCTGTCTGCCTCTTGGACAGCGCCGTGCCCCATGCTAACTAATTGGCGGGGCCTTCTGTCGGAACTGGTAGACGAACGCGACTCAAAATCGCGCGCTCGAAAGGGCGTCCCGGTTCGAATCCGGGGAGGGCCACCACCTCATTTCTTCCAGGCAAGCGGGGACAGGGCTGATCGACTGCCCCACCCGCCTGTCCGTCTGCCTGTGGCTCAGGAGCGCGGGGTCCAGTCGTCCAGCTGGATGCGCGGCATCTCGAAGCGGTCCGTCGTGCGGGTATACCAGCCGCCGCCATGCATGCGCCCGATCAGATCGAGCTTCGGCGTGTCCACATAGCATTTCGCCGGATCCAGCACGCAATCGTCGGCGATGTGGATCGCCACCACGCGGCCCAGCACGATCGTGCGGTCGTCGGCGACATCGATCGTCACCAGCCGCTCGCACTCGAAGGCCACCGGGCTCTCGGCGATGCGCGGCGGCTTCACCTTGCTGGAGGGGGTGACGCTCAGCCCCGCTTCCTTCAGTTCATCGACACTGTGCGGAAAGTCGATCGCGGTGACGTTCATCGCCGCGGCGGTGGCGTTGTTCACCAGATTGACCACGAATTGCCCGGTGCGGCGGATGTTGTTGCCGGTGTCCTTGGCATCCCCGGTGCCGCGCCCGCCGATGCCGAACGTGACGATCGGCGGATTGCCGGACACCGCGTTGAAGAACGAGTAGGGCGCGGCATTGATCACCCCGTTCGGGTCCTGCGTCACCACCCAGGCGATCGGCCGCGGCACCACCGTGGATATCAGCAGCTTATAGGTGTCCTGCGCGCTCAGCTTGTCCATTTCGAATAGCATACTTCGACCCCGTTCGATGCGTGACGCGGGCAACCCGCTTGGCGCGGAGCGTTACGCTGGCACCCGGAGCCTGTCCAGAGCGGGCAGGGCAGGGCACAATGCCGCCTTTCCAACCAGGACCGATCCATCTTGAGCAGTTGGCTCTACATCTTCCTTTGGGCCGTGACCCTGCTCGACCAGTTCGCCGGACTGCACTGGGCCGGCCGCGCCGCCGGCGTCGCCCTTGTGCTGTTCCTGCTGCTCCAGTTTCGCGGCCAGCGCCGCTACGCCCAGGTGTTCTTCCTCGCCATGGCGGCTCTCGGCGCCATTGGCCTCACCGCCGTCGCGCTGCGCGGCGGTGACCCGCTCGCTTTGTTCCTGCATGCCTGGCGCCGGGGCGCGGCCTACGCCGCCTTCTTCCTGGCACTGACCACGCTGCGCGACGCCGCCGAAACCTCGCCTTTGGTTCGCCGCTGCGGCCAGCATCTGGTCGCACAGCCGCCCGGCCGGCGCTACGCGGCGCTGACCGCCGGCGGTCATGTGTTTGGCATCATTCTGTCCTACGGCGCCATCGAACTGCTCGGCGCCATGGTCATGCGCGCCAACACCCTGGCGTTTTCCGGGGCCGCGGCCGGCGCCGAGGCCGTGCGCAAGCTGCGCGCGCGGCGCATGCTGATGGCGATCTACCGGGGCTTCGCGGTGATGAACTGCTGGAGCCCGCTGAACATCATGACCGCCGTCGTCTCCACCGCCGTGCCCGGTGCGCCGATGGCCCGGCTGCTGCCGATCGCCTTCGTGGTCTCGGTCGGCATGTGCGGGCTCGGCTGGCTCGACGACCGGCTCGCCAATCCGCGCACCGCCACCCCGGCCGCCCGCCCCGAAAGCCGGGACGGCTGGTCCGTCCATCTTGGCATCATCGCCCTGGTCGGCTTGGTGATGGCCCTGGCCGAGGGCGGTTCGGCCCTGCTCGGCATTTCCCTGGTCACCGGCGTCACGTTCGTGGTCCCCCTCGTCGCCCTGGCCTGGCTGGTGGTGCAGTACTGGCCGCTGGCCCGTACCCGTGGCATTCGCTTCGCCCTGGCCGCGATCGGCCGGCGGCTGGAGAAATTCCGCGTCCGCATCCCCGGCTTCCGCGGCGAGGCCAATGTGCTGGGCTGGTCCGGCTTCGTCGGCGTTGCCCTCGGCGGCGCCTTGCCGGCGGGCGGCCTGGCGCCGCACCTCGCGCATCTGCCGCCGCTGCTGATCCCGCTGGGCGTGCCGGTGCTGCTGATGGCCACTGGCCAGATCGGCCTCAATCCGGTCGCCGCCGTGGCCCTGCTCGGCGCCGCCATCCCCGACCCCGCCGCCCTCGGCATCTCGCCCGCCGTGCTGGCCTTCGCCTGCATGCTCGGCTGGGGCGTCGGCGTCTCCGTCACCGCCATGTCCGCCAGCGCCATCACCACCGCCCGCTGGCTGGAGGTGAGCCCCTTCACCGTCAGCGCCCTCTGGAACGCCCGCTTCACCCTGGCCTGCCTGGTGCTGTCCTGGGCCGCGATCGCCGCACTGTCCCTCTACGTCTGACGCCCTCTTGAGCCGCCCGATTCGTGCCCCATTTCTCCACAGCCTGTGGAACATGGGGAGAACATCCGGGTCCGCCCGTTCCGTTCTTGGGACACCCGGGGGCCGCAGGTTATGCTTGACCCTCGTTTCGCCGCGAGTCGACGGGCCGGCTAGCCAGCGTCCGATCCGCAACACTGTGGCACCTCCGCCACAACCACCTATCTAGTGGATGCCACCGGCAATCCGGCCTATATCTTGATTGACGGGCCATGGCGAAGCGGGCTTCGATGCCGTCCGCAGCGCAAACCACCCGCCGTTTGAAACCAGACTTCATGAAAACAGGTGCCGGATAATGCAGGGATCGCAGACGACCTATTCAGGCCAGACCGACATGCTGGACGCGGTCCAGATGCAGGGCCGCCACCAGGTCCGCATCGACCGTTCGCGCGACAGCCTGCTCACCGATTTCGGCCGCGCCACCCTCGATGACCGCTACCTGATGCCTGGCGAGGGCTACCAGGATTTGTTCGCCCGCGTCGCCAGCTACTATGGCGACGACGCCGGCCACGCCCAGCGCATCTACGACTACATGAGCCGCCTCTGGTTCATGCCCGCCACCCCCGTGCTTTCCAACGGCGGCACCGCGCGCGGCCTGCCGATCTCCTGCTTCCTGAACGAGGCGACCGACAGCCTCGACGGCATCGTCGGCCTGTGGAACGAGAATGTCTGGCTCGCCTCCAAGGGCGGCGGCATCGGCAGCTACTGGGGCAACCTCCGCTCGATCGGCGAGAAGGTCGG
>JBBIQA010000128.1:0-13092 GCA_037442565.1 Rhodospirillales bacterium
ATCCGCACCGGCTGGCCGAGGTGCATGACCGGCTGCGCGCCATCGGCGCCGACGCGGCGCCGGCCCGCGCCGCCACCATCCTGGCGGGGCTGGGGTTCGACGAGGCCGCGCAGGCCCGCCCTGTTTCGTCGTTCTCCGGCGGCTGGCGCATGCGCGTGGCGCTGGCGACCGCGCTGTTCGCCAACCCCGACCTGCTGCTGCTGGACGAACCGACCAACCATCTCGATCTCGAGGCCACGATGTGGCTGGAAGGCTGGCTGGCGAAGTTTCCGGGCGCCGCGGTGGTGGTCTCCCACGATCGCGGCCTGCTGGACCGCGCGGTGGATTCCATCGCCCATCTGGACAAGGGCAAGATCTCCGTCACCCCCGGCGGCTTCGACGAGTTCGTGCGCATCCGCACCGAACGCGCCATGCAGCAGAACCGCGCGGTGGAGAAGATGGCCGCCGAGCGGGCGCATATCCAATCCTTCATCGACCGCTTCCGCGCCCAGGCCACCAAGGCGCGGCAGGCACAGGCGAGGATCAAGGCGCTGGCGCGGATGCCGCAGCTGGAAGCCGTGATCGAGGAGGCGCCGACCCGTTTTGCCTTCCCCGAGCCCGCGCACCTGTCGCCGCCGATCCTGGCGCTGGACAACGTCACGGTCGGCTATGACGGGAAAGCGGTCCTGCGCAACCTGTCGCTGAACATCGACATGGACGACCGGATCGCGCTGCTGGGCGCCAACGGCAACGGCAAGTCCACTTTCGCGAAATTGCTCGCCGGCCGGCTGGAGCCGATGCGCGGCGAGGTCCGGCGCGGCCCGCGGCTGCGCGTGGGCTATTTCGCCCAGCACCAGGAAGACGACCTGTCGATGGACGACACGCCGGTGCTGCACATGGCCCGCGCCCTGCCGCGCGCCACGCCGCCGCAGGTGCGCGCCCAGCTGGCCCGCTTCGGGCTGGACGCGGACCGGGCGGAGACCACGGTGCGGAACCTGTCGGGCGGCGAGAAGGCCCGCCTGCTGCTGGCGCTGGCGACGCGGGACGCGCCGCAATTGCTGATCCTGGATGAGCCCACCAACCATCTGGACATCGATGCGCGCGACGCGCTGGTGAAGGCGCTGGCGGATTTCTCCGGCGCCGTGCTGCTGATCACCCATGATCCGCATCTGGTGGAACTGGTCGCGGACCGGCTGTGGCTGGTGAACGACGGCACGGTGAAGACTTTCGAGGGCGACCTGGACGATTACCGGGCCGTGCTCGCCGATCGCGCCCGCCCGGCGCCGAAAGCCGATGCCGGCACAAGGCGCGACGACCGCCGCGACCGGGCCGAGGCCCGCGCCGCCCTGGCACCGCTGCGCAAACAGGCCAAGGACGCCGAGACCCGGCTGGCCAAATTGGCCAGGGAGCGCGCGGCGATTGAAGCCTTGCTGGCCGATCCCGAGCTTTACACGCCCGGCCGCAAGTCCGAATTGACGGCCGCCACCACCCGCCTCGGTGCCGTCAAGCGCGCCGAGGCGGAGGCCGAAACCGCGTGGCTGGTCGCCGAGGAGGCGCTGGAGGAGGCTGCCGCTTGACCTCGGCTCGTCAGCCGACCGCGACGTCTTCCCAGAAGCCGAACCGCCCGCCGACGGACTGCATGGACGGGCGCGGCGCCTCGTACGACCAGGCGGCGCGTTCATGCCGGGCGCCGTCGATCACGACATCGAAAAATTGCACGCCGTGCGGACAGGCGCGATCCGCGGCGGTCTTCGGCGATTTTTCCAGCCATTCCAGCCGCACCGAAGCGGCGGGGAAGTAGGCATAGCCGCCGGTCTCGACGATGTCGGCGCTTTCGGCGATGACGTGGCCGTTCAGGGTTGCCTTCATGGATCGGTTCTCCAATGCCGGGAACATGGGACTACCAGGAACACGGGGCGCGCCGTCTCATATCAACCGGCTGAAAGACCGACCCGTCTTGCCCGGGCTTGTCCCGGGTATCCACGCCTTTCACGCGGTCGGCAAAGCCGTGGATGGCCGGCACAAGGCCGGCCATGACGGTTGCTCAAGAGTCCGCAATTGCGCCGGTTGGTATCAGGCCGGCGGGGCGACCGACAGTCCCTTCACATGGTGCTTCGCGATCAGGCTGGCAACGAAGCCGGAGGCTTTCGCCTGCTCGACGAAGTCGCGCAGGAACGCCGCCCCGGCCGTGTTGGCCCTCGCCGTGCCGATCGCCTGCTGCACGGCGGTGAACTGGCCATCCAGAATGCGCGAGCCCGGCAGTTTCCCCACATCCGACAGCAGGCCCGGCCGCAGGCCGGCATAGGCTTCCAGCCCGTCTTCGGTGAATTGCTGCCAGGCGCTGCGCTGCGGGTTGGAGCGCACCAGCGTCGCGTTCTGGATGTTGCGATCCAGCCAGAGGTCGTAGGCGCTGCCCGCCGTCACCGCGATGCGGATGCCGGCCCGGTCGACATCGGCGATGCTCTGCAGCGGCGAGCCCGGCGGCACCAGATAGGTCGCCTCGATCTCCACGTACGCGGCGGTGAAGGCGATCTTCTCCGCCCGCGCCGGTTCCGCGCCGATCAGGCCGATGTCCCAGACGTTGGTGCCGGCGGCGTCCGCCAGGCCGCTCGGGCGCTCGAACGGCACGTATTTCACCGGCACCCCCAGCTTTTCCGCGATGGCGCGGGCCATGTCGGGAGACACGCCATCGGGGTCGCCGGAGGGAGTGCGGCCGGTGACCAGCAGGAAGTTCCCCATATTGATGGCGGCGCGCAGCACGCCGGTCGGCGCGAGCTCGGAGACGACGGCTTGAGACATCGGACGGGTTTCCTGAACGGTTTTATCGGCGGATGCTATTGCGCCGCCCGGAGGCCCGCAACCTGGCGGCGCGGGCAGCGGCGCCCGGCCTTGACAGGCCCTCCCTCCCTCGCAGTTGAATCCCCTCTGCAAAAAGGGGGAGAACACAGCCATGCCGGTCGATCCGCAGGTTCAGGCCATGCTCGATGAAGTCGCGGACCTGCCGCCGATGCACACCTTGCCCGTCGATGTGGTCCGTGCCGGTTCGGAGAAGCGTTTTGCGCTCGGCGGGCGGCGGGTGCCGGTGGGCGACATCGTGGACCGCGCGATCGCCGGCCCCGGGGGCGAGCTGAAGCTGCGGGTCTACACGCCAAAGGGCCGTGGCCCCTTCCCGCTGATCGTGTTCTTCCACGGCAGCGGCTTTGTTATTTGCTCGCTCGACACGCACGACACGATGTGCCGGCATCTCTGCGCCGGCAGCGGGGCGGTGGTGGTCTCGGTCGATTACCGCCTTGCCCCCGAGCACAAATTCCCCGCCGCGCCGGATGACTGCCTGGCCGCCACGCGCTGGGCCGCTGCCCATGCGGCGGAGCTGAACGCCGATCCTTCCCGCATCGCGCTGGCCGGCGACAGCGCCGGCGGCAACCTCGCGGCCGTCACCGCGCTGCGGGTGCGCGACGAGGGCGGACCGGCGCTATGTGCGCAGCTGCTGATCTACCCGGTGACCGACGCGGATACGGACAACGCGTCCTACCGCGACAACGCCGAGGGCTACGGCCTGACGCGGGAGGGCATGATCTGGTTCTGGAACCACTATCTCGGCAACCGGGCGGATGCCGCCAATCCGCATGTCTCCCCGCTGCGCGCGGAAAGCCTGACCGGGCTGCCGCCGGCCTTCGTGCAGACCGCCGAATACGACCCGCTGCGCGACGAGGGGGAGCTGTATGCCAGCCGCCTGATCGCCGCCGGGGTACCGACCCGAGTGGTTCGCTACGACGGGATGAACCACGGGTTCTTCTTCTGGTACGACCGGATCGACACCACCCGCGCCGCGATGAAGGAAGCCTGCGCCTGGCTGAGGGCACGCTTTTCGGCTTAATCGCTCCGGACGGCGGCTGTCCCCGTGTACCCCGTTATCCACAGGCGCATATGCGGCGGAACGGGCGTAGGATGTCCGCGATGAACTCCTTCGATTCGCCACTCCTGGGCCTGTCCCAGCGCCTTCCCCCCTCCAACACCCAGGCGGAGCAGGCGCTGCTCGGCGCCTTGCTGGCCAACAACCGTGCCTATGAGCGGGTTTCCGAGTTTCTGGCGCCCGAGCATTTCGTCGATCCCGTGCATGGCCGGATCTACCAGGCCATCGCGCGGCGGATCGAGGCCGGTCAGCTCGCCGACGCCGTGACCCTGAAGGCCGAGTTCGAGCATGCCGGCATCCTCGACGAGGTTGGCGGCGTGCCGTACCTGGCGCAATTGCTGTCGGCGATGGTCGGCATCATCAACGCCGGGGAATACGGCCGGGCCATCCACGACGCCTGGCTGCGCCGCCAGCTGATCGATATCGGCGAGACCGTGGTCAACAACGCCTTCGGCGCGGAAGCGGAGCTGGACGGCAAGCAGCAGATCGAGTTCGCCGAGCAATCGCTGTTCAACCTGGCCAAGGAAGGCGACACCGGCACCGGCTTCGTGACGTTCGAGAAGGCCCTGACCCTGGCGATCCAGGGGGCGAACCGCGCCTTCACCAACCCCGGCGGCGTGTCCGGCCTGTCCACCGGCCTGCGCGACTACGACATCAAGACCGGCGGGCTGCATCCGTCCGATCTGATGATCCTGGCCGGCCGGCCGGCGATGGGCAAGACCGCGCTCGCCACCAAGATCGCCTACGGCGCGGCGAAATCGCTGCTCGACGCCGCCCGCGCGATCGACCCGGATGCGAGGCCGAAGGGCACGGTGGCGATCTTCTCGCTGGAGATGAGCGCCGAGCAGCTCGCCATCCGCCTGCTGTCGGAGCAGGCGCGGGTATCGGGCGACCGCATCCGCCGCGGCGACATCTCGCAGAAGGATTTCGACCGGTTCGTCCAGGTCAGCCGGGAGATCGGCTCCCTGCCGATGGAAATCGACGACACCCCGGCGATCACCCTGTCGGCCATGCGCACGCGATGCCGCCGGCTGCAGCGCACCAAGGGGCTGTCGCTGGTGGTGGTCGATTACCTGCAGCTGATGCGCCCGTCGGTCGGCACCCGGCCGGAGAACCGGGTGCTGGAGGTCAGCCAGATCACCCAGGGCCTGAAGGCCATCGCGAAGGAACTGGCGGTGCCGGTGCTGGCGCTGTCGCAGCTGTCGCGCCAGGTGGAAAGCCGCGAGGACAAGCGCCCGCAGTTGGCGGACCTGCGCGAATCCGGCACCATCGAGCAGGACGCGGATTCGGTGATGTTCGTCTATCGCGACGAGTACTACCTGGAGCAGAAGATGCCGAAGGAGGTCGCCTTCGACCACAGCGACAAGTTCCACAACGCGATGGACGACTGGCAGAAGAAGATGAACCTGGCGCACAACAAGGCCGAGCTGATCCTGGCCAAGCAGCGCCACGGCCCGACCGGCAAGATCGATTTGTTCTTCGAGGGCGAGTTCACCCGCTTCGCCGACCTGGACCAGACCCACTCGCCCAATGGCGACTGACGCGGGCCTGCCCGACGCTTCCCATGCCGGGGCCGTGCTGGAAATCGACCTTGCCGCCATTGCGGCGAACTGGCGGACCCTGGGCGAACGCCATCCGTCCGGACCGGTCGCCGGGGTGGTCAAGGCGGACGCCTATGGTCTCGGCGCCGCCGCCGTGGTGCCGGTTCTGCATGCGGCCGGCTGCCGGCATTTCTTCGTGGCGCATCTGCAGGAGGCGTTGGCGATCCGCGAACGGGCAAGCCGCGAACTGGCGCCGGAAGCGCTGATCGGCGCGCTGAACGGCCTGATCCCCGGCACCGAGGCCGACTACCTCGCGCACGGCATCACGCCGGTGCTGGGCTCGCTGGCCGAGATCGACGCCTGGACCGCCCTGGCGCGACAGGCCGGGCGCCGGCTGCCGGCGATCCTGCACATCGACACCGGCATGTCGCGGCTTGGGTTGGACGCGCCGGGCCTCGCCGCCCTGCGGGACGAGCCCGCGCGCCTGGACGGCATGACGCTTGCCTATGTGATGACCCATCTGGTCGCCTCCGAAGTGCCCGATGAGCCCGTCAACGAGGCCCAGCGCGCGCGCTTCGCCGCCGCCTGTGCCATCCTGCCGCGGGCGCCGCGCAGCATGGCCAACTCCTCCGGCATCTTCCTTGGCTCCGGCTGGGGGACCGAGCTCGCCCGGCCGGGTGCGGCGCTGTACGGCATCAACCCCACGCCGGGATCGGCCAACCCGATGCGCCCCGTGGTCCGCCTGCGCGCGCGCGTGCTGTCGGTGCGGGAAATCCCCGCCGGCGCCACCGTCGGCTACAACGCCACCTGGACCGCGCCCCGCCCCAGCCGCATCGCCACCGCGGCGATCGGCTATGCCGATGGGTGGCTGCGCAGCCATTCCGGACACGGCCATGCGCTCTTTGACGGCAGGCCCGTCCCGCTGGTAGGGCGTGTGTCCATGGACCTCACCACTTTCGACGCCACCGACCATCCGGCGCTGGCCGCCGGCGCCTGGCTGGAACTGATCGGCCCGGCCCGTTCCCCCGACGACGTGGCGGCGGCGGCCGGCACTAACGGCTACGAGGTGCTGACCTCGCTCGGCCGGCGCTTCGCCCGCCTGTACACATCGTGATGGACCGGTCGTGATGGACCGCCTGGTCAACGCGGTCGGCGCCACCGGCCGCGCGGTGATCGATGCCTGCCGGGTGACCGGGCGGGTGACCCTGTTCGCGGCCAGCGGCGTCTCGCACATCTTCCGCCCGCCGTTCTACGGCCGGCTGTTCCTGTCGGCATTGCTGGAGATCGGCTACTTCTCCCTGCCGGTGGTGGCGCTGACGGCGATCTTCACCGGTATGGTGCTGGCGCTGCAATCCTATACCGGGTTCTCCCGCTTCTCCGCCGAGGGTGCGGTGGCGAACGTGGTGGTGCTGTCGGTGACGCGCGAGCTTGGCCCTGTGCTGGCCGGTCTGATGGTGGCCGGGCGCGTCGGGGCCGCCATGGCGGCGGAGATCGGCACCATGCGGGTGACCGACCAGATCGACGCGCTGAGCACGCTGTCCACCAACCCGATGAAATATCTGGTCGCCCCCCGCCTGCTGGCCGGCACCATCGCGTTGCCTCTGCTGGTGGTGGTGGCGGACATCCTCGGCGTGCTGGGCGGGTTCCTGATCTCCACCGTCAAGCTCGGCTTCAACCCCAGCAACTACCTGACCCGGACGATGAACTTCGTCGAGACCATGGACGTCGCCTCGGGCCTGGCGAAGGCCGCGGTGTTCGGCTTCCTGATCGCGCTGATGGGTTGCTACCAGGGCTACAACAGCAAGGGCGGCGCCCAGGGCGTGGGCTCGGCCACGACCGCCGCTGTCGTCGCCGCGTCCATCCTGATCCTGGCCTTCGACTACGTGCTGACCGAGATGTTCTTCGCCCGATGAGCGAGGCCATCCCCAAGCTCCGCCTTACCGGCGTGTGCAAGGCCTTCGGCGACAAGGTCGTGCTCGATGGCATCGACCTGACCGTGCCGGCCGGCACCTCCATGGTGGTGATCGGCGGATCGGGCTCGGGCAAATCGGTGCTGCTGAAATGCGTGCTCGGCCTGATCGAGCCGGATGCCGGGCGGATCGAGATCGACGGGCGGGACGTGCTGGCCCTGCCGCGTGAGGAACGCGCGCGGGCCCGGGCGCGGATCGGCATGCTGTTCCAGAACGGCGCCCTGTTCGACAGCCTGCCGGTTTGGGAAAACGTCGCCTTCGGGCTGCTGGCGACCGGCAAGGCCAGCCGCAACGAAGCCAGATCCCGCGCCGCGGAGTTCCTCGAACAGGTTGGCCTTGCCGCCAGCGTCGGCGAGTTGTCGCCGGCGGAACTCTCCGGCGGCATGCAGAAGCGCGTGGCCCTGGCGCGCGCCATCGCGGCAAGGCCCGATATCCTGTTCTTCGACGAACCGACCACTGGCCTCGACCCGATCATGGGCGCGGTGATCGACGGGCTGATCGTCGATTGCGTCAAGCGGCTGGGCTCCACCGCTGTCGCGATCACCCACGACATGGCCAGCGCCCGGCGCATCGGCGACCAGGCGGCGATGATCCACAAGGGCAAGATCGTCTGGAACGGCCCCGCAGACCGGCTGATGGACAGCGGCAACGCGCTGGTCGACCAGTTCACCCATGGCCGGCGCGAGGGCCCGATCCAGATGGAATTGCGGCGCTGACGCAGCAGAAATTTACCGATACTGGCTTTCGCGATCGCGTCGCGCTGCGTAACCTCCACACAGCCCGGGAGGATTGGATGCGGAGGACGCCATTGCGCGCGCGGAAAGCGATGAGAACCGCCCGCTGGACAGCGCCGGTGCTGTGCGGATTGCTGGCCGCGGCAATTTCCGCCGCGCCGGCACGCGCGGCCGACCTGACGCCGGCACAGGACAACGCCAAAGAGGCGGTCGGCCTGTTCCTGAAAAGCTGCGTGGAATTCGCCGGCAACCTCGATGGGCTGCGCGACTGGGTGAAGCAGGCCGGGTTTCCGGAATTGCCCGCCAACGAGGCGGACAATTTCCTGTATGGCCTGCCCGGTGCCGTCTACAACGCCACGGCGAAGGGCGGCAAGCTGGTGCTGGTGACCCAGGACAACGGCTCGTGCTCCACCTTCACGCCGCTCGCCGACGGCGCGACCGTCATGAACGAACTGGAACGCATCCTGCGCGACAGCCGGGTGAAACTGGACATCACCAGCGACAAGCCCGACCCGAAGGAAAGCAAGCTGCACAACCGGGAATACACCGCTTCCGGCGCCAAACACGAATGGCAGATGCTGGTCAGCACGGTGAACGACCCGGCCGGCGGCGAGGCCGTGCTGACGGCCAATCCGTGGTGAGGCAAGCAAGGCCAGGGGGCGCTGCCCCCTGGACCCCCGCCAAAGGCAAGCCTTTGGAATCCATCCATTTGTTTGGGAGTGCAAGGAGGGCCGACCTTGCCCTTGCGAGGTCCGGGTCGGCCCTCCTTGCACTCCCAAACCAAGTAGCGGGTTCTAAGGGCGAGCCCTTAGCGGGGTCCAGGGGCAGCGCCCCTGGCCTTGCTTCCTTCACACGGACCGGCTGACCGCATGGCCAAGTCCCCGGTTCGGTTTGTTTGCCGGTCCTGCGGCGCCGTCACGCTGAAATGGGCGGGGCGTTGCGAGAGTTGCGAGGAATGGAACTCGATCATCGAGGAGGTGGTCGAGGTTCGTCCCGGCGCGGGCGGGAAGGTGGCCGGGCGCAAGGTGGCGTTCACCGGCCTGTCCGGCAGCAGCGCACCGCCGCCGCGGGCGGTGACCGGCATCGCCGAGCTTGATCGGGTGCTCGGCGGCGGGCTGGTGGCGGCGTCCGCGGTGCTGGTGGGTGGCGATCCGGGCATCGGCAAGTCCACGTTGCTGCTGCAGGTGGCGGCGGGGCTGGCGCGTGCCGGGCGGCGGGTGATGTACATCTCCGGCGAGGAGGCGATCGAGCAGGTGCGGCTGCGCGCGCGCCGGCTCGGGCTGGCGGATGCGAACGTGGAGTTGGCCGCCTCGATCAATCTGCGCGACATCACCGCCAGCCTGGAGGAGGCGTCGGACGTGACGCTGGTGGTGATCGACAGCATCCAGACCATGTGGCTGGACAGCATCGACAGCGCCCCGGGCACCGTGTCGCAGGTCCGCGCGTGCAGTTTCGAGCTGATCCGGCTGGCCAAGTCCAAGGGCTTCTCGCTGGTCCTGGTGGGACACGTGACCAAGGAGGGCGCCATCGCCGGGCCGCGGGTGCTGGAGCACATGGTGGACGCGGTGCTGTATTTCGAAGGCGATCGCGGCCACCAGTTCCGCATCCTGCGCGGGGTGAAGAACCGCTTCGGCGCCACCGACGAGATCGGCGTGTTCGAGATGACCGACATCGGGCTGGCGGAGGTCGCCAATCCCTCGGCGCTGTTCCTGGCCGAGCGGCGCGGCAACATCTCCGGCAGCGCGGTGTTCGCGGGGCTGGAGGGATCGCGCCCGGTGCTGGTGGAGGTGCAGGCGCTGCTGTCGCCGAACGCCGGGGGATCGCCGCGCCGGTCGGTGATCGGCTGGGATGGCGGGCGGCTTGCCATGCTGCTGGCGGTGCTGGAGACGCGCTGCGGCCTGCGCCTGGGGGCGCAGGACGTCTATCTCAACATCGCTGGCGGTTTGCGGGTCAGTGAGCCGGCGGCGGACCTGGCGGTGGCGGCGGCGATTGCCTCGGCGGCGTCGGACCGGCCGACGCATCCGGGGATGGTGTATTTCGGCGAGGTCGGGCTGTCGGGCGAGGTGCGCCAGGTGGCCCAGGCGGAGGCGCGGCTGAAGGAGGCGCAGAAGCTCGGTTTCGATGCCGCCACGCTGCCGCGCCGGGTGGCGCGCGGCAACCGGCCGCTGGCGGCGCCGGACGGGCTGGTGCTGGCGGAAATCGGCCATCTATCGGACCTGGTGGCCGGCTTCGCGGACGATAAATCCGGCTGATGGCGAACGTGGATGGCGCTGACCGGGCGAGGTCGGTTATACCCTGCGTTTTTCAATACCCGGATACCCCTAAAAACGTGGATGACCGATGACCTGGGTGGACTTGGCCGTGATCGGCGTGCTCCTGGTTTCCGCGCTGCTCGCGTTTATGCGGGGCTTCGTGGCCGAGGTGCTGGGCATCGGCGCCTGGATCGGCGCCGGCCTGGCGGCGCTCTGGGCCGAGCCGCTGGCGCGCCCGCAGGTCGAGACCTGGATGGACCAGTATGTGAAGATGCCGGCCCTGGTGACGCCCGTGGCGTTCGGCGGCGTGTTCCTGGTGGCGCTGATCATCCTCCTGATCCTGTCGCGCTGGATCGGGGAACTGGTGCGCAACTCGGTCCTCAGCGGCCTTGACCGCAGCCTGGGTCTGGTATTCGGCCTGGCGCGGGGTGCGGTTCTGGTCATCTGCGCCTATATCGGAACCGGGATGCTGATCCCGATGGAAAAATGGCCCGCCGCGGTGTTGGACGCACGGCTTCTGCCGCTCGCCTATCAGGGCGCCGCCCTGGTGGTGAAGGCGTTGCCGCCGCAATACCAGCCACGCATGTACTCACCTCCGGAAGGGCGGCAGACGACCGCCGCCGACCTGATGCACGCCGTCCCGATCGGGCGGGCCACCGGCAAGCCCGTCGTTCGGGAATAGGAGACTACCCTGCATGGACAACAGCGCGCGGATCCCGGCAACGGCTTCTGAATCGGACGACAAGTTCCACGACGAATGCGGCGTGTTCGGGATCTGGAACGTGCCGGATGCCGCCGCGGTCACCGCGCTTGGCCTGCATGCGCTGCAGCATCGCGGCCAGGAAGCCACCGGCATCGTGAGTTACGACAGCAAGCGGTTCCATTCACACCGGGGCCTGGGGCTGGTCGGCGACAATTTCAGCGACGCCAAGGTGATCGCCTCCCTGCCCGGACGGATCGCGGTCGGGCATAACCGCTACGCCACCACCGGTGAAACCATCCTGCGCAATGTGCAGCCGCTGTTCGCCGATTTCGAGTTCGGCGGCTTCGCGGTGGCGCATAACGGCAACCTGACCAACGCGCACCAGCTGCACCGCCAGCTTGTTCGCCGCGGGTGCCTGTTCCAGTCCACCACCGACAGCGAGGTGTTCATCCACCTGATCGCCATCAGCCTGTATTCCACCGTGGAGGACCGGCTGATCGACGCGCTGAAGCAGGTGGTCGGCGCCTATTCGCTGGTGGCGCTGTCAAATCAGGCGCTGTTCGGGGTGCGCGACCCGCTCGGCGTGCGGCCGCTGATCCTGGGCCGGATTCCCGGCTATGCGGATGGCGGCTGGGTGCTGGCGAGCGAGACCTGCGCGCTGGACATCGTCGGCGCCGAGTTCATCCGCGACGTGGAGCCCGGCGAGATCGTCATCATCAACGATGCCGGCGTGCGCAGCATCAAGCCCTTCGCCCGGCAGACCGAGCGGTTCTGCGTGTTCGAGTACATCTACTTCGCCCGGCCGGACTCCGTGATGGAGGGCACGCCGGTGTATGAGGCGCGCAAGGCCATCGGCCGGGTGCTGGCGCGCGAGAGCGGCGTGCCGGCGGACGTGATCGTGCCGGTGCCCGACAGCGGCGTGCCGGCGGCGATGGGCTATGCGCAGCAGAGCGGCATCCCGTTCGAGCTCGGCATCATCCGCAACCATTATGTCGGCCGCACCTTCATCGAGCCGACCGACCAGATCCGCCATCTCGGCGTGAAGCTCAAGCATTCCGCCAACCGCCCGGTGCTGGAGGGCAAGCGCGTGGTGCTGGTGGACGATTCGATCGTGCGCGGCACCACCAGCCGCAAGATCGTCGAGATGGTCCGCCAGGCCGGCGCGGCGGAGGTGCATATGCGCATCTCCTCGCCGCCCACGACGCATTCCTGTTTCTACGGCATCGACACGCCGGAGCGGAGCAAGCTGCTGGCCGCCAACCATGACGTGAAGGAAATGGCGGAGCTGATCGGCGCCGACAGCCTGGCGTTCATTTCCATCGACGGGCTGTATCAGGCGCTCGGCAAGACCGAGCGCGATCCGGCCGCGCCGTATTACTGCGACGCCTGCTTCACCGGGGAATACCCGATCGCATTGCCGGATCAGGCCCGCAACACGGACCGGCAACTCAACCTGCTGGCGGAAAACATCTGAGCATGACGGGCTTGCTGAAGGGGCGGGTGGCGCTGGTAACCGGCGCCAGCCGGGGGATCGGGGCGGCCACGGCGATCGAGCTTGGCCGGCTTGGCGCGCATGTGGTGCTGACCGCGCGTACCCAGGGCGGCCTGGAAGAGACCGATGACGCCATCCGCGCGGCCGGCGGCTCGGCCACGCTGTTGCCGATGGACCTGAGGGAAAGCGAAAACCTGGATAAGGTCGGGCCCAGCATCTACGCGCGCTTCGACCGCCTGGACATCCTGGTGCATGCCGCCGGGGCGCTTGGCAAGCTGACGCCGGTTTCGCACATCCTGGATGGCGACTGGGCCGAGGTGATGGCGGTGAACTTCGCTGCCGCCTGGCGGCTGATCCGCAGTTGCGCCCCGGTGCTGGCCGCGTCCGATGCCGGCCGCGCCGTGTTCGTTACCGATGCGCGGGCGCGGGCGCCCTCGGCGTATTGGGGGCCGTATGGCGCGAGCAAGGCGGGCATGGAGCATCTGGTGCTGACCTGGGCGGCGGAGGT
>JBBIQA010000129.1:0-4483 GCA_037442565.1 Rhodospirillales bacterium
CGGACCATGGCGCTGGCCGGGTTGTGGGAGGGATGGAAGGGGCCGGATGGTGAGGTGATCCGCAGCTTCACGATCCTGACCACCGGCGCGAACGAGGCCTTGCGGCCGATCCATGAACGCATGCCGGTGGTGCTGGAGCCGGAGGACTGGGCGCTCTGGCTCGGCGAGGCGGCGTCCGGCGATCCGGCCGGGCTGCTGCGGCCATCGGCGGCGGCGTTTCGCACGTGGCCTGTTTCCACGGCAGTCAACAGCGTGCGCAACAACACGGCGGCGCTGCTGGAACCCGTTTAGAGAGCGGGAAATCCCGCCAGCGCGCGGATTTCGGCGGGGGATCGACCGGCCTGGCGGAGTTCCCGCAGCGTCGCGGCCTGGTCGCGCTTGGCCAGCCGGCGGCCGGCGGCGTCGGTGAGCAGGCGGTGATGGGCATAGTCGGGAGCCGGCCAGCCCATCAGCGCCTGGATCAGCCGGTGCAGGTCGGTGCTGGGGCGCAGATCCTGCCCGCGCGTCACCAGGGTGACGCCTTGCAGGGCGTCGTCGTGGGTGACGCAGAGATGGTAGCTGGCCGGGGCGTCCTTGCGTGCCAGCACGGCGTCGCCGAAGGCTTCCGGGCGGCAGGGGAGGACGCCCTCGTCCAGTTCGCGGTACGTGAGGCCGTCCGGCACGCATGCCAGGGCGCGGGCCATGTCGAGCCGCCAGGCGTGCGGCTCTCCGGCGGCGATGCGGGCCCGGCGTTCGGGGGCGGACAACACGCGGCACGTGCCGGGATAGACGGGGCTGCCATCCGGGGCGTGGGGCGCGCTGGCGGAGCCGGCAATCTCGCGCAGGATCGCGGTGCGGGTGCAGAAACAGGGGTATATCAGGTTTCTCGCGGCCAGCCGATCCAGCGCCGTCCGGTATTCCGGCAAATGCTGCGATTGCCGGCGGATTTCGCCGTCCCAGTCCAGGCCGAGCCAGTCCAGGTCCTGCAGGATGGCATCCACGAACTCGGACCGGCAGCGGCCGGGATCGATGTCCTCGATGCGCAGCAGGAACCGCCCGCCCGAAGCGCGCGCGCGCGACCAGGCGAACAGCGCGGCATGGGCGTGGCCGAGATGCAGGTATCCCGTCGGGCTGGGAGCGAAGCGGGTGATGATCGACATAGGCTGGGGGACGCAGGGCCTCTAGGATGGCGACAGGGATGACAGTACCCGCAAAACCGACGGATGGAGAAGCGCATGACCGAGCTGAACGGCCCCCGTACCGGCCCCACCGCCGAGGGTGCCCCGCAACAGCTGATCGTGCTGTGCCACGGCCTGGGCGCCGACGGCCATGACCTGATCGACATCGCCGCCGCCTGGACCCACGCCGTGCCGCACGCCGCCTTCGCCGCACCTGACGCGCCGTTTCCCTGCGACCTCGCCCCCATGGGCCGGCAATGGTTCAGCGTGGCCGACCGCACCCCGGCGATGATGGAAGCCGGCGTGCGCCGGGCCGCCGGGTTCCTGGACGCGTTCATCGACGCGGAACTGGCGCGGCTGGGCTTGCCGGCGGATGCCTATGCGCTGATGGGGTTCAGCCAGGGGGCAATGACCTCGCTGTTCACCGGTCTGCGCCGGGCGGTGCCGCCACGCGCCATCCTGGCCTATTCCGGCGCGCTGATCGCGCCGGAGAGCCTGGCGGGCGAACGGCTGGCGGCAGGCGCCGTTCCGGTGCTGCTGGTACACGGCGAGGACGACGACGTGGTGCCGGTCACCCGATCACGCGAGGCCGAGGCGGCGCTGCTGGCGGCCGGCATTCCGGTCGAATCGCTGTACTGCCCGCGCCTCGGGCATGGGATCGACGAGGCCGGGCTGTCGATAGGCGCCCTGTTCCTGCAGCGTGCCTTCGCCACAAATTCAGGCGGTTAACATGACAGCGCCGTGAATCCTCGGGGGATGCGGGTTGCGGCGCGATTTCCGGTCTGCGATAACGCGTCAGGTTCACGGCGGCGCACAATATTTGGCGGGTCGGACTTGATGGATCCCCAGGATTGGCGCAGCACCTCGACAGGGGATCGTGCTTGCCCGACGGTGGTCATCATTTTCCGGCGCTTGTCCTGAACGCGGATTTCCGCCCGCTGTCGTATTTTCCGCTGTCGCTCTGGTCCTGGCAGGACGCCGTGAAGGCCGTTTTCCTCGATCGTGTCTCGGTTCTGAATGAATACGAGACCGAGGTTCGTTCCCCGAGCATGACCATGCGCCTGCCCAGCGTGATCGCGCTGAAGGACTACGTTCCCACCTCCCGCCGGCCGGCCTTCACGCGGTTCAACGTGTTTCTGCGGGACGCGTTCTCCTGCCAGTATTGCGGCGAGCGGTCGCCGGCGCCGGACCTGACCTTCGATCATGTGATCCCGCGCTGCCGCGGCGGGCGCACGACGTGGGAGAACGTGGTCACCGCCTGCGGCGCCTGTAATCTGCGCAAGGGCTCGCATCTGCCGCGCGAGTGCCGGATGTATCCGCGCATGAGCCCGCGCCAGCCGACAACGTGGGAATTGCAGGACAACGGGCGCGGTTTCCCGCCGAACTACCTGCACCAGAGCTGGCGCGACTATCTGTACTGGGACAGCGAACTGGAAAGCTGAGGCTTTCCCTCCGTCAGATACGCTCGCTCAACTTGATCGCCACGCCGCAGCCGGCCTTGATCACCGCCGAGAGCAGCCGGTAGCCCGGCGCCTGTTCCGCGCCGTTGGCCAGGCCGATGTCGCGGTGCTCGATCTCCTCGGCGCGGAATTTCTCCAGCGTTTCGCGCAGCGGCGCCTCGGTTTCGTCCAGGGCGTCGATCTGGGCTGTGTAGTGGGCGTCGATCGCCTCCTCCACCGCCACGGTGCAGGCCATCGCCGCGCGCTCGCCCAGCACCGCGGTGGCGGCGCCGAGCGCGAAGCCGGCCAGGTGCCAGAACGGCAGCAGCGCCGTCGGCCGCACGCGACGGCTGGCGAGGAGGCCGGACAGCACGTCGAGGTGGAATTTCTCCTGCGCCTGCATGTGGCGCAGCAGATCGCCCTTCTCGCCACGGCCGAGCACGGCCAGCTGGCCGGCGTAGATGCGCGCCGCGCCGTATTCCCCGGCGTGATCCACGCGAATAACCCGATCGATGTCGGGCGTACCCCTAGCCGGATCTGTCATGACCGCCGTCCCCTGCTGCTCCACAGATAGATGGCGATCCATGCAGAGAGCGCCAGGGCGAATAGCAGGTTCATCGCCGCCATCGACAGCGGCACGCCCGGGATCAGGAAGGTCGGTTCGTCGCAGGGCTTCGCCGGCCGTGCCGGCATCGCCGCCAGCCGCTCGGCGATCGAGCCGAAATCGACCACCTTGGTCGCGCATTCCGGCAGCGGGCTCGGCCAGTACCCCAGCTCGACCCCGACATGCACGAAAGCAAGGCCCGCGGCGGCCAGCGTCGCGAGCATGATCAGGAACAGGATCCAGCGGCGCGGAAGGTTGCCGCCGGGCAGCAGGCAGCCCACCACGCCCAGGCCGATCGCCACCCGGTAGGGCACCCGCTCCCACAGGCACAGCGCGCAGGGGACCAGGCCGCCCCAGTATTCCGACGCCAGCGCGATCCCGAGCGCGGCTCCGGCGGCGAGAGCGCAGATAAGGCAGGCGGCTCGTGTCGAAAACTGCGTCATGACGGCGATTTGCCCCGCTTTCCCGATCGGTGCAAGCAGCATAGGCTCGCCCGGGCCGGCCCGGAAGAACATGGGGCGTAATTGTGAGCGGAGAGAAGCCGATGCGACGCATCCTCTGGGGGCGGTCCACGTCCAGCAACGTGATGAAGGTGATCTGGACGCTGGAGGAGCTGAGGCTGCCGTATGAGCGGATCGACGTCGGCGGGCCGTTCGGCAAGACCGATACGGCGGAATACCGCGCGATGAACCCCACCGGCCTGGTGCCTACCCTGCAGGAGGACGATTTCACCCTGTGGGAGAGCAACGCGATCATCCGCTACCTCTGCACCGCGAACGCCCCCGACACCGCGCTGTGGCCGCGCGACCCTCGGGCACGGGCCATCGTGGACCACTGGATGGACGCGCAGCAGACGGTGCAGAACCGCCCGGCGAGCACGATCTTCCTCGGGCTGGTCCGCACGCCGCCGGAAAAGCGCGACAACGCGGCGATCGACCAGGCCATCGCCGACACCGCCCGCGCCTACGGCATGATCGCCGAGAAGCTGGCGAGGACGCCCTATATCTGCGGCGACACGCTGACGCTGGCGGACATCGTTTGGGGCATCCATGTGCACCGCTGGTTCGTGATGGACTTCAAGCGTCCGGCGATCCCGGCTCTGCGGGAGTGGTACGACCGGCTGCTGAACCTGCCGATCTACAAGGAGCACATCGCGCGGCCGTTGGTCTGAGCAAGGTTAGGGCTTCGCCCCAAACCCCAGGAGGGCTCTGCCCCTCCACCCCCTGAGGGGACTTGTCCCCTCAACCCCATGGCTTGGTTTGTTGGGGATAGGGCCATGACGT
>JBBIQA010000129.1:4493-12922 GCA_037442565.1 Rhodospirillales bacterium
CCCATCAACGGCTACGTCATGGCCCTATCCCCAACAAACCAATTTAAACGGGTCAAGGGAACGGGTTCCCTTGCGGGGGTGCAGGGGGCAGAGCCCCCTGCCGGGGTTCGGGGCGGAGCCTCGGCCAGGCCTCGCCGCCGAGCGCCGCCTCGGCCAGCCAGGCGCGGACCGCTTCGGGGTCCTTGAACGCGTCACCGACCTTCAATCCCGCGCCACCCATGGCGCGCGCGACTTCCATGCCGTCCTCGTCGGTCACGTCGTCGCCGATGAAGATCGGCAGGCGGCCGGCGAAGGGGGCGTGGGCCATGAGGGCCGCCACGGCGGTGCCCTTGTCGGCGCCGCGGGGCTTGATCTCCCAGGCCTTGCGGGCCTGCATCAGGGCGAAGGCCTCGGACGCACCGACGATTTCCTCCAGCGCCTCCCGGAGCCTGGCACCGAGCGCGGGCACGGCGCGGTAGTGCAGCACGAAGCCGCGTTCCTTGCGTTCCAGCAGCACGCCGGGGTTTTCCGCAGCGATTCGTTCGGCTGCGGCCAGCCATCCGGCCGGCGCGCTGGGCAGGGGTATGCGTTCCAGTTCCGCCCCGGGGGCGAAGCGGGTAGCGCCGCCGTGCTCGCCGGCGACGGCGGTGGGAATGGCGTGCAGGAGTTCATCCACCTGCGCGACCGGCCGGCCGCTGATCACCGCGAGCGCGCCGTTCAGCCGGGCCGTCAGGCCGCGCAGCGCATCGAGCAGGGCGGCAGGCACGACGACGCTGTCGGGGGTTGGCGCGATGTCCAGCAGGGTGCCGTCGAGGTCCAGCAGCAGCGCCGCGCGCGCCGGCGGCGGCAGGGCGTCCGCCGTCCGGCCTGCCGCGGGCGCGGCGGTCACGAGTGGCAGCCGGTGACGCGGACGTCGTACATGGGATGCTGGAGCATCGACAGGGCGGGCTGGCTGGCGACCATCCAGCCGCGGAACGGCACGCCGTCGTTGTTGGCATCGGTGATCGACAGGAACGCCGCTGCGTCCTGCGGTTCGTTGGGCGGGCGGGCGACGCAGGACTGAACCTCGATGCTGAGCGGACCGAACTGCACCTTCTCGCCCGCCTTCACGGTCAGATCGGTATGGCGGGCGTTGACCTTGTCCAGCACCTGGAGTTCGGCGACGCCTTTGGCGACCCAGGTGGGCGGCGGGGTCGGTGGCGTTTCCGGCCTGGACGCGGGCGGTGCGTCGGGCGCGGCTGGCGCGACTGGCGCGACTGGCGCGACTGGCGCGACTGGCGCAGAGGATTGGGCCGGCGGGGGCGATTGGGCGAGAGCGGAAGCGAGCGCGAGGCCCGCCAGCATCAGCGGCACGAACAGCGGCAGGCGCATCAATGGGTGGCCGGACGTTTCGGGCTCTCCAGCCCGGCGACGGCGTCGGCGAGGATGCGGCGCATCGCCTGCTCGTCCACGCCCATCAGCACCGCGTCCTCGAACGCGTCCTGCAAGGTCTGCATCAGTTCGGCGTGGTTCTCCTCCAGCACCCGCAGCTTCTCCCGGCAGGAAACCGGGGTACCATCTTCCTGCGGCCAGAGTTTCGGCGGAGGGTTCATGTCGGGCCCATTGTTTCGGCGTGGTTATTTCGGGGTGGGTGTCGGTTCCGGCTTGGCGGCCTGGTCCGGCTTCACGGCACTGACCATGTTGGTCACGCTGAAGATGAACTTGCCCAGCAATTGTTCAAGGCTGACCGAGGACTGGGTGATGGTGATCGTCCCGCCCGGCTTCAGCATCGTGGTGTCCCCGCCCGGGCTGAGCGAGAGGAACTTGCCGCCGAGCAGGCCGTCGCTGGTGACTTCCGCGCTGCTGTCCTTGGGCAGTTCGATGCCGTTCTGCACGGTGAGCGTGACCACGGCCAAATAGCTCTGCGGATCGATCCGGGCGTTGCTGACGGTGCCTACCTTCACCCCGGCCAGGCGCACATCCGAGCCGATGGTCAGGCCGTCGATATGGTCGAAGCGGGCGATCAGCGGATAGCCGGACACGCCGGTGCGGCCGGAATGGGCGACGGCGTAGCCAAGGAAGCCTGCCGCGAGCAGCAGGATGACGGCCCCGGTCAGAAGTTCCGCGGCGCTGTGGCGAGCCATGCGCGGTGCCTAGCTGCCGGGTGTCCAGGATTCGTAGTCGCCGGTGGCCCGCGCCCGTTGCCCGCCTTCGTAGTCGTGGCCGGGCGGGCGGTAGCTGGTGGCGGTGCCGGTGGCGTTGGCGAGATGCTGCTTCTGCCACGGCTTGTGGGTGCTGGCCGGCAGCGGCTCGTCGGTGGTGTAGTGCAGCCAGGCATGCCATTCCGGCGGTACCGCGGAGGCTTCCACCGGACCGGCGAAATCCACCCAACGGCGGGCCCGGGCGCCCGCGACGGCGCGGCGCTGGGTATAGTAGATATTGCCCGCCGCGTCGGTGCCGACGCGGCGGCCATGGAGCAGCGTGTAGATGCGGGTGCCGATGTTCATGACGCAGATATACGCAGCCTCCGCGGCGCGGTCCACTATCTCTGTTGGGGTGCCGGCGCGACGTCCGGCCTTTTGAGCCGAGTTCGGAATTATGTAGCAAACACACCTAGAGCGTCAATCTTTAAAAGGGTAGTTATCCACAGAATTATCCACAAAACTCTCTAATGGTAACATACGCGCCTCTATCTCTTAGTTAGAGCGCCCTCCCCCTTGCGGGGCGGTTAAGGGTCTGCCAATATCGGCTCATGTGGAGTCGTGCATGGCCGATCTGAACGCACTGCTGGGCGCCAACGCGGAGATTTTGGCCGAATTGGATCAGCGCGCCGCCAAAGTGGATGAGCGAGAGGATAGGGCTCGCGCCATCATCCGGGACTGCGCCGCAGAGAGACGCGAGATAGAGGCAGAGCGCGCCACTATTGAAGCGGCCAATCAATTATATCGCCGGAAGTTTAGCCTAAACCGGATCGCGGATGACGCTGACGACGCAACGCCGCTTGCGGCTGGCGACCCCATCGAGGTCCCATTTAAGCCGCAGCAGCGGATCAGGATCGGCGACCAGCGGTACAGGATCATGGCCCGTATGAGGCAGTGGAACCGGCCTGTCGATTTACACGAGATTGTCTCAGGGACGGGCCTGTCGGCGAGGCGAGTGCGTGACCAGTTACGCGCAGATGTCACTGACGGATTTATGGCGGAGAGCGATCATGGATTTTCTCTGACCATCCCCGGAGCTCAACTTTTGATGAAGTTTGAACAGCACCGCCGGGCTAAGAACGAACCGCTGCCGTCCTTGGATGGCCCCGTGGCAGACGACGATGGCAATAGCGAAAGTGCCGAATTTTCCGATGAGGGGGACGTTCTGGCAGAACATCTCCCGTAGAAACACAGAAGGCGGCCTCCCGCGCCAACGGGGAACCGCCTTCGTGTCGGACCGAGGTATGTTGCCCCTCGGCCGTGATCGCAGCGCAGGTGTCGAAGCACCCCTACTGAGACCAGCCTTTCTTTAGAGTTGCATCGATGCCTCGCTGTGGCAAGACCCCACAGCAGAGGAGTCCAGAAAGTTGATCTGGATAAATCCGTACCTTCGGTGGCGGTTTAACCGCATCGAACACGTTACTGGTCACTGGCGCGGATTGCCGTAACCAGACCTTCAGTCGGCGCCGGCATTGCCATTGGTGATGCCGGTCGCCCCCATCAACCCCCAACCTCAACTGGACCCCTCCGGCCTCTATGGCTTGCCGTAGGGCGTCCAGATTGTTAGCAATGGGCACACGGCGCCATCTATCCACAAGATTTTGTGCCTCGATGTCCGTTTGACCGCAAAATGCGCTTTTCGGCCACGGTTTCCCGGCCTAGCATCCGGGCCATGAAAACACCGAAGACATGGCACGGCGTGCGGATGCGGCGGATCGCGCTGGGTGCCGACCCGGACCAGCCCGCCCGCGCCCTGACCCTGCCCGCTTCGTGGGACGACGCGGCCGCCGCGGCGCTGGCGGAACTCGCGCCCGGCGAAGGTGCCGCCAGCCTGCCGCAGGTGGCGGATGCGTGGATCCGTCCGATCGCCGACCGGGCCCGGCGGGCGGGGATCGAGTTGCCGCTGGAGGAGCGGCTGCACACGCTGCTGCTGCACCGCCAGGGCGCGCCGAGCGAGGCGATATGGCACGGCCAAAGCGGGCCAGAGCCGGGCTTCGTGTTCAACCTGCCGGCCTTTTTCCACCCGGACGCGGGCTTTGACGAAGCTGCCTTCGGCGAAGCCGTGGAAACCGCCACGATCGCGCTGACCCTGGCCGCCCCCTCGGCGCTGCGCCTTGCCCTCGGCATTGCCGATCTGGCCGGTTTGCTGTCCGCCCTGGGCCTGACCTATGGCGAGCCGGCGGCGCGCGACATCGCGCGCTGCATCGCCGCCATCCTGCGCTTGCGTGCCGAGGCGGCTTCCGCCGCCATGGCGGAACGGTTCGGCGTTCTCGCCACTGCGCGCGAGGTTCCGCCGCCGCCGGCTTCCGGCGTGATCGCCGGCCTGGCGGATGCCGCCCGCGCGGCCTACGCGGCCGCGCGGCCGGCGAGCGCGGGAGGGCCCCTGCCCGGCCTGCGCCATGAAGCCCTGACCGCCATCGCGCCGGCCGGCGCCGTGGAGGCGCTGCTGGGCGTGGAAACCGGCGGCATCGCGCCGGCGTTCTCCCCGCTCGGTCAATCCGGTGAACTCAGCCGGGCCAGCCGCGCCTTCCTGGCGGCACGCGGACTTTCGGCCGAGGCCGCGTTGGCGGCGGTTCTGCGCGGCGACGGCGTGCTGCCGCGGGCGGATGTGACCGGCGGCGAATACCGGGCGATGCACGACGGCGTGGCGCCGTTCATCGACGCGATGCCGGCCGTGCCGCAGATCCGCCCGGCCACGCGGCCCGCGCCGCAGCGCCGGGCGCTGCCGGCGCGCCGGGCCGGATACACCCAGAAGGCCACCGTCGGCGGGCACAAGCTGTTCCTGCGCACCGGCGAATACGAGACCGGCGAACTGGGCGAGATCTTCATCGCCTTGCACAAGGAAGGCCCCGCCTTCCGTGGGCTGATGGACAATTTCGCCGTCGCGGTCAGCCTCGGCCTGCAGAACGGCGTGCCTTTGGCGGCGTTCGTGGAGGCGTTCACCTTCACCCGCTTCGGGCCGGCCGGCGCGGTGGAGGGCGACCCTGCCGTGGCCAACGCCACCTCCCTGCTGGACTATACGTTCCGGCATCTGGCCGCCAACTACCTCGGCCGCACCGACATTCCCGAGGCCGAACCGGAGGAGGCGAACCTGCTCGGCGACGGCACGCTCGGCAACGGCGCGCGTGACCGCGCCCCCTTGTTGCCGTTCGATCTGCCGGATACCGCACCCCGCGTGCGCCGCCGCGGGCTGCGGCTGGTCGCGAAATAAGGAGCTTGTGATGGCCGGAAACATCGAGACCAGGCTGGCGGAACTCGGCATCACCCTGCCGCCGCCGGTGGTGCCGATCGCCAACTACGTGCCCTTCGTCGTCACCGGCAATCTGGTGGTGGTCTCCGGGCAGATCCCGGTGCGCGACGGCAAGGTCGCCTATGCCGGCAAGATCAGCCAGGGGATGTCGATCAACGACGGCCAGGACGCCGCGCGGCTGTGCTTCATCAACGTGCTCGTGCAGCTGAAGGCGGCCTGCTACGGCAATCTGGACCGGGTGCGCCGGGTGGTCCGCCTCGGCGGGTTCATTGCCGCGCCGCCGGATTTCACCGCGCATGCGCAGGTGATGAATGGGGCCTCGGATCTGGCGGTGGCGGTGTTCGGCGACAACGGCCGGCATGCCCGCAGCACGATCGGCGTGCCATCCTTGCCGGCCGATGCGCTGGTCGAGGTCGAGGGGCTGTTCGAGATCGACTGATCGATCGAGGTCGACGGATCGGGCGAAAATCGACTATCCTTTCACGCCTTCTGCCCCACATAGGCGTGCATGCCCGACGATTCCGCGAAGCTCACACTGACCCTGCATCCGCGGATCGCCGAGATCGACGCGGCGGCCTGGGATGCTTGCGCCGGCTCGGACAACCCCTTCGTCAGCCATGCGTTTCTCGGCGCGATGGAGGACAGCGGCTCGGCCGGGCCGCGCACCGGCTGGCTGCCGCAGCACGCGGCCTTGCGCGACGAGGCGGGGAGCGTGGTCGCGGTGGCACCGATGTACGCCAAGTCGCACAGCTACGGCGAATACGTGTTCGACCATGGCTGGGCCAACGCGTTCGAGCGGGCCGGCGGCGAGTATTACCCCAAGCTCCAGGTAGCCGCGCCGTTCAGCCCGGTGCCGGGCCCGCGCCTGCTGCGCCGGCCCGATGCCGGCATCTCCATCGAGGGGCTGGCCAGCGCCCTGGTGCAGGCCTGCCGGCAGCTCAAGCTGTCCTCCATCCATGTCACGTTCTGCACCGAGGAGGAGTGGAACGCGCTCGGGCAGGCCGGGTGGCTGCGGCGGCTGGGAACGCAGTTCCACTGGGAGAACGCAGGCTATGCCAGTTTTGACGATTTCCTCGGGGCGCTGTCGTCGCGCAAGCGCAAGGTGCTGCGCCGCGAGCGCCGCGACGCCAATGCCTGCGGTCTCGACTATCGCGCGCTGAGCGGCGCGGACATTCAGGAACGCCACTGGGACGCGTTCTACCGCTTCTACCAGAGCACCGTGGACCGCAAATGGGGCTCCGCATATCTCACCCGGGAGTTCTTCTCCCTGTTGTCCGAACGGCTTGGCGACAAGGTGGTGCTGATGCTGGCGGAGCATGACGGCAGGCCGGTGGCCGGAGCATTGAACCTGGCCGGGGCGGACACGCTGTACGGCCGCAACTGGGGCTGCCGGGGCGACTGGCCGTTCCTGCATTTCGAGCTCTGCTACTACCGCGCCATCGACTGGGCGATCGAGCACGGGCTGAAGCGGGTGGAGGCCGGCGCGCAGGGCCAGCACAAGATCCAGCGCGGCTATCTGCCGCAGCCGACCTATTCCGCCCATTGGATCGCCAATGCCGGCTTCGCCCGCGCGGTGGACAATTTCCTGGCCGAGGAGCGGCCGGAAATCCTTGCCCACATGGCCGCGCTGGCGGAGCAGTCCCCTTTCCGCAAGGTGGGGGAGACCGACTGACCATCTCGGTGGCCGGGTCGGCGAGATTTTGGGCCTGCGTCCAGTTGGCCCTGGCGATGGTGCTGGTCGGCGCCAATGTGGCGGTCGCGCGGGTGCTGGCCGATGCGCTGCCGATCCCGGTGATTTTGTTCTTGCGGTGCGCCCTGGCGAGCCTGGTGCTGCTGCCGTTCACCGTCACGTTCCGGCCCGGCGTGTTCCCGCCGCGCGCACTGCTGGGTAACCTGGTGCTACAGGCCGCCTTGGGCACGCTGCTGTACAACGTCGCGCTGCTGGCGGGGCTGCGACGCACCGGCGCGCTGGAGGGCGGCCTGGTGCTGGCGAGCCTGCCGGCGGTTGTGGCGGTCGGCGCCTGGCTTGTGCTGCGCGAGCGGCTGCCACCGCGGCGCTGGGCGGCGGCCGGGCTGGCTGCCCTGGCGATGGCGGCGCTGACGCTGGGGCGTTCGGCCGGCATAACTGGCAGCCTGGCCGGGGACGGGCTGGTGTTCCTGGCGGTGTGCGGCGAGGCCGCCTATGCGCTGCTGAGCAAGCGGATGTCCGGCCTGATCGGGGTGGTCCAGGCGACGTTCTGGATGCAGGTTTTCTCCGCCGCGATGCTGGCGCCGCTGGCCCTGCCGCTGCTTGATTCCGCGATGCTGACCGGCATGGGTTGGCGGATTGCTGCCCTGCTGGTGTTCCACAGCCTGACCGCCAGCGTGTTGAGCCTATTGCTTTGGTACAATGGCATGAAGCACGCCCCGGCCAGCCTGGCGGGGATCTTTACCGCCTTCCTGCCCGCCACCGCCGCGCTGCTCGCGATCCTGGTGCTGCACGAAATCCCCACGGCGGCACATGCCGCGGGGCTGGTGTTGATGCTGCTGTCGATCCTGCTGGCCGCCCGATCCTGAACCCGGTCAGGCGGCCGCCGCCGCGCCGGAGGCGATCAGCGCGGCGATCTCGGCGTCGCTGTAGCCGGCGTCGTGCAGCACTTCGCGCGTGTGCTGGCCGAGATCGGCGGAGAATTCCCGCACCTTGGTCAGGCCGGCCGACATTCGGTACGGCGCGTTCACCACCCGGAAGCTGCCGCCGGCGTCGAACACCTCGGCGAGGGCGTCGCGATGCGCCAGCTGCGGATCGCTCAGGGCCTCGGCGACGCTGCGATAGGCCGAGCAGGGCACGCCGTGCCGGTTCAGCGCGGCCTCGCACTCAAGGGTGCTGAGCGTGCGCGACCACTGCTCCAGTTCCTCGATCAGCGCGCCCCAGTTCTCCCGGCGGGTCGGGTACTCGGCAAAGCGGGGATCGGTGACCCAGTCCTGGCGCCCGGCGGCGCGGGCCAGGTTCTGGAAGGTGCGTTCGCTGGCGATGGCCGGCA
>JBBIQA010000130.1:0-12838 GCA_037442565.1 Rhodospirillales bacterium
CCCCCGCGCTGAAATCAGTTGTCGCCCGGGTTGAAATCGGCCAGGGTCCGCGCCGGTGGATCCAAAAACCACCAACCAAACGCATGTCGCCAAAAGACATCACCACAGGGAGAAAACGCATGATAAAACGGCGCACGCTTCTGGCCGGCACCTCGGCTGCCTTGTTCACGCCATGGATCGCCCATGCCGCCCAGGCGCCGGGCGTCACCGCCACCGAGATCAAGGTGGGCAACACCATGCCCTATAGCGGCCCCGCCTCGGGCTACGGCACCATCGGCAAGGCCGAGGCCGCCTATTTCCGCATGATCAACGACCAGGGCGGCATCAACGGCCGCCGCGTCAACTTCATCACGCTCGACGACCAGGCCAGCCCGCCGAAAACCGTCGAGCAGATCCGCCGCCTGGTCGAGCAGGATGAGGTGGCCCTGCTGTTCAACAATCTCGGCACCGCGCCGAACAGCGCCGTGCGCAGATACGTCAACCAGAAAAAGGTGCCGCATCTGTTCCTCGCCACCGGCGCGGACAAATGGGGCGACTACAAGGAATATCCCTGGACCATCGGCTGGCAGCCGAGCTACCGGGTGGAGGCGCAGATCTACGCCAAGTACATCCAGAAGGAGAAGCCGCACGGCCGCATCGGCATCATCTACCAGAACGATGATTTCGGTAAGGATTACATCGCCGGCATCCGCGACGTGCTCGGCGACGCGGCGATGAAATCCGTGCCCACGGTCTCTTTCGAACTGACCGACGCCACCGTCGATTCCCAGCTGGTGAGCCTGAAGACCGCGGGCGTGGACGTGCTGGTCAACGCCGCCTCGATCAAGTTCGCGGCCATGATCATCGGCCGGGTCTACGAGCTGGACTGGAAGCCGATGCACATCATGACCAACGTTTCGGCCTCGGTCGGCGCCGTCATGATCCCGGCCGGGCCGGCGCGCGGCGTCGGCGTCATCAGTTCCGCCTACCTGAAGGACCCGACCGACCCGGCCTGGGCCAACGATCCCGGCATGCAGTCCTGGCGCGCCTTCATGGCCAAGTACATGCCGGAAGGCGACCTGAACGACAGCGGCAATTCCTATGGCTGGGGCGTGTCGCAGACCTTGGTGCATGTGCTGAAGGCCTGCGGCAACGACCTGTCGCGCGAGAACATCCTGCATCAGGCGACCCATCTGGATCACCTCGCGAACCCCGTCCTGCTGCCCGGCATCACCCAGAGCACCAGCAAGACCAACTACCATCCGCTGCGCCAGCTCCAGCTGATGCGCTGGAACGGCAAGACCTGGGACCGCTTCGGCGATATCATCGAGGGCGCCAACGTCTGACCGCCCCAACGGCTCCCGCCGTCCGCAACGGCGGCGGGTGCTGGAACGCCGCACCATTCGGCGCTAGCGTCTTCCCAAAGGGAAGGAGCGCCAAGCCATGGCCATCAACATCCGCGAACTGCACCCCAGCTTCGCCGCCGAGGTTTCCGGCATAGACATCGGCCGCCCCCTCACGCCCAACGAAGCCGCCGCGATCGAAGCCGGCATGGACCGCCACGCCGTCCTCGTCTTCCGCGACCAGCCCCTCACCGACGACCAGCAGATCGACTTCAGCCGGAATTTCGGCACCATCGAGGTCACCCTCGCCCGCCAGATGGCCAAGCCAGGCGACGCCCGCCTGCGCGAGGAAATGGGCGACATCTCCAACCTCGATGCCAACAACCGTCTGCGCGCCCGCGACGATGCCCGCCGCCTCTACGCGCTGGGCAACCGGCTCTGGCACGCCGACGCCTCCTTCCGCGCGGAGGGCGCCAAATATTCCCTGCTCTCCGCCCGCGTCGTCCCCGGCTCCGGCGGCAACACCGAATTCGCCGACATGCGCGCCGCGTATGACGCGCTGGACGCGAAAACCAAGGCGGAGATCGACGACCTCGTCACCGAGCACTCCATCGCCTTCTCCCGCGGCGAACTCGGCTTCGAGGATTTCAACAGCGAACATAGCGCCAAGCTGAACCCCGTCCGCCATCCCCTGGTCCTCGTCCACCCCGTCACGCGGAGAAAGTCCCTGTTCCTGTCCGCCCATATCGGCGGCATCGTCGGCTGGCCGGTCCCCGAGGCCCGTGCCTTCATCCGCGACCTCACCGAGCACGCCACCCAGCGTCCGTTCGTCCACGCCCACCAGTGGCGCGTCAACGACCTCGTCATGTGGGACAACCGCACCACCATGCACCGCGCCCGGCGCTACAACGACGCCGCAGAAATCCGCGACCTCCGCCGCACCTCGCTCCGCGGCGCCGGCCCCTATGTCGCCCAGTGCCTGGCGGCGGAGTAACCCCCATGCAGATCCAGCCCCTTCATCCGCTCTTCGTCGGCGAGGTCTCCGGCATCGACCTGTCCAAGCCGATCTCCCCCGAGCAGGCCCGCCAGATCGAAGCCGGCATGGACCAATACGGCGTGCTGGTCTTTCACGACCAGCAAATAACCGACGAACAGCAGATGGATTTCAGCCGCAATTTCGGCGAGCTGGAAGTCTCCTCCCAGGGCGAGATGAGCAAGCCCGGCGAACTCCGCCTCGCCGTGCAGATGGCCGACGTCTCCAACCTCGACGAACACAACCAGGTCCGCGCCCGCGACGACGCCAAACGCCTCAGTTCCCTCGGCAACCGCCTCTGGCATTCGGACGCCTCGTTCCGCGCCATTCCCGCCCGCTACTCCCTGCTCTCCGCCCGCGTCGTGCCGGGTGCCGGCGGCAACACCGAATTCGCCGACATGCGCGCCGCCCACGACGCGCTGGACGCCAAGACCAAGGCCGAGATCGAGGACCTGATCACCGAGCACTCGATCGCCTTCTCCCGCGCCGAACTCGGTTTCGACGCCTTCCCCGCCGAACACCAGGCCAAGCTCCGCCCGGTGCGCCACCGCCTCGTAACCACCCATCCCGGCTCCGGGCGCAAGGTGCTCTACCTGTCCTCCCACATCGGCACCATCGTCGGCTGGCCGGTGCCGGAGGCGCGCGCCTACCTCCGCGACCTGATCGAGCACGCCACCCAGCGCCGCTTCGTCCACGCCCATCAATGGCGCGTCAACGACCTGGTCATGTGGGACAACCGCGCCACCCTGCACCGCGTCCGCCGCTACGCCGACATGGCGGAAATTCGCGACCTGCGCCGCACCACCACCCGATGCGACGGCCCCACCGCCGAGCAGGTGCTCGCCGCCGAGTAGCGCGTTACATTTCGGTAAGGCGCGGATTTTTCTCGATAGCCGCCGCCGACCTGCGCCATACTGACGATGCACTCTTGTGGCGGGTCCAGCGGACCGGCCTTCGGAAAGCGCTGCCGCAGGTGGCCTGATCGCGGAAACCCCGCGAAATTCCGAAAAAATCGGCCGGAAGCAATCCGGCCGGACAGGGAGAGCATGTCCATGACAAAGCCGCGCCGCGTATCCCGCCGCACGACGCTGAAACTCGCCGCCGCCTCGGCCGCCTTGCCGCTGGTCCACATCCGCACCGCCGGCGCCGCCGGCAAGGTGTCGATGGCGTTCTGGGACCATTGGGTTCCCCTCGGCAACCAGGCCATGCGTAAGCTGATCCAGGAATGGTCGGACAAGAACAAGGTGGAGGTGCAGGCGGACTTCCTCACCGCCAACGGCGGCAAGATCAACCTGACCATGGCCGCCGAGGCCCAGGCGCGCACCGGCCACGACGCCTATGCCTTCGACATGTGGACGGTGCATGAATTCGCCGACCACCTGATCCCGCTGGACGACGTGATGAAGTCCCTGATCGCCGCCAACGGTCCGGTCGCCCACGCCTTCGAGCATCTGGGCACGGTCAAGGGCCACTGGATGGCGGTGCCGACCGGCAGCGGCTCGGCGCCGCTGACGACCTGCGCGCGGATCAGCATGCTGAAGCAATATGCCGGCATCGACGTGCAGGCGCTCTACCCGGCGCACGAGGTCAAGCCGCCCGAGGCCGCGGACTGGACCTACGACACCTTCCTGAAGGCGGCCGAGGCCTGTCACAAGGCGGGCTACCCGTTCGGCCTCGGCTGCGGCACCACCACGGACTCGGTGCAGACCTGGGGCGCGATCTTCGGGGCCATGGGCGCCGACCTGGTGGATGCCAAGGGCAACATCACCGCCGATACCCCGGCCGTGCGCGCGGCGCTGGATTACGCCAGGAAGCTGGTCGCCTTCCTGCCGGCCGAACAGGTCAGCTACGACGACGCCTCCAACAACCGCGCACTGATCTCCGGCAAGTCGGCGCTGATCTTCAACCCGCCCTCGGCCTGGGCGGTGGCCAAGCGCGACGCCCCGGCGGTGGCGGCGGATTGCTGGACCTTCCCGAATCCGAAGGGCCCGAAGGGCCGCATGGTGCCGATGCGCCCCTACTACTGGGGGGTCTGGGAGTTCGCCCAGAACAAGTCGGCGGCCAAGGACCTGATCCACTTCCTGGCCGACCGCAAACAGCAGGAATTCCTCTGCACGGCGGTGTTCGGCTACGACATTCCCGGTTTCGAATCGATGTCGAACTTCAAGATCTGGGACGAGGTGGAGCCGCCCAAGGGCACCGTCTACAACTATCCGGTGCGCCCATGGCACCAGGCGGAATACTACATCACCGGCTCCTCCGGCCCGAACGAGATCGCGGTGCAGATGTTCAGCCGCGGCACGATCCCGACGATGGTGGCCAAGCTGGTTTCCGGCCAGTCACCCGATCAGGCGATCGCCTGGGTGAAGGAGGAGCTGCAGGGCTTCACCCGCTAGCAACGAGAAGAAGCGAGCGCGTCAGCGCTCGCCTCATCCGGGGAAACCCTCAGCCGCCGACGGCGTCGGTCACGCATTTCTTGGTGAAGCTGTTCTTCGCGGCACCCGACAGCTTCTTGTCGGATGCCGCCGTGGCGCAGGTCGCGGCCGCGTCCTTCTCGCACTTCTTCATGAAACTGGTCATCGCGGCGCCGGCCAGCTTCTTCTCCGCGGCGGTCGCCTTGCAGGTCTCCCCGGCCAGCGCCGGCGCCGGCAGTGCCAGCACAGCGAACAGCGCGAAGGCGGCGGAGAACGCGGAAATCGTCTTCATGTTCATATCCTGTGACCCCTTTTGCCAGGTTGCAGCCAAGCCCGTTCCGACGCTCCGATTCCTACAGGTGAAAATATCCCTTTTCAAACGATTCGCGTCATCGCCGCCGCAGCCTACAGAAATCCCGTCTCCGGGATCTGGCCGAACAGGATCGCCCCCACCGCCTCGAAATGCGCCGCGCGGCCCTGGATCTGCTGCACCACGGTATGGATGTCGCGGAACCGCCGCTCGAACGGCGAGCCGGGCACGATCGCATCCGTCCCCGCCGCCTTGTAGGCGTAGTCGGCCACTTCCATCGCCGCCTGGATGGCATGCGCGCAGGCCAGCCGCACCCGCGCCCGGTCGGGAATGGCGATGATTTCGGTGCCCTCCACCCGCTCCCAGATCTCGCGCAGCGTCTCGCTCAGATAGGCCCGCGCCGCCCCCAGCTTCGCCTCGTTGCGCGCCACGTCGGCATGCACCACCGGGCTGTCGGCCAGCCGCTTCAGCCCGCGCGGCACCTTGCCGCCGGCCAGCTCCCGGAACGCCTCCAGCATCGCCCGCGCCGTGCCGATCGCCACTCCCGACACCCCCACGGCATAAATCCCCTGCATCGGAAACGCATACAGCCGCCCCGGATCGCGCCGCAGCGTCGGGTCCTCGCGCGTGGAGCTGAACGCCTCCGGCACGAACACATCCGACACCGAATAGGAATCGCTGGCCGTGCCGCGCAGCCCGATCGTGTTCCAGGTATCCTCCAGCCGCGCCTGCCCCACTGGAAACAGCAACGTGCGGATGGCCGGCCGCCCGAGATGGTTCAGCCGCAGCGACCCGTCCGGCTCCACCACCTGGCAATGCGCCCCCATCCAGTTCGCCGCCCGGCAGCCGGAAGCGAAACTCCAGCGCCCGCTCACCTGGTATCCGCCCGGCACGGCCTTCGCCTGGCAGGCATTCGGCGGCCCCCACGCCACCACCGTGCGCGGATCGGTGAAGATCGCCCGCGCCGCCTCCAGCTCCAGGAACGGCGCGATCAGCGCCGAGGAATTGGCCACGAACATATTCCACGCCACCGACGCATCCGCTCGCCCGACCTCCTCCACCGCCCGCAGATAGGTCCACGGCTCGATCTCGTCCCCGCCGACGGAGCGCGGCATCAGCATCCGGAACACCCGCGCCCGGTGCAACTCGTTCAGCAAACTCTCGGGGATGCGCTTCGTCCGCTCCAGCTCATCCGCATGCGCCTCGATCGCCGGCTGCAACTGCCGCGCCCGCGCGATCGGATCCGGCCTGTTCAGATGGTTCATCCGACGCCCCCGAGTTTGACAAGGTAAAGACTACCGGCCCCCCACCCGTCGCTGTCAATCGCCCCCTGGGTTATGACCAGGGCTATCGCATTTGACCGAGCACGGTCCTGGCGAACTCGTCGGACCATCCGGAGCGCTTGCGCAACGCCGATGAGGGGTGTGTGAGCGTCATGCGGGTTATCGGCGGCACGATCGCGCGAATGAGGGCGTCTGGCGTTTGCCTGACTGGACCCGCACCGCGATTTCGAGCGTTTCGACCTCCGGCGCCAGACCCTCAAGCCACCGGATCCGGTCGAAGGGATCGTCCTTCGCGTCGCTCGGACGGATCGTGCGCCAACGCATTCGCACGATAGGATCTGCCTGGTCCTATGATCTGCCTGGCGCCGGCCTTACTTCACCGCCCCGGCCGCCGCGCGAGCGGAGCGGCGCAGGGCTTGCGGCGGATGGCCGAAGGCTCGGATGAAGCTTTGGCGCAGGCGGTCGGGATCGGTGAAGCCGACGGCCCGGGCGATGGCTTCCAGCGATTCGCCGCCGTCTTCCACCCGCGGCCGGGCGGCTTCCGCGCGCAGGCGCTCCACGGCTTTGGCCGGCGTCTGGCCGGTTTCCGCCAGGAAGGCGCGGCCGAACTGGCGCGGGCTCAGCCGCGCGGCCTCGGCCAGGCGTTCCACCGGCAGATTTTCGTGCAGATGGTCGCGGGCGAAGTGCAGCGCCTGGCGGATGCGCCCCGATCGCGGTTCCAGCTCCAGCAGCGCGGAGAACTGCGACTGTCCGCCGGGGCGGCGGTGGTAGACCACGAGTTGGCGGGCAACCGCGCGGGAGATCGCGGGGCCGCGATCCGCCTCGATCATCGCCAGGGCCAGGTCTATGCCGGCGGTGATGCCGGCCGAGGTCCAGACCGTGCCGTCCCTGACGAAGATGCGGTCCGGGTCGACCCGGATGTCGGGGTACTCGGCCTGGAACTGGCTGCCGTGGCGCCAATGCGTGGTGGCCCGGCGGCCGTCCAGCAGGCCGGCGGCGGCGAGCAGGAAGGCGCCGGTGCAGACGCTGGCAACCCGATCCGCCCGCCCGGCGGCTTCCCGCACGAGCGCCACCGTTCGCGCCTGTTGGATGGCCGCGTGCACGCCGCCGCCGCCGGGGACGATGAAGGTGTCGCAGCCGCCCGGGTCGATCGCTTCGGTCGTGATCGCCGGTCCCGCCGAGGTTGCGACCGCGCCGCCGTGTTCCGAAACCACGCTGATGCGATACGCCCCTGGCTCGGCGTTGGCCGCAGCCTGAAAGGCCGCCATCGGGCCGCTGAGGTCCAGCAATTGGAAGTCGGGATAGAGGAAGAAGCGGATATGGCGGGTCATGCTGCGCCGGCCTATGGCTGAAGATCATGGATTATTGTCGTTTCGGCCATCAGCCTCGCGCGCCATGATGGCGTCGTCAAGTTGCGAGGGTTAGGGAATGGCCATGTCTGAATCGGGAACCGGGAACGCCGGGCGGCGCAATGCCTGGGTGCTGACGCTGTGCCAGGGATTGTTCACCTGCGCCATTTCCATCGACCTGACGCTGACCGGCCTGACCGGCTATCAGCTGGCGCCGGACAAGTCGCTGGCGACGCTGCCGTTCGCCATGATCACCGTGGCGGGGGCGGTGGTGACGTTGTTCGCGTCGTTGCTGATGGCCCGGATCGGGCGGCGGCTGGGCTTCGCGCTCGGCGCCTTCGTCGGGGCCGCCGGCGGTTGCGTATCGGTGTGGTCGGTGTTTCATGCCGATTTCTGGATGTTCTGCCTCGGCACCGCGGCGGTTGGGGTCTTCCAGGCCTTCGCGCAGTATTACCGTCTGGCCGCGGCCGACGGGGTGGAGGCGCCGTTGAAGACCAAGGCGATCTCGACCGTGCTGACCGGCGGGGTGATCGCCGCGGTGCTGGGCCCGGCGCTGGCGGCATGGAGCAAGGATTTGTTTCCGGCGTATCTGTTCGCCGGCGCCTATCTGATGGTCGCGCTGCTCGGCCTCGCGTCCATGTTGCTGCTGCTGGGGTTTTTTCGTGATATCGCGCCGGCCGTGGCCGTGCGGGATGCGGATATCCGGCCGGCGCGGCGGTTGCGGGCGATCATGCGCCAGCCGATCTTCGTCGCCTCGGTGGCGAACAACGTGGTCGGCTCGGTGGCGATGATGTTCGTCATGACCGCGGCGCCGCTGGCGGCGATCGCGTGCGGCCACACGATCGACGATGGCGCCAATATCATCCAGTGGCACCTGGTGGGGATGTTCGCACCGTCGTTCTTCACCGGCTCGCTGATCAAGCGCTTCGGGCTGTCGCCGATCCTGTTCGCCGGCATGGCGCTGAACGTCGTCTGCGTCATAGCGGCGGTGAGCTCGGTTTCGCTGCCGGCGTTTTATCTGGCGCTGCTGTGCCTTGGTATCGGCTGGAACTTCCTGTTCGTCGGCGGCACCACCCTGCTGGCGCAGTCCTGCCGGCCGAACGAGCGGGCGAAGACGCAGGGTGTCGCGGAACTGATGCGCTATGTCGCGACCGCCGCGGCGACCTTGGCCGCCGGGCCGTTCCTGCTTACCGAGGGTTGGGCGTCGGTGAATTTGGCGATTCTGCCCGTGCTGGCGCTGGCGGCCGGCATGACGCTGTGGTGGGTGCTTGCCGAACGCCAGCGGGCGCTGGCGGAGATCTCCAGGGCAATCGGATGAAGCAAGTAAGGCCAGGGGGCTTTGCCCCCTGGACCCCCACCAAAGGCGAGCCTTTGGAAACCTTCCATTGTTTGGGAGTGCAAGGAGGGCCTGCTGTGGCGCTGCAAGGTCCGAGTAGGCCCTCCTTGCACGCCCAAACCAGTATGGGGTTCTAAGGGCTTGCCCTTAGCGGGGTCCAGGGGCAGAGCCCCTGGCCTTGCTTGCTTATCCCGGTTGCCGTCGGGGCGGGCGGGAGCGAGAGTGCGGGGACCGAGACAACGAGGACAGGCCCATGCTGCAATCCCCCCCCGCCCAGCCCGGCATGCGCGAGGATGAGATCGACACCCCCGCTTTGGTGATCGATCTCGATGCCTTCGAATACAACCTCGACCGGATGGCGGCCCTGCTGGCGCCGACCGGCGCCAGGCTGCGCGCCCACGCCAAGACGCATAAATCCCCCGTGATCGCGCTGCAGCAGATCGCCCGCGGCGCGGTCGGGCAATGCGTGCAGAAGGTGGCGGAGGCGGAAATCCTGGCCTGGGGCGGGGTGCCGGACATCCTGGTCTCCAACGAGGTCGTCGGCGCCGCCAAGCTGGCGCGGCTGGTGGCGCTGGCAAGGATCGCCAAGGTGGCGGTGTGCGTGGACGACCCGGCCCAGATCGTCGCGATCGAGGCGGCGGCGGAGGCGGCCGGGGCGCGGATCTCCGTGCTGGTGGAAATCGACATCGGCGCCGCCCGCTGCGGCGTGCAACCGGGACCGGAGGCGGTGGCGCTGGCCAAACGGATCGCCGCCTCCAAACACCTCCTCTTCGGCGGCCTGCAGGCCTACCAGGGCAGCGCCCAGCACCGGCGCGGCGTGGAGGAACGCAAAAAACTGATCGACCACGCCATCGACGGCTCCCGGCGCACGGTCGAGCAGTTGCGCCAGCAGGGCCTGGCCTGCCCCATCGTCGGCGGCGGCGGCACCGGCACCTTCGAGATCGAGGCGGCGTCCGGCGTGTACACGGAAATCCAGGCCGGCAGCTACGCCTTCATGGACGCCGATTACGCCCGCAACCTCGATGCGGGCGGCGCCCCGGTCTCCACCTTCCGCCACTCCCTGTTCGTGCTGGCGACGGTGATGAGCGCGCCCCGGCACGGCCTCGCGGTGCTGGATGCCGGGCACAAGGCGGTGTCGATCGACAGCGGCATGCCAACGCTCTGGCAGCGCCCGGACATCCGCTATGTCTCCGCCTCCGACGAGCACGGCAAGCTGGAATACGGCCCGGAGACATCGGCGGTGAAGCTGGGCGAGAAGCTGCGGCTGGTCCCCGGCCATTGCGACCCCACCGTGGACCGCTTCGACTGGTATGTCGGCGTGCGCGGCGGGCGCGTGGAGTGCCTCTGGCCGGTGGCGGCGCGCGGCGGCCTGACCTGAGGAAGCTTCGGCTCCGCGCTTACCCCTCGGCGGAGCTGACCTCGATCTCGTCCAGGCCCTTGTAGCGGTAGACGACAACCGAGACGGCCCAGGCTGCGGCGAACAGGCCGATGATGAAGAAGCCGAGCGTGTTGAAATTGCCGTTCAGCGTACTGACGCCATCCCAGAACAGGCCCTTCAGCTCCAGCTTGTCGCCGATCAGGCCCAGCGTCTCGACGCCGCCGATCGTCACCGCGACCACCACCGACACGAAGGTGATGGTGAGGTTGTAGTACAGCTTGCGGATCGGCTTGACGAACGCCCAGTCATAGGCGCCCAGCATCAGGATGCCGTCGGTCGTGTCGATCAGCGACATGCCGGCGGCGAACAGGGCAGGGAACACCAGGATCGCCCAGACCGAGCCTCCATTCATGGCCTGGGTCGCGGAAACGCCGAGCAGGGACACCTCGGTCGCGGTATCGAAGCCCAGGCCGAACAGGAAGCCGAGCGGGTACATGTGCCAGCTTTTGCGGATCAGCCCGAACAGCGGCCGGAAGACCCGGGCCAGCAGGCCGCGGCTGTTCAGCAGCAGGTCGAAATCCTCGTCCACGTAGCGCCCGCCGCGGCGCACATGCTGGAATGTCTGCCAGACTGAGCGGAGGATCAGGATGTTGGCGGCGGCGATGGCGAACAGGAACAGCGCCGAGACGCTCGTGCCGATGATGCCCCCGACCGCTCTGAACTGGCCGAAGGACCCCGCCAGGGCAGTAGCCGTTGCGGCGATGGCTGCCGCGGCCAGCATCACCACGGTGGAATGACCGGCCGCGAAAAACAGCCCGACGCTCACGGGGCGCTTGCCCTCCTGCATCAGCTTGCGGGTGACGTTGTCGATCGCCGCGATATGATCGGCGTCCACCGCGTGGCGCAGTCCGAAGCCGTAGGCCAGCAGCGCGGTGCCCAGCAGCAGCGGCCGGTCGTGGAACAGCAGGAATGCCCAGGCCCATGCCGCGACATTGCCGGCGACCAGCAGCAGGTAGATGCCGAGGATCGGCCGGCGCAAACCCGCCGAAGGTCCGTCTAACAGGCGCCGGAGCAAGCTCAGCATGCAGTTCAGCCTTCGACCGCGTTCGATCCCCTTGGGGCCTGCCGGCCAACCTAGGGGCTGGGCGCGGACGCGGTCAATTTCCGTTCTGGGCCGCCGTCCTCAGGCCAGGCGGTAGACGCCACGCTCGCCGTTCAGCGGGGCAAACCGATTGGTCACGCCCAGGGTGGTCTCGGATCCGCCCAGATACAGCACGGCGTCCGGGTTCATCTGCCGGGCGATGGCCTCCAGCACCCGGGCCTTGGTCGGCGGGTCGAAATAGATCAGCACGTTGCGGCAGAACACGATGTCGAACATGCCGAGCGGACGCAGATCGCCGAGCAGGTTGCCCTCGCGGAACTCGGCCATGGCGCGGATCGCGTCCTTCACGCGCCAGCCGGCGGCGTCCTTGGTGAAGTATTTCACCAGCATCTGCATCGGCAGGCCGCGTTGCACCTCGAACTGGCTGTAGACCCCCGCGCGCGCCCGGGCCAGCTGGTCGCGGGCGATGTCGGTGCCGAGGATCTCCACGCCGCGGTTGCCGAGCAGCAGGCGCTGGTCGGCCAGGATCATCGCCAGGGAATAGGCCTCCTGGCCGGACGACGCGGCGGCCGACCACAGCCGCAGCCGGGCGCCGGCGGGGCGGGCGGCATGCAGCTTCGCGAGCATGTGGTTGCGCACATGCGCGAACGGCTTGTCGTCGCGGAAGAAGAAGCTTTCATTCGTCGTCATCGCCTCGACCACCTGCCGGCTCAGCGCCGTTTGCAGGCCGCCGCGCAGGCGCTGGGCGAGGGCGGGCAGGTTGGCCAGGCCCTCCTGCTTCAGGATCGGCGCCAGCCGGCTTTCGAGTAGATATTGCTTTTCCGGACCGATCGACAGTCCCGATTGCGCCTTCAGCAGCGTGGCGAAGACCTGAAACGTGGCGGTGTCGGCCGCGCTCGATGTCCCGCTCGATGGCGTCGTCAGGCTCGCGCTCATGCCGCCCCCGCGCGCAGCATCTGCAGCAGCCTGGGGGCGATGGCGGGCAGCGGCAGGATCGCGTGGCAGAGCCCGGCCTGCGCGACGGCCCCGGGCATGCCCCAGACGACGGAGCTGGCCTCATCCTGCGCGATGGCGGTGCCGCCCTTCGCGACCACGGCGCGCGTGCCGTCCAGCCCGTCATGTCCCATGCCGGTAAGCATGGCGACCAGGACGCGCCCGGCGCAGGCCTCCGCCGCGCTGCTCAGCATCGGGTCCACCGAGGGGCGGCAGAAATTCACCGGCGGGTCGTTGCTCAGCTGCGCCTGCAGCATTCCGCCGCGGTTGCGCACCAGCAGATGCCGGTCCCCGGGGGCGAGGTGGATGCGGCCCGGC
>JBBIQA010000131.1:0-12800 GCA_037442565.1 Rhodospirillales bacterium
GGGGGTCGAGGGGGCAGAGCCCCTCGCCTTGCTGCCTTCACCCGACCGCCAGCCGGGCGCTTGCGGGAAAGCCGGGGAGTGCCCAAGCTTGCCGGCAGCAACCAAGAACCGAAGGGGAAACCGACCATGAAGCAGGTCGCCGTCATCACAGGGGCCAATGGCCGCATCGGACAGGCCACCTGCGCGCGCCTGATGCAGTCCGGCTATCTCGCGGTCGGCATCGATGTCGGCGCCGACGGGGCGGGCAACTGGCCATATTACGCATGCGACCTGACCGACCTGGCGAAGATGGACGCGACCCTGGCGCGCATCGAGAAGGAGCACGGGCTGATCCGCGTGCTGTTCAACAACGCCGGCGTCTACAACTCCGGCAAGGACTATTTCGAACTCACGCCCGATCTGTACGATTTCACCATGGACGTGAACGTGAAGGTGCCGTTCTTCGCCACGCAATGGGTGGCGAAGCGGCTGATCGCCGAGGGCAAGGGCGGCTCGATCGTTTCCACCGCCTCATTGGCGGGGCAATCGGGCAGTTCGGTGATCGACTACGGCGCATCGAAAGCGGCGGTGATCAACATGACGAAGTCACTCGGCCGCGCGCTCGGCAAACACAACATCCGCGTCAACGCGATCGCGCCCGGCCTGATCGACACGGCGATGGGCGCGCGGGTGCCGGAAGCGGCGCGCGAGCGGCAGTTGCATGCGAGCGCGCTGTTGCGGGTCGGCACGCCGGAGGAGATCGCCTCGGTGGTGGACTTCCTGGTCAGCGACGCGGCGAGCTTCATCACCTGCGCGACGATCGACGTGAACGGCGGCACCTGACCATTCTTGCGGGTCAAACCGACGCGACGGCTGACTGACGGGCATTGACCCGGCGCAGGAATTCGCGGGAGCGGTCGTGCGCCGGGCGGGTGAAGAAGGTTTCGGGCGCCGTGTCCTCGATCACACGGCCGTCAGCCATGAACACCAGCCTGGTGCCGACCTCGCGGGCGAACTGCATCTCATGCGTCACCACCAGCATGGTCATGCCGTCGCGCGCGAGGCCCTGGATCACCTCCAGCACCTCGCCGACCAGTTCTGGATCGAGCGCGGAGGTCGGTTCGTCGAACAGCATCAGGCTCGGCCGCATCGCCAGGGCACGGGCGATGGCGACGCGCTGCTGCTGGCCGCCGGAAAGCTGCGCCGGCCGCTTGGCCATGTGTTCCGACAGCCGCACCCGGTCCAGATGCTCGGCGGCGAGTTTACGCGCCTCCGCCAACTTCGTGCCGAGCACGCGGTGCGGTCCGATGGCGACGTTGTCGAGCGCCGTGAGATGCGCGAACAGGTTGAAGCGCTGGAACACCATGCCGATCTGGCGGCGTTTGCGCGCCGTCTGGGCGGGGCTGTCCGGCACGATCCGGCCGTTGCGGAACTCGCCGGCCATGTTGACGCCGGCCAGCACGATGTCGCCCTCCGAGGGGACCTCGATGCGGTTGATGCAGCGCAGGACGGTGGATTTTCCCGCCCCGCTCGGGCCGATCACCATCACGATCTCGCCGGGGGACACGTTCAGATCCACCCGGTCCACCACCGGGACACCTGAGTAGATCTTCGACAGGCCGCGGATTTCGAGCAGATAGGGCGAGGCTCTCATGCGAGGTTGCTCATGCCAATCGGGCCTCGACATATTCGGATAGTTTCGAGAGTGCCGAGATGATCACCAGGTAGAACACCGCCAGCAGGGCGTACAGTTCGAACGGCGTGAACTTGGCGGCGATGATCGCCTGCGCCGCGCGGGTCAGCTCGCCGATGGAGATGACCGACAGCAGGGACGAGCTTTTCACCAGGGTGATCACCTCGTTGGTCAGCGGCGGGGTGATCCGGCGCAGCGACTGCGGCAGCAGGATGTACAGGATGCCCTGGCGGTTGGTCATGCCGATCGCGCGGGCGGCCTCGGTCTGCCCGGCATCGATCGACTGCAGTCCGGAACGGACGATTTCGGCGATGAAGCCGCCGGCGTTGAACGACAGCGCGACCACGCCGCTCCAGAACGAGGAGAGTTCCAGGCCGAATTCCGGCAGGGCGAAATAGACCAGGAACACCTGCACCAGGGCCGGCGTTCCCCGCACGAAATAGACATAGGCGCGCACCAGAAGGGTAACCGGCTTCATGTCCGACAGGCTCAGCAGCCCAGCGCTTATGCCGATGATGGTGCCGAAGATCATGGCCAGGGCCGAGATCTCCAGCGTCACCACGGCACCCTGCATCAGGTAGGGAATGGAGTACCAAACCACTCCCCAATCGAACGAGTTCATGCGCTGGTCCCTGCCGGGTGGCGCGTCGGCGTCACGGCAGCACCGCCGGCACCTCGTTCGGCGTGTCCATGGTGGCGCCAAACCATTTCATCTGCAACTTGGAAAGCTCGCCGCTGGCCTTCATTTCGGCGAACTGCTCGTTGACGAATTTCAGGAAGGCGGGGTCGTCCTTGCGGAAGGCCATGCCGAAATAGGCCTTGATGTCCTGCACGCCGCCGACGGTCTTGTACATCCCGGGCTGGTCCTTCATCACCACCATCAACGTGGACATGGAGTTGATCACCGCATCGAGCCGCTTGTTGACGAGATCGGCATAGGCTTCGGGGTAGTGATCGTAGAGCTTGATTTCGGCGATGCCCGGCTTGCCCATCGCCTTCTGCGACTTGTCCCATTCGGTCAGAATGTTGGCCCCGGCGCTGCCAAGTTGGGCGCCGACCTTCTTGCCGCCCATGTCGGCGCCGGATTTGATCGCCGTTTCATCGGCGCGGATCAGCAGCAGGTTGCTGGCTTCGGCGTAGGGCATGGAGAAGTTCAGCTTCGCCGCCCGGTCCCTGGTGATCGTCATGCCGGACAGCACGGTATCGAACTTCTTGGTCAGCAGGGAGGCGATGATGCCGCTCCATTGCGTGTCCATGAACTTGGCCTTCACGCCCAGCGCTTTGGCAAAGTGGTTGGCGATATCGATATCGTAACCGACGATCTGCCCGTCCTTGACGAATTCATACGGAACATAGGCCGCCTCGACGCCGACGATCATCTCGCCGCGCTTCTTGATGTCGTCGAGCGTGTCGGCGCGCGCGCCGGACATCGTGACGAAAAGCCCGACGGCGGCGCAGCCGGCGATGGCGATAGACCTGAAGCCCATGTAGCTCTCCTTGAGCGTGCTTTAGCCGTTCAATGCGGACACCCGATGCGCCTGGCCGGACGGCAGGCGCACCCAGCACCGCAGCTACGATGCAAGTGCCGTGCCCTTTTCCGGCGGCGCTTGAGACCCGATGGCTGGCATTCTTCTTGCTGCCTCCGCCAGGCCGTGAATGACCCGGCTAGACAGGAGACGCCACGATGAACCAGACCCCGACCGCCATTCCCGCCCGCCGCGGCAAGGCCGCCCTGGTGGCCGCCGGGCAAAGCATTCGGGTGATCAACACGCATGGCGAGCAGGTGGTGGACACCTGGGCGTTCAATCGCCGCGACATCACCGAATTCATGTCCATGGAGCATACGCGCGCGACGACGCATCATCTGATCCCGCGCATCGGCGACGCGCTGCTGACCAATCATCGCCGGCCCATCCTGACGCTGCTGGAAGACACCGCCGGCGGCATCCACGACACGCTGATGGCGGCCTGCGATCGCTACCGCTACACCGAGCTTGGCTGCACCGACTATCACGACAACTGCACCGACAATCTGGCGCAGGCGCTGGCCGATCTCGGCCTGGTGCCGCCGGAGACGCCCAGCCCGCTCAACCTGTTCATGAACATCCCCTGGACGTTGCCGGGAGACCTGTCCTTCGACGCGCCGGTATCGACCCCCGGCTGCCATGTGACCTTGCGCGCGGAGATGGACCTGGTGATCGCGTTCTCCGCCTGTCCGCAGGACATCCTGCCGATCAATGGCAAGGCCGGGAAGCCGACCGAGGCACATTTCCTCGTCCTGACCTAGCGGTCCGACGTTTTCGGACTATAAAAAAGGCATATCCAGAAGGATATGCCTTTTTAGAAAGCAGATAATTCGCAGTAGAAAGCAATTGCTGAAAAAACGGTCTGATTTGCCGAGGTCAGAACTCCAGCAGATTGTCGCGGAACTGCTTGTGGCCGTAGGCCCTGCGCACCAGCCCACGCTGCTGCAGCGCCGGCACCAGGCCGTCGGTGATCTCGGCGATGCTCTTGCGGCTCATGGCGCCCTGGGTGAACAGGAAGCCGTCGCCGCCGACTTCCTGCATCACTTCCGCCATCTGCCCGGCGACCTGATCGGGGGTGCCGACCAGGTCCACCGACAGCCCCTGGGTGGTGTAGTCGGTGATCGCCTCGCGCAGGGTACGCTTGCCGGCCTTGCGCAGGAACTGCGCCAGGCTGTGCTGGTGGCCGTTGGTGGTCAGCTCGCCCACCGGCGCATCCAGATCGAAGCCGGAGAAGTCGATGTTGGTGCTCCAGCCCATCTGCGCCAGCCGGACATCGAGGTTCTTGCCTGCCTGCAAGGCGCGGTCTTTCGCGCGCTGCTGCGCATCGGCGGCGCTGTCGGACAGCACCGGGTTAACCAGGAACAGCGTCTTGCAGTTGGATGGATCGCGGCCGCAGGTGATCATGTTGGCCACCACGTCCGCGCGATAGGCTTTCATCATGTCGACGCCCTTGACATGGGCGACGATCGTGTCGGCGTATTGCGCCGCGAACATCTTGCCGCGGGCGGAACCGCCGGCCTGGGCGATCACCGGCCGACCCTGCGGGGACGGGCCGGAATTCAAGGGACCGCGGCTTTTGTAGTATTTGCCGGCATAGTCGATGGTGTGGACCTTGGTATGGTCGATCAGCACGCCGCTCTTGCGGTCGGCGACGATGGCGCCGGGTTCCCAGGAATCCCATAGTTTCGTAACTATTTCGATGAATTCCTCCGCCATGTCATAGCGTGTGTCATGCTCCGGCAGGCCGTCGAAGCCGAAATTCTGCGCCGACAGATCGGAACTGCCGGTGACCATGTTCCAGCCGCCGCGGCCGGAGGATACCTGGTCCAGCGTGCTGACGATGCGCGCCACCAGGTAAGGCGCATAGGCGAAGGTCGACAGCGTCGGCACGATGCCCAGCCGCGTCGTCGCCGCGGACACCAGGGCCGCGATCACGGATGGTTCCTGGCGCGGCACCGACATGCCGTTCTTCAGGAAGATCTCACGCGAGTTCTGCCAGTTCTGGCCGATATAGATGGAGTCCTCGAGCAGCAGGTAGTCGAAGCCGGCGCGCTCGATGTTGCGCGCGAGGTCGAGGAACAGATCGGCGGTTCCCCATTCCTCGCTGATGTTGCCGGTCCAGGGTTCTCCCCAGGCCTGAATGCTCGATCCCTGCAGAAACCAGGCAAGATGAAAATGCTCAGCCGGCATAAGGTCCAGATCCTCGATGTGAATGGAGCCTGATGCGAAGCAAAAAGCAGGCCAGGGAATCCGCAGCTTCGAAAGCAAACGGGGCTGTGTCCGTTCGCCCGAAGCGCTAGGCTGCCGAAGGCGACAGGGGAAGAGCGATGCAACCGATCCGGACCAGCAATATCCATGTCAACGGTGTGCGGCTGCATGTGACCGAGCAGGGAACCGGGCCGCTCGTCCTGCTCTGTCATGGCTGGCCGGAGCTGGCGTATTCCTGGCGCCATCAGATCCCTGCGTTGGCCGCATCCGGTTATCGCGTTGTCGCGCCGGACATGCGCGGCTTCGGGCAAAGCGAGGCGCCGGCGGACGCCAACGCCTATTCGTTGCTGCACACGGTGGGCGACATGGTGGCGCTGGTCGCGGCTTTGGGCGAAAGCCAGGCGGTGATCGTGGGGCATGACTGGGGCGCGCCCGTCGCCTGGACGGCGGCGATGCTGCGCCCGGATATCTTCCGCGCCGTGGTGGCGATGAGCGTGCCGCATCGCGCCCGCGGCCCTGTGCCGCCGCTAGCCGCATTGCGCGCGCAGGGGATCGAGACGTTCTACTGGCAGTATTTCCAGACGCCGGGCGTGGCGGAGGCCGAGTTGGAAGCGGATGTCGCCGCGTCGATGCGCCGCATCCTGTATTCCGGCTCCGGCGACGCGCCGCCCGGCCGCACGCTGGAACTGCTGCTGCCGAAGGGCGGCGGGTTCCTGGACCTGACGCTCGATCCCGAGAACCTGCCGGCATGGCTGACGCGGGACGACCTGGAGACGATGGTGGCGGAATATCGCCGCACCGGGTTTCGCGGCGGGCTGAACTACTACCGCAATCTCGACCGCAACTGGGAACTGCTCGCCCCCTGGCAGGGTGCCAAGATCCGTCAGCCCGCCTTGTTCATCGCCGGCACGCGCGACGTGGTGATCGCCAGCGCCGCCGGGCAGAAATCGCTGGCCGACATGCCCGGCCACGTGACCGGCCTGCGCCACACCCTGCTGATCGAAGGGGCGGGGCATTGGATCCAGCAGGAACGGCCGGTGGAGGTGAACGCGGCTTTGCTCGCGTTCCTGGCAGAGCTATGACCGCCGCAGTCAGTTGCCGGCCAGCCGTTCCGCCAGGCGGATGAACAGCGGCACGGCATCCGCGAGCCCGCGCAGGCTCACGCTCTCGTTCGGCTTGTGCGCCACCTCGATACTGCCCGGCCCGAACACCACGCAGGGCGCGATGGCCTGCAATTCGGACGCATCGGTGCCGTACGGCGCGGTGCGCGGCGCCGCGCCGCTGACCTGTTCGGCCAGCGCGATCAGCGGGTGATCGGCCGGCAGTTCGGGCGGCGCGCCCTCGCGGGCCTCGCTCAGCGCGATGCCATGGCGTTCGGCCGCATCCCGCACCGCATCCACCACCGGCGTGGGATCGACCTTGGCGGAATAGCGGAACTTTATCCGTGCCGTGGCCTTCGGCACCGTGACGTTCATCGCCGCGCCGTGATTGTCCAGGATCAGGTTGAAATCGGAGAACGGCGGATCGTAGTTCGCATCCTGCAGGCTGGGATCGGTGCGCAGGCGGGCGAAGATGGCTTTCATTTCCATCAGGAACGGGATCAGGTCCCAGTTGGCGTTATGGCCCTTGCCGGTGCTGCTATGCGCCTGGATGCCGGTGGCGACGGCGGTGAAGGCGATGTGGCTGCGATGGCCACGCACCGGGATCATGCCGGTCGGCTCCGCCACCACGATGGCGCGCGGCCGCACCCGGCGCACCAGGGTGGAGTGCGCGGCGATCTGGTGCGCGCCCTGCTTGGTGGTTTCCTCGTCGGTGGTGATCAGCAGGGTAACGGGCATCCAGGCCGGCAGGGCGCGGGCGGCCGCGATGATGGCGGCGACCGGGCCCTTCATGTCCGTGCTGCCCAGGCCGTGCAGGATGTCGCCGTCGATCCGCGCCGACCAGGGGTCCACCTCCCAGCCGGTGTCGGGCACCGTGTCCATGTGGCCGGAGAAGGCGATGCCGCCCGTGGCTCCGTTTCCATCGCCGCCCCGATGCGCGACCAGGCAGCGCTTGGCGACGCCGGCGGGGTCAAGATAGTCCAGGCGCTCGATCTCGAAGCCGTCCAGCGCCGCTTCCACCCGTTCGGCGACGGCGAGGTTGGAGACGAAGCTGCGGCTGTCGATCGCCACGAGGTCGCGGGCGAGCGCGGTGACTTCGGCCAGGAAATCGGTCATACCGGTGGGGTCCTTCGCGGTGTTTCCCGCGTTCTAGCCATATCCGGGTTCCGATTGCCATGACCGTCGCGTATCTCGACCCGCGCAGCGGGGAAACCTTTCCGATCGGCCGGCCGCGCTGGTGCGGAACGGCGCGGGCGCCGCTGCTGCTGACGGAACTGCCGGGCATCGGGCGCGAGGACATCGACACCGCCACGCGCAGCCTGTGGCGCTATCGCGCGGCGCTGCCAATGGCGTGCGAGGCGCCGATCAGCATGGGCGAGGGTTGCACGCCGCTGATCGCCCGCCGGCTGCACGGCGCCGAGGCGCTGCTGAAATGCGAATGGTTCATGCCCACCGGCAGCTTCAAGGATCGCGGCGCCAGCGTCATGCTGTCGCTGCTGCGCGCGCAGGGTATTTTCGACGTATTGGAGGACAGCTCCGGCAATGGCGGCGCCGCCGTTTCCGCCTATGCGGCGGCGGGCGGAATGCGCGCGACGATTATGGCGCCGGCTTCCACCAGCCCTGCCAAGACCGTGCAGATGCGCGCGCATGGCGCGGTGGTGGAACGGATCCCCGGCAGCCGGCAGGACACCGCCGACGCGGCGGTGGCGCGGGCGGAAAGCGTGTTCTACGCCAGCCACAACTGGCATCCGTTCTTCCTGCACGGCACCAAGACCCTGGCCTATGAGCTGTGGGAGGATTTGGGGTTCCGGGCGCCTGACAACGTCATCGTGCCGTGCGGCGCGGGGTCCAACGTGCTCGGCTGCGAGATCGGCTTTGCCGAATTGCTCCGGGCCGGGCAGATCGAGCGGATGCCGCGCATCTTCGCCGCCCAGCCGGCCAATTGCGGCCCGATCGCCGCGGCCTTCCTGGCCGGGTCCGACGTGGCGGTGGATTGCGACATTCGCCCGACCATCGCGGAGGGCACCGCCATCGCCCAGCCGATCCGGCTGACCGAGATCCTCGGCACGCTGCGCGAGACCGGCGGCGGCGCGGTGCTGCTCAGCGAGCAGGAGATCGGCCGGGCGACGCTCGATCTGGCGGCTATGGGCATCTATGTCGAGCCGACCTGCGCGCAGGTGTCGGCCGCCTTCGCCCGGCTGCTGGCCTCCGGGGCGATAACGCCGGAGCAGACCACGGTGCTGGTGCTGACGGGCACCGGCCTGAAGGCCACGCCACGCATCGCCGAATTGCTGGGAGTGCAGCTGTGAACGGACCGCGCATCGCCCTGCTGGGCTTCTCCATCGAATGCAACCGCTTCGCCCCGGTGGCGTCGGAGGCGGATTTCTCCACCAAGACGCTGCTGACCGGCCAGGAAATGCTGGACGATGCGCGCTCCGCCGCCCCGCGCATGCTGGGCGAGATGCCGGGGTTCCTGGCCGACATGGATGCGGCCGGACCGTGGCAGCCGGTGCCCTGTCTGCTGGCGATGGCCGAGCCGAACGGACCGGTGCAGCATGCGTTCTTCCGGCGCATGATGGCGCAATGGGAGCGTGAGCTGCACGACGCCGGGGAACTGCACGGGGTCTATTGCGTCATGCACGGCGCCGGCCTGACCACCGAGGACGATGACCCCGAGGGCACGATCCTGACCATGGTGCGCGGCCTGGTCGGGCCAGATGTAAAGATCGTGGCCACCTACGATCTGCACGCCAACGTCGCGCCGGCCGATGTCGAGACGATCGACGCCTATATCGGCTATCGCACCAACCCGCACATGGACATGCGCGAGCGCGGCGCCGAGGCGGCGCAGATGATGCGCAAGCTGTTCACCGGCACCCGCACCCATATCGCCCATGTGCGCCTGCCAATCGTGCCGCCGACGGTGACGATGCTGACCGGCAAGGACGCCAACGACCGGCCTTATGGCGAACTGATCGATCTCGGCCAGCAGCGTATGCGGGAGGCGCCCTATGCCGGGCGGGTGTTGAACGTTTCGGTGATGGGCGGCTTCGCCTACGCCGACACGAAGTTCAACGGCCTGACGGCGGTCGTGACCGCCACCGATCCGCAATCCGCGCAGGCCCTGGCGCAGGAGATCGCGGCGGCCGGCTGGGCCAGGCGCGATCGTTTCAGCCCGAAGCTGACCTCGCTGGACGACGCCGTCCGCCTCGCCAAGGGCACCGAGGACCCGGCCCGCCCCGCGCTGATCTTCGCCGATGTCGCCGACAATCCCGGCGGCGGCGGGCGCGGCAACACGATGCATATCCTGGATGCATTCCTGAAGGAAGGCGTGCGAGATGCCATCGTTGGCGTGATCACCGATCCCGTCCTGGCGGCGGAAGCGCACGGGCTGGGCGAGGGAGCGGCCTTCCTCGCGCGCTTCAACCGCGACGGCGGCGATGCGTTCTCCCACCCGCTCTATGTTCCCGCCACGGTCCGCGCGCTGCATCCCGGCCGGGTGTTGGCCCGGCGCGGCATCTTCGCCGGCGGGTCGATCGACCTCGGCCCGTCCTGCGCCTTGCGGATCGGCGGGATCACGGTGGTGGTGATTTCCCAGCGCATCCAATGCGCCGATCCCGCCTTTCTGGAAAGTTTCGGCCTGGATATCGGCGCCGCCCGCGTGGTGGTGGTGAAATCGCGCGGGCATTTCCGCGGCGGCTTCGACGAGTTCTTCCGCCACGAGCAGGTGATCGAGGTGGACGCACCCGGCCTTACCAGCCCGATCCTGTCCCGCTTCGACTGGCAGCACATGCCGCGCCCGGTCATTCCCATCGATCCTTCCGCCAGTTGGAACCCAGCATGAAACTGACCGACCTGCCGACCCCCTGCCTGGTGCTGGACCGCGCCAAGCTGCGGCACAACATCCAGACCATGGCCGATGCGCTGGCTCGCCACGGCGTTCCGTTGCGCCCGCACATGAAGACAGCGAAATCGATCGATGTGGCGCGGCTGGCGCTGGCCGGCCAGCCCGGCGGCATCACCGTCTCTACCCTCGCGGAGGCCGAGTATTTCAGCGCCCACGGGATCACCGACATTCTGTACGCGGTCGGGATCACGCCGCGCAAGCTGGCCGAGATCGCCAGGCTGAATGCCGACGGCGCCAGGATCCTGGTGATTACCGATGATATTGCTACCGCCGGGATCATCGCCGCGGCGCCGCTGCCGCCGCGCTGCCTGATCGAGATAGACACCGGAGAGGCGCGCGGTGGCGTCGGGCCAGAGGATGACGCGCTGCTGGAGATCGCCGCCAGGCTCGGCGCCAGCCTGGCCGGGGTGATGACCCATGCCGGGCACAGCTATGCCGGCCGCAGCGCCGCCGACATGACCGTCATCGCCGAGGCCGAGCGCGCCGGCGCGGTGCGTGCCGCCGAACGGCTGCGGCAGGCCGGGCATGAATGCGCGATCGTTTCGGTAGGCAGTTCCCCCACCGCGCTGCATGCCGGATCCCTGAAAGGCGTCACGGAAGTGCGCGCCGGGGTCTATATGTTCGGCGACCTGTTCCAGGCCGAAATCGGCACCCACGGGTTCGACGACATCGCGGTGACGGTGCTGGCCAGCGTGATCGGCCGGCGCCCCGGAAAGCTGCTGGTGGATGCCGGCGGAATCGCCTTGTCGAAGGACCGCAGCACCGAGACGGCGCCGAAGGATTATGGTTTCGGACTGATGCTGGACCTGGACGGCAGCCGCCGCCACGGCGACGCCATCGTACGGCGGGCGTATCAGGAGCACGGGCTGATCGAACTCGATCCCGCGCATCCGCTCGATCTACCGATCGGCGGCCTGGTGCGCATCGCCCCCAATCACACCTGCATGACCGCGGCGGCACATGACCGCTACTACGTGATCGACGGCAGCGACGAAGTCGTCGCCACCTGGCCGCGCGTGAACGGCTGGTAGCAAGGCTGGGGCTCCGCCCCAGACCCCGGCGGGCTCTGCCCTGCACCCGTGAGGGGACTCGTCCCCTCAACCCCATGGACTGGTTTCTTGGGAAGAGGGCCCAACCGACGAAGCCGTTGATGGGCTACGTCATGGCCCTCTTCCCAAGAAACCAATTTAAGAGGGTCAAGGGAACGAGTTCCCTTGCGGGGTGAAGGGGCATGGAGCCTTCTTTACCGAACTGCCTTGACATGGCCAGGACGCCACCTTCCCAAAACCCGAAATCGACATTCATAGCTTTGGGATATGACATGAGCCACGGTAAATACGTTCATATCGTAAATACAAAGTCGCCAATACCTAATGCTGGGGGCCCTATTCCACGCCTGCCCGGAGAACACACGGTGTTCATCGTCGAAGGAGCTTGGCTACGCTCCACCCCCACCCTACCAGACCTTTGATTGGTGTCCTACATCACGCCGCCTTATCTGTCGAAACTTCGCTGCTGACTGTCAAATCGCTTCCAAAGCTGACCCCCTTTTGGAGTGCGTCCCTCGGAGTGGACAATTTCAAGCGACTATTTTGACCGTCTGCCGGGCGTGTTGGTGTTCGAACTGCGCGGGGCTGAGATAGCCCAAGGTCGAATGCTGGCGTTTTTCGTTATACATCTCGTCGATGAACCGCGGAAGGTCGGCGGTGACGTCCTCGAATGTCTCATAGGCAGCCAGGTAGACAGCCTCGACCTTCAGCGCCTTCATGAAGCTCTCCGCCTTGGCGTTGTCATAGGGGTTGCCGCGGCGGCTCATCGACCCGACCAAGCCATGGGCGGTCAGCGGCGCATGATAGATCTCGGACGCATATTCGAACCCCTGTCGGAGTGGTGAATGCAGCCCTTGGGCGGGTTGCGGCCCCTGATCGCGGCTTTGAGCGCAGCCACGGCGATGCGGGCGTCCATCGAGCGACTGATTGCGTAACCGACGACCTTGCGCGACCAGACGTCGAGGATGGCGGCCAGATAAACGAAGCTGCCGAGGATCGCGAGAGGCCCATCAGCTCGCAGCCTTTGCCGACGGAGACGCCGCGGGGCCGGTGACAACGGAGGTGCTCGCGCTTCTCGGCCGGCGAGCCTGCTTCAAAGCCGCCGTTAGAGCGCGTTCGGATCATATTGAAGCGTATCCTGAATTTCGGACGTAGTTGGCGCATTCTTTTGGTGTGAATTCGTCGAGCAGTTTACCGATGCGCTTCCACGTGTCGGTGACGGTTCTCTCGGCGGCTTTGCGCAACAGCGTCTTGAGCTTGGAGAAGGCTTGCTCGATCGGGTTCAGGTCGGGGCTGTAGGGGGGCAGGAAGAACAGCTTCGCTCCGACCGCGCGAATG
>JBBIQA010000132.1:0-11354 GCA_037442565.1 Rhodospirillales bacterium
GACCTGGCCAATCCAACGATCGGCACCGCGCTGCCGATCGCGTTCGGCAACCACCATGTCGGCGACGTGATCGCCCAGCAGGCGGTGAGCGTTCAGAACACGGTGATCACCAGCGCCGCCTTCCAGGAAGGGCTGGATGCCGCGGTCAGCGGGACCAGCGGCGGCGTCACGACCAACGGCGCGTCGTTCACCAATCTGGCGGCCGGGGCCGCGGCCAATAATTCGATCAAGGTCGGGATCGACACCTCGAGCGCCGGCAGCAAGAACGGCAACGCGACCCTTGGCTTCACCTCCAACGGCAGCACCACGAGCCATCTGGCGGCAACCCCGCTCGCATCCCAGAACGTCGCGGTGACCGGCGCGGTCTATAACCTCGCCTCGTCCAACGCGATCGCGCCGCTGCACTTCGTCGCCCATGTGGGCGACGGCGGGGGCAGCGTCAGCCAGGCGCTGAGCGTCACCAATACCGCCCCGGTGGGCGCGTTCTCCGAGGGGTTGAACAGCAGCTTCGGCGCCTACACGGCGGGTGGCGGCGACACGCTGACCCCGAGTTTCAGCGGCTCGATCACCAATCTGGCGGCGGGTGCCACCGACAACACGTCTATGGTGGCGACGATCAGCACCGTCGCGGCCGGGCTGTTCAACGGCAGCACCTTGGTTCATCAGGCCTCGAACGGCGCCACCACCAGCGGCCTCGGCATCACCGCCCTGGCGGATCAGAATGTCGGCGTATCGGGTAGCGTCACAGGCGGGGTCTTCGTGCTGGCGGCGCCGCAGATCAACAACCCGCCTCCCGGCAGCCCGGCGATCTCGTTCGGCGGCGTGCGCCAGGGCACCGCGGTCGCGACCCAGGCGATCAGCGTGACCAACACCGCCACCGGCCCGGCCGGCACGGTGGAAGCCCTTAACGCCAACGTTGTCGCACCGCCGCCGTCCGGCTTCACGGCGGCCGGCAGCTTCAGCGGATTGGGTTCCGGCGCCACCGATGGCTCCAGCCTGGTGGTCGGCCTGGATACCTCATCGGCCGGTGCCAAAAGCGGCGCTGTCGGCGTGCATTTCGTGTCCGACGGCACCGGCCTGGCCGGTGACGGCACGACGACCAATCTCGGCAACAAGACCGTCGCGGTCTCCGGCAGCGTCTACCGGCTTGCCAACCCGACGCTGGGTACCGGGTCGATCAGCCTCGCCGCACGCGTCGGCGACACGGCCCCATCGGCGGCGATCAGCGTGACCAACACCTCCCCGGATGCGTTCACGGAGAACCTGAAGGCTTCCATCACCGCCTTGCCGTCGGCCTTCACCAACGCAGGCGGCGCGATCGGCGGGCTGTCGGCCGGAGCGACCGACGCGGGCACCTTGAAAATCGGCCTGAACACGTCGACCGCGGGCAGCTTTACCGGCGGCTCCGCGTCCGTTGGCTTCACGTCCACGACCGTGGCCGGCGAGGCAGCCGCCCCGGATATCGGCGTCGGCACCGGCAGCGTCGGCCTGACCGGCAACGTCTATCAGACCGCGGCCGCGACGGTGACGCCGTCGGTCAACTTCGGCATCGTGCATGTCGGCGACATCGTTGCCACCCGCAGCATCAACGTCGCCAATACCGCCTCCGGCGCGCTGACCGACGTGATCATCGGCGGGATCGGCTCGGTCACCGGACCGTTCACCAATGGCGGCGGCACGCTTGGGGCCGGCGTCGCGGCCGGGAGCAATTCGAACGCTCTGACGGTCGGGCTGAACACCGGCACCGCCGGGGTCTATGGCAGCGGCAGCGCCACGCTGGCGCTGGCCAGCCATGACGCGCAGCTGGCCGATGCGGCCCTGACCACCGGGCCGGTGGCGCTGAGCGCGCAGGTCAACAACTACGCGGTGGCCGGGTTCGGCAAGTCGGCAGGCGCGGGCACCTTCAGCAATGTCGGCAGCGTCTACACGCTGAACTTCGGCACCCTGGTGCTCGGCAGCGGCACGTTGGCGAGCGACCTGTTCGCGACCGACGCGGCAACGGGCCTTGCCGATCTGCTGTCCGGCGGCTTCAGCCTGGTCAGCGGTGGCGGGTTTGGCCTGGGGTGGCTGGGCTCCACGTTCTCCGGCCTGTCCGCGGGCGGGCAGTTCGGTCCGCTGGCCGTGACCTTCGACACGTCGGTGGCAGGCGCGTTCTCGGAGACCATCCGGCTGAACGGCACCGGCTCCTATGCCGGCGCCACCTACAGCCCCTACGCCAGCAACGCGACCCTTGTCATCGACGGAACCGTGGCCACCACCGGTGTGCCCGAGCCCGGTTCCCTGGCGCTGTTCGGCTCCGGACTGGCCGGCATCCTCGCGCTGGTGCGCCGCCCGCGGCGTGCCAGGCGGGTATAGGGTAGGGGCTGTATCGGGGCAAAGCCGCCCGTTCCCCAGCAGGGCGTTGCCCTGTTGGGCTTACGGCCACTTCACCTCCGGCGGCAGGCTCATAAGGATGGCTTCCACGTTGCCGCCGGTTTTCAGGCCGAACAGGGTGCCGCGGTCGTGGATCAGGTTGAATTCCACGTAGCGGCCGCGGCGGATCAGCTGGTGTTCGCGTTCGGCGGCGGTCCATGCGTCGTGCATCCGCCGGCGGACGATGCGGGGGTAGGCGTCGAGGAATGCGCGCCCGACTTCCTGGGTGAAGGCGAAATCCTTGTCGGGGTTCCCGGTGTTCAGCCGGTCATAGAAGATGCCGCCGGCGCCGCGTGGTTCGTTGCGATGCGGCAGGAAGAAGTAACGGTCGCACCAGGCCTTGTATTCCGGGTAGTAGCCGGGATCATGCCGGTCGCAGGCGGCCTGGTAGGTGGCATGGAAATCCGCCGCGTCCTCGATCGCGGGTGGCGTGTCCAGCCGCATCGGCGTCAGATCGCCGCCGCCGCCGAACCAGCCTTGCGTGGTGATCAGCATCCGGGTGTTGAAATGCGCCGCCGGCACAAGCGGGCTGCGCATATGCGCCACCAGGCTGATGCCGCTTGCCCAGAAGCGCGGGTCCTCGGCCGCGCCCGGGATCTGCGTGCGGAATTCCGGCGAGAACTCGCCCCAGACGGTGGAGACGTTCACGCCCACTTTCTCGAACACCCGCCCGTGCATCACGCTCATCACCCCGCCGCCGCCCGGCGAGCCGTCTGCGGTCGGCCGGTTCCATGCGTCGCGGCGGAATTTGCCCGCTTCGGCCGTGCCGCCAGGTGAATGTTCGAGTTCGATCGCCTCGAATTCCGCACAGACCTGGTCACGAAGATGCTCGAACCAGGCTTGCGCCGCCGGCTTCAGTGCGTCATGGGACGGGCGCGACAGGATTTCAGGCATATTCCGCGAATCCTCGGTACGTTTCTACTGGAGGTGTGGCCGTGGGCGTGTTGCAGCCGCTAAGGGACGCTCCTAGTATACGGACGAACACGGCTGGAGTGTAACTCCGGCCGGTTTTGGTTCACTATGCGCCCGTTACGGGTTGATCGAGGGATAGATGGCCGACACCGCCGCGACTGCAGTTCAGGGCACCCCAGGTGCCGCGCATGGTCTCCCCGAGGATCCCTCGAAACGCGACTTCCTGAAGCTGGTCGCCGGCGCGGGCGCCATTGTCGGGGCCGGCGCGATCGCCTGGCCCCTGATCGACAGCATGAACCCGTCCAAGGACGTGCTCGCGGCCTCCTCGACCGAGGTGGAACTCACCCCGATCGTCGAAGGCATGGGCATCACCGTGATGTGGCGCGGCAAGCCGATCTTCGTGCGCCATCGCACGCCGAAGGAGATCAAGGAAGCCGAGGACGTGCCGCTGGCGCAACTGACCGATCCCATGGCCGACTCGGCCCGGGTGAAGCCCAACCACGCGCAGTGGATCGTGCTGATCGGCATCTGCACCCATCTCGGCTGCATCCCGGTCGGCAACAAGCCGACCGACAACCGCGGCGAATGGGGCGGCTGGTTCTGCCCCTGCCATGGCAGCCAGTACGACACCTCCGGGCGTGTACGCCATGGACCCGCGCCGCTCAATCTGGCGCTGCCGCCCTACGCGTTCATGACCGACACGAAGATCAAGATCGGCTGACGAAACCAGCCCACTAGGACGAGGTTCCCCCCCAATGGCCGGCCTGCACAAGAGCGATTTTCAGAATCCAGTGATCAACTGGATCGACACCCGGATGCCCATCTTCACGATGATGCAGAAGGAATACGGGTCCTTCCCGACGCCGAAGAATTTCAACTATCTGTGGAATTTCGGCGCGCTGGCGATGGTCAACCTGATGATCATGATCATCACCGGCATCTTCCTGGCGATGAACTACCAGCCGAACACGATGCTGGCCTTCGACAGCATCCAGCACATCATGCGCGACGTGAACTACGGCTGGCTGCTGCGCTACGTGCATCAGAACGGTGCCTCGATGTTCTTCATCGTGGTGTTCGTGCACATTTTCCGCGGCATGTACTACGGCTCCTACAAGTATCCGCGGGAATTGCTGTGGATCCTGGGCGTGGCGCTGCTGCTGCTGATGATGGCCACCGCGTTCATGGGCTACGTGCTGCCCTGGGGCCAGATGTCCTATTGGGGCGCCACCGTCATCACCAACCTGTTCTCCGCCTTCCCGATCGTGGGCGAGCCGATCGTGACCTGGCTGTGGGGCGGCTTCTCGGTCGACCAGCCTACGCTGAACCGCTTCTTCAGCCTGCACTACCTGCTGCCGTTCGTGATCGTCGGCGTGACGTTCCTGCACGTGGTGGCGCTGCACATCACCGGGTCCAACAACCCGCTCGGCATCGACGTGAAGACCCCGCAGGACACGCTGCCGTTCCATCCGTACTACACGGCGAAGGACAGCGTCGGCCTGTGCGTCTATCTGCTGGTATTTGCCTGCCTGGTGTTTTTCGCGCCGAACCTTCTGGGCGACCCCAACAACTTCATCCCGGCCAACCCGCTGCAGACCCCGGCGGACATCGTGCCGGAATGGTACTTCCTGCCGTTCTATGCCATCCTGCGCTCGGTGCCGAACAAGCTCGGCGGCGTGTGCATGATGTTCGGCTCGATCGCGGTGCTGTTCATCCTGCCCTGGCTGGACACCAGCAAGGTGCGCAGCGCGCGGTTCCGCCCGATCTACCGCAAGCTGATCTGGGTGTGGGTGCTGGCCGTCGTCGCGCTGGGGATCTGCGGCGCGAACAAGCCGGAAGGCATCTATGTGGTGGTCGGCCGCGTCGCCACCGCCTACTACTTCCTGCACTTCCTGGTCATTCTGCCCCTGCTCGGGTTCCTGGAGCGGCCGCTGCCGCTGCCGGAAAGCATCAGCCGGCCCGTGCTCGGCGGCGCTGGCGGTGGCCCCCTGCCCGGCGGCGCCGCTGCCAAGCCGATGGAGAAAATCTGATGCGTTTCCTAGGTATTCGTTCCCTGGGTCTCCGTTCCCTGGTTGCCGGCTTCGCGCTGCTCGCCGGTTCCGCGCTCGTCGTCCCAGCGCCGGCCGAGGAAACCATCACCCTGCCGAAGCAGAACTGGAGCTTCGAGGGATTGTTCGGCACCTACGACCTGGCCGCCGCCCAGCGCGGCTTCCAGATCTATTCGGAGGTTTGCTCGAACTGCCATTCGATGAACCAGATGTTCTATCGCAACCTGTCCGGCATCGGCCTGTCGCCCGCGCAGATCAAGAGCATCGCCGCCGGCTTCGACGTTCCGCTGGGTCTGAATGACTCCGGCGAGCCGGTCACCGGCCCCGCCACGCCGTCCAGCCGCTTCCGCGCGCCGTTCCCGAACGAAAAGGCGGCCCGCGCGGTGAACGGCGGAGCGCTGCCGCCGGACCTGTCGCTGATCGTCAATGCGCGGGTGGGCGGGCCCGACTACGTCTACGACCTGCTGACGGGTTTCGGCGATCCGCCGGCGGGCATGAAGATGCAGGAGGGGATGAACTACAACAAGTATTTCCCCGGCCATCAGATCGCCATGCGCCAGCCGCTCTCCGACGGCCAGGTGGAATACGCCGACGGCACCAAGAATACGCTCGAGCAGGAAGCGCATGATGTCGTGACCTTCCTGTCCTGGGTGTCCAACCCGGAACTGGCCGAGCGCAAGAAGATGGGCGTGCGCATTGCCCTGTTCCTGGTGCTGATGACCGGCGTCACCTATGCCGTGAAGCGGCAGATCTGGGCGGATGTCGATCATTAGGTAAGCTGAGGCAGGGGGCTATGCCCCCCTGCATCTGCCCCCTCTGCATCTGTTTCGCAGTTACAGCCCCTTCAAAGGGCGCGCCCTTTGGCAACCCTTGACCTGCACGAGACCTGGAGCCGCCAATGGCCAATGAAATCGAGCCGGTGATCGGCATCATCGGCGGGTCCGGGCTGTACGATATCGAGGGGCTCACGAACAAAAGCTGGCGCCCGGTGGCGACGCCCTGGGGAACGCCGTCCGATGAATTGCTGTTCGGCGAACTGGCCGGCGTGCGCTGCGTGTTCCTGCCGCGCCACGGCCGCGGCCATCCGACATCGCCGACGCATCTGAACTACCGTGCCAACATCGATGCCCTGAAACGCTCCGGCGTCACCGATATCCTGTCGCTGTCCGCGGTGGGCAGCCTGAAGGCCGAGTTGCCGCCCGGGCATTTCGTGATTGTCGACCAGTTCATCGACCGCAGCTTCGCGCGCGAGAAAAGCTTCTTCGGCGAGGGCATCGTCGCCCATGTGTCGATGGCCCATCCGGTCTGTCCGCGTATCGGCGACGCCGTGGAGCACGCCGCCCGGGGCCTCGGCCTGCCCGTCTCGCGCGGCGGCACCTATCTGGTGATGGAAGGCCCGCAATTCTCTACCAAGGCCGAAAGCGAGCTGTATCGCTCCTGGGGCTGCAGCGTGATCGGCATGACCAACATGCCCGAGGCGAAGCTCGCTCGCGAGGCGGAGATTTGCTACGCGACCGTGGCGATGGTGACCGATTTCGACTGCTGGCACCCCGACCACGACCACGTGACGGTGGACGCGGTGGTGAAGGTGCTGCTCGGCAATGCCGAGAAGGCGCGCGAGCTGGTCAAGACCGTGGTGCCCTTCCTGGGTCAGAAACGGGGCCCGTGCCCGGCCGGCTGCGACCGGGCGCTGGACTACGCGATCATCACGGCGCCCGAAAAGCGCGACCCGGCCCTGCTGGCGCGGCTCGATGCGGTTGCCGGACGGGTGATCTAGGCGGCAAGCGGCACGAGGCCACTGCTGGCGATTGCGGCAGCAGCGGACGGCGTGGACAGGAACGCCACGAAAGCCCGCGCCGCATCCCGCCGGGACGAGGCGGCGAACAGTCCCGCCGAAAAGATCGTCTCGCTGCCGATTTCCGCGGGCAGTTTGCCGACGATGTCGACGCCCGGCACTTCCATCAATTCGCTGATCTGCTGCACCGCCAGTTCCGCCTCGCCCTTGGCGACGCGTTCGGCGGTGAAACCGCTTGGGACGATGGTCGCCTTGGCATTGACTTCCTCCGCCATTCCCAGGCGTTCGAGCAGCCCGGCGAAGAAGATGCCGCTGGCGCCGGCCTTCGAGTAGACGATTGAGCCCGCCTGACGCAGCGTGTGCTTGACGGCGGCAACCGAGGAAATGTCCGGCCTTGCAGCGCCGGCGCGCACGGCGAAACCGACGGCCGACAATGCCAGATCGGTGCGGCTGCCCGCGAGCATGGTGCCGGCCGCAATCAGAGTATCGATCCCGGCCGCCGTCAGGATCGCCACGTCGGCCGTCGCTCCGCCGCCGATGCGGTCCATCTGCACCGCGGTGGGTCCGAAGACGGCGTCGAGTTTGATTCCGGTTTCGGATTCGAACGCCGGGATCAATCCGCGCAGCGCACCTTGCAGGCCCAGAGTGGAAAGCAGCGCCAGCCCGCCGGCCATGTCAGTGCCCCTTTGCTGCCAGCGCGGAAGCCCGTTTCAGCACTTCCTGGGCCCGGGCCACGACGGGGATGTCGATCATCTTGCCCTCGAACTCGATCGCGCCCTTGCCCGCCGCCAGCGCGGCATCGTAGGCGTCCACCATCGCCTGGGCGCGGCGCACCTCCTCGGGGGTGTAGCCGTATTCCTCGTTCAGGATCGGCACCTGCAACGGATGGATGCAGGCGGCACCGGCGAAGCCGAGCTTGCGCGAACGCTTGATCGTGGCGCGGAATGCCTCGGTGTCCTTGTAGTCGGCCACCGTGCCGATGAAGCCGAGCGGCAGGATGCCGGCGGCGCGGGCGGCGAAGATGGAGTGCTGCTTCGGGTAGAACAGGCCCTCCGCCTCCGGCAGCATGCCGACGGACAAGGCGATGTCCTCCGCGCCGATGGTGATCGCCACCACGCGGGGGTGGCTGCGCGCGATCGCCTCGGTGCGGAAGAAGCCGCTGGCGGTTTCCACCATGGCGATGAATTGCACGGTGCCGTTGGGCAGGCCGCGCTCCAGCTCCAGCTCATCGACGATCTCGGCGATCATCTGAATGTGCTCGGCGCTTTCGATCTTCGGCAACGCGAGCGCGGCAACGCCGGGAATGACCGCGGCTTCCAGGTCGGCGATCAGCATGCGCCAGGGCCGGTTCACCCGCACCACCACATCCGCCCCCTTGCGCGAGACCTTGGGGATGGCGGCGGCGATCATTTTCCGCGCACTTGCCTTTTGCGACGGGGCAACGGCGTCTTCCAGATCGAGGATATAGGCGTCGGCGTTGCGGTCCGCCGCCGTGTCGACGAATTTCTCGACATTGACCGGGACATACATCAGCGAGCGCCAGACCGGCAGGTTCCGTTCCATTTTCTTATTCCTTGATCGCGCCGGCGCTCACGAGGGCGGCGAGTTGTTCGTCGGTATAGCCAAGGCCGGTCAGGATTTCCCGCGTGTGCTGGCCGAGATCGGGCGCGGGCAGCCGCAGCTTGCCGGGTGTATCGGACAGGCGCGGGATGATGTTGTGCATCAGCACCGAGCCGGCTTCGGCGTCCGGCGCCTCCACGATCACGCCGCGCGCCTGCACGTGCGGATCATCAAGGAACTGGTCGATGTCGTAGACCGGCGTTGCGGTTATTTCCGCCGCCTCGAACACCGCCATGTTCTCGGCCAGAGTGCGCGCGGCAATGAATTCGGCAATCGGCGCCTCGCATTCCTCGACATGGTGCAGACGGTCGGTGTTGGTGCGAAAGCGCGGGTCAGTGATCATGTCCTCGCGGCCGATGGCGCGCATCAGCCGTTCGGACATTGCCTGGATGGACGCGGAAATGGCGATGTAGCGGCCTTCCCTGGTGCGGAACGTGTTGCGCGGCGAGGTGGTGATCGACCGGCTGCCGGTGCGCGGCGACAACTCGCCGGACACGCGATAGATCGCCGCCTCCGGCCCCAGGATGGAAACGATGGGATCGAGCAGCGGCAGGTCGATCACCTGGCCTTTTCCGCCCTTCTCCACCTCGCGCAGCGCGATCATCACCGAATAGGCGCCATACAGCCCGGCCACCATGTCGGCCAGCGCCAGCGGCGGCAGCACCGGCGGGCGATCCGCAAAACCGTTCTTGGAGGCGAATCCGGACATCGCCTCCACCAGCGTGCCGAAGCCCGGCCGGTCGCGATACGGTCCGTCCTGGCCGAAGCCGGTCACGCGCACGATGATCAGGCCGGGATTGCGCGCATGCAGCACATCCGGCGCGAAGCCCATGGCCTCCAGCGTGCCGGGGCGGAAATTCTCGATCAGCACCTGGGTGGTGTCGAGCAGGTCGTGCAGCGCCTGCTTGGCCACCGCCGAACGCAAATTCATCGCCAGGCTTTTTTTGTTCCTGGCGTAGACCTTCCAATGCAGGCTCTGGCCCTTGGTGCGCCAGGCGCGCAGGGGATCGCCCTTGTCGGGGTCTTCGATCTTGATCACCTCCGCGCCATGATCGGCCAGCTGCAGGCTGATCATGTTGCCCGCGACCAGGCGGGACAAATCCACCACGCGGATGCCGGCCAGCGGCGCGCGGGCGGTAGGGTCGAACTCGATATGCTGGATCATGTGGCCAGCTTATGCGGCCGGCGCGGAGGGGTCTACCGGGCCGCCCCCATGCCTCCGCCGGGCACCCACAGCACGTCGTTCGCGGCATTGTCGTTCAGCTTGCGCGACAGCACGAACAGATGGTCCGACAACCGGTTGAGGTAGCGGATCACCGCCGGATTGACCTCCTCCTCGCTCGCCAGGGCGACCGCCAGGCGCTCAGCGCGGCGGACCACGGTTCGGGCAAGGTGCGCATGCGCCGCGGCCGCGCTGCCGCCGGGCAGGATGAAGCTGGTCAGCCGCGGCAGGGCTTCGTTCATCGCCGCCACTTCAGCCTCCAGCCGCAGGATCGGCGCATCCGTCACTCGCAGGCGTTCCCCTGCCGCGCCGGGCACGCAGAGATCGGCGCCGATATCGAACAGATCGTTCTGGATGCGCGCCAGCATCGCATCCGCCTCGTCGGCGGTGTGCAGGCGCAGCAGCCCGATCACCGCGTTGGCTTCGTCCACGGTGCCATAGGCCTCCACCCGCAGCGCGTCCTTGCGCACGCGGGTGCCGTCGCCCAGCGAGGTTTCCCCGCCGTCGCCGCCGCGTGTCACGACCCTGTCGATCCGAACCATGCCTGCTGTCCTCCTGCCTGGGATCGCTGGTGGCGGTTGCCTACCGCAGCGTGAAGTCTATCGCGATGGATATCGTCGATTGCACCGGCACGCCGCCGTCGATCGCCGGGCGGAAATGCCAGGTGACGACCGCTTCCCGCGCGGCTTCGTCCAGCATGACGTGGCCCGAGCTTTTCTCGATTCCCACCGCCTCAACATGCCCGTCCGGCGCGACATGGACCTGCACGACAACAAGACCGTGCTCACCCAGGCGGGCAGCCTGTGCGGGGTAGACCGGCTCGCGGTTGCGGAACTTGGCATCGACCTCGACGGGGATGATCTGCGAGCCCGTGGCGACCAGCGAACTGAGGCTGTCGGTGCCACCGAGATTGATCTGCGGCGCACGGTCGGCCTTCGGGGCCGGCTTGGCCGCGGGCGGGGGCAGCGGTGCCGCCGTGACCTCGGCCTGCTTGGCTTCAGGCTTGGGCTCGGCTTGAGGCTGGGGTCCGGCCTCGGCCGATGGGTCTTGCGGCAGCTTCGGTTCCGGCGGCTTGGCCGCCTCTGGCTCCGGTCGGGGCGGCGGTTCCTGTTTGGATGCAGGCGCCTTGGGGGCAGGCTTATCCGCGGCTTCGGGGGCGGTGGGCTTGCCGAAGCCCTTCTCCTGCACCACCACGAATTCCAGCGAGGGCAGAGGAGCGTCCTGCTTGAGGGGTTTATGCTCCGGCAGTCCCAGCAACCCCGGCGCCACCAGCGCGGTCGCGGTCAGCAGGAAATGCAGGGCGACCGAGGCCGCCACGAAGATCAGCAGGCGACGATTGGCCCGG